>CALDIG010000283.1 GCA_937904375.1 uncultured Prevotellaceae bacterium
TGTAGCCGTGACTGGAGTTCAGACGTGTGCTCTTCCGATCTACATATTTTTAGATTGACAATCCCTATTGTTTGCAAACTCAAAAGCAAACATAGGAATTGTCTTCTCTAGGCGTGATTGTGCGATGAGGCAATTCTACATTCTGCATTAGACATTACGCTTTGTGCATTGTGCATTAATTAAGAGGGGTCCACATCGAAGTAGAGCCGTGTGGAGCGCATACGGGAGTCGGCGGCGAGGAGTTGCTCATAGAGGTCGCGCAGGATTTTCTTCACCTTGGTCATTGAGGCGGCAAGCTCCATCTTGAGGACTATCTGGCGGATGTAGAAAGCCTGCACCCTTGCCACCATCGGCGCCTCGGGACCAAGAACGCGTTTGCCGAAGACTTGCCTTAGCAGGTTACTGTAGCGCACCGCCATCTCCACCACCACGTCGTCCTGCTTGTGCTTGAGGTAGATGTTTATGATTTTGGTGAACGGCGGATAACCAAACTGCTGGCGCTCGGCAATCTCCTGGTTGTAGAAGCCCTTGTAGTCGTGCTCCACCACCCGCTCGATGACGGGATGAGAGGGGTTGCTAGTCTGGATAATCACCTTGCCCTGCTTGTTCTTGCGCCCGGCACGTCCCGCCACCTGCTCCAGCATGTTGAACGCCCGTTCGTGGCTGCGGAAGTCGGGGAAGTGAATCATAGTGTCGGCGTTGAGGATACCCACGATGCTCACCGCGTCGAAGTCAAGACCCTTCGTCACCATCTGCGTGCCAACCAAGATGTTGGTCTTGTGCTGCGAGAATTCGTCGATGATGCGGTCGTAGCTGTTCTTGCTGCGAGTGGTGTCGAGGTCCATACGCGAAATTTTCTCGCTTGGGAACACGTCATCAATCTCCTCCTCGATGCGCTCAGTGCCATAGCCCACAATCTCGATACTCGGACTGCCGCAGGCAGGGCACACGGTGGGCAACGTGATGGTGTGACCGCAGTAGTGGCAAGTGAGAGTCTCCACATGGCGGTGATAGGTTAGCGACACGTCACAATTCACGCAGGTAGGCACCCACGCACATTGCTTGCAGCGCACCATCGGGGCATATCCGCGACGGTTCTGGAACAGAATCACCTGCTCGTTGGCATCCAACGCCTTGCGGCACTCGCTCACAAGCTCCATCGAGAACATTCCTTTCATCTCATGCTTCTTCCAGGCCTTCTTGAGGTCGATGGTCTGCACCAGTGGCATCTCTATGTCCTCATAGCGCGTGGTAAGCTCCACAAGTCCGTAGCGGCCGTTTAGGGCTTTGTAGTAGGTGTCGATGGCAGGAGTCGCCGAACCGAGTACCGTCTTTGCACCGTGCATGTGCGCCAGCATGATGGCGGTGTCGCGGCCATTGTATCGCGGCGCAGGATCTTGCTGCTTGTAGCTGGTGTCGTGCTCCTCGTCGATAATC
Organism: uncultured Prevotellaceae bacterium; assembly: GCA_937904375.1. Classification (GTDB taxonomy): domain Bacteria; phylum Bacteroidota; class Bacteroidia; order Bacteroidales; family Muribaculaceae; genus Sodaliphilus. The sequence goes on from CALDIG010000283.1 coordinate 1,438, forward strand.
ACAAGACCTAAGTTGCTGTAAGGCAAGAACACGCTCGCCCGCACGCCAATTATTACGCACGGCTCGCTGGAAGTGAGAAGCTTTTTCCAGATGTCAACACGCTCGTTGTCGCTGAACTTGCTGTGATAGATGAGCAGGCGCTCGCCAAACACCCGCCTCAACCGCTGCGTGAGTTGGGTGGTAAGGGCGATTTCGGGCACAAGGTACAGCACCTGCTTACCCAGCGATAGCGCATCGTTGATAAGGTGCATATAGATTGACGTCTTGCCGCTCGATGTCACGCCATGCAGCAGCGTTATGTCTTTTTCCTTGAAGGAGCTGTGAATGCTATTATATGCCGTTTTTTGCACTTCGGTGAGAGTTGGCAGCTCCACCACTCCCCTACCCATCGACTCAAAGCGGTTTATCTCGCGCTTGTAAATCTCAAAAAGTCCGTTTTTGCGGGCGGCGGCAAGCACTGGCTGAGTGCATCCCGAGCGGTGGAGAAGCGCCTCCTGAGTGACCTCCTTCACGGGTTTGCCGCGCTGCATCCAATGCGAGAGGTCTAGATAAGCCAGCAGCAGTTGCTCCTGCTTCTTTGCACGGCTCACACGGTCGAAGAAGCCGTGCAGCCCCTGCTCATCGTCGCGCTCAATGGTCAAGCGCACGCAGGTCTCGGTCTTGGGACGGTAGTTGTCCATCACCCTTTCAGCCACATGCACCGCGCCCTTGTCGAGCAGTCGGCTCACGATGCTTTCCACATTCTTGAAGCCAGTGGCGTTGGTAAGCTCAGTAATCTGCACCTTGCCGCGCTGGTTGGTGAAGTCGAGAATCACCTTCTCGCGGTCGTTGAGCTCGCCTGGTGCCTCCTCCTCATAGTCGGGATTAGGACTGATAAACGTCTCGCTCTCAACCTTCAACCCACTTGGCACGGCAGCTTTATACACCTCGCCCACAGTACACAGGTAATAGTCGGCAATCCACTGCCAGAACTTGAGCTGAGGATGCCGCAGCACTGGTCCCTCGTCGAGCAGGGCAAGGATTTCCTTCACCTTATAGCCCTGTGGCTCGATGTCGTGAGTCATCACCACAATTGCCGTGTAGTACTTCTTGCGGCCAAATGGCACCAGCACACGAAACCCCGCCCCCACGGTCATCGACTCGGGGATGCGGTAGGTGTAAGTACCCTGCACCGCCAGCGGCAATACTACTTCAGCAAATTGTGGCATGATTTAGTTTTCAGTTGTCAGTTCAGTTATCAGTTTTTCTAGAAGTTCTAGATTTTCTAGATTTTCTAGAGATTCTAGAGGTTCTAGTTTATTTATCGATTGATGCCACAAAGATAGTGCAAGTTGAGAGAAATATAAAATGGAAAGCGAAGTTTTTCATTTTTATTTTCGAAACGCAGCCTATCTTATCCAAAGATAGTGTTTTTTACTTGTTTTGCCAAATTATCTTCTCACTCCTTTTCGCTCAATTCTAGCCAGCGCATTTCTTTTTCCTCTAGGAGTTGCTGGAGCTCGCTGTAGTGGGCACTTTTTGTGTCCATGTCGGTAATCACCTCTCCGCTGGCGAAGAGGGTGTCGAGCTGCTGCTTCTCGGTGGTCAGCTGCTCTATTTCGATGGTCAAGGACTCTAACTCTTTGCGCTCCTTGAACGTGAGTTTATTGCTCTTGTCACGCACGTTATACTTCACCTTCTCTTTAGGTTTTGCTGTAGCACGGGCGGCCTCAGCGTCAAGGCGGTCGTGGTAGTCTTTCCAAGCTCGGTACTCACTGTAGTTGCCAGGAAAATCCTTAACCACGCCGTCGCCCATGAAGACGAAAGTGTGGTCAACGGTGCGGTCCATGAAGAATCGGTCGTGGCTCACGATTATCACGCAGCCGTTGAACTTTGAGAGGTAATCCTCCAAAATCTCGAGCGTGGAGATGTCGAGGTCGTTGGTAGGCTCATCGAGGATGAGGAAGTTGGGCTTGCTCATGAGCACCATCGCTAAGTAGAGTCGGCGTTTCTCGCCTCCGCTCAGGTTGGCGATGTACTTCTGCTGCTCGCTGTTGTTGAAGAGGAACATATTAAGGAACTGCGCAGCAGTGTATTGCGTCTTCTCATCGAAGTAGATATACTCGGCAATGTCGCGCACCGCGTCAATCACCGTCTTGCTCTCGTCGAGGTTCATTCCATCCTGGCTGTAGTAGCCGAACCGCACCGTCTTGCCAATCTCGAAGCTACCGCTGTCGCACGGCACCTCGCCGAGCAGCAATTTTATGAACGTGGATTTCCCCACTCCGTTGTCGCCCACGATGCCCAACTTCTCGTAGCGCGCGAAGGTATATTCAAAATCCTTGAGAATGACCTTGTTGCCGAAAGCCTTGCTCACCTGGTGGGCAGTGAAAATCTTCTTGCCGATGTAGGCAGAATTCACGTTGAGGCGAACGTCGCCGCGGTCGCGGTAGCCGCGTGCGCGCTCTTGCAGGTCGTAGAACGCGTCTATGCGGTATTGCGCCTTGTGCTGGCGCGCCTGCGGCTGGCGCCGCATCCATTCGAGCTCGGTGCGCAGCAAGTTGCGCGCTTTCTCCACTTGCGCGTTCTGCGCCTCGATGCGCTCGGAACGCTTCTCAAGGTAGTAGTTGTAGCTGCCGTCGTAGGTAAAAATCTGCTGTTGGTCAAGCTCCATAATTTTAGAGCAAATGTTATCGAGGAAATAGCGGTCATGGGTAACCATGAGCAGCGTCATGGTGCTGCGCTTGAGGTAGTTCTCAAGCCACTCAATCATGTCGATGTCAAGGTGGTTGGTAGGCTCGTCGAGAATGAGGAACTGCGGCTCGTCGATGAGAATCTTGGCAAGTGCCACACGCTTCACCTGGCCGCCGCTCAATTCGCCCACAGGCTGGTGAAAGTCGTCAATCTTTAGCTGGGAGAGGATCTGCTTGAAGCGCGCCTCATAGTCCCACGCGTGGCTGTTGTCCATCGCCTGGATAGCCTGCGTCATAGCCGTCGAGTCGCCGCTCGTTAGCGACCGCTCATAGGCACGCACCGCCACACTAGCCTCGTCATCGCCCTCGAGACACACCTCCAACACCGTCTTTGCCGACTCAAACTCCGGGCTTTGCGGCAGGTAGCCGATGCGCAGATTGTTACGATAGATGATAGAGCCGTCACCATCTGGACTCTCCACTCCCGCGAGCAGGTTGAGCAAGGTACTCTTTCCTGTGCCGTTCTTGGCAATCAGCCCAACCTTATCGCCCTCGTCAAGTCCAAAGGAGATATCAGTGAACAACGGGTCGTAACCATAGGATTTCGATAAATTCTCTACTTGAAGCAATGCCGACATATACTGAGATAAGTGTTAAGTTTTAAGTTTTAAGTAGGTACAAGGCATGCCTTGTCCGCTTGATAATTGACAATCTAGAATTTCTAGAACTTTCAGGAAAAACCAACAATTCACGGACGAGGCAAGCCTCGTCCCTACTATTATAAATATAACGTGAAAAATAATTATTAATTGCCCCTTATTACCTCGCCGACGCCTCACATCAAGGGACTAATCAAAAAAATATGAACAAGTGTGGCATGATGTGAGAAATAATGATTATATTTGCAGTTTAAAAGGACATCATCATGTTTTGTATATATTAAATCATGACTAAAGACACTCCTGAAAATATTGACAAAAAACTTAAGTTATCAAACTTTCCAGAAGAGATTGATACGGAAAACGGCATAAAGATATATGAAGAAATTTCATGGGAGAATCAAATGGCGGTTTTAAGTCAGTTTCTTCATAATGGTAACATGGAAACAAGTCGCAATGAAATATTAGCGACCATTCTTGGTTTTATTGAGAAGAAGAAAGAATTATACCCCGACCTTGAGATTGAACCCACTTTTGAATTTGCATCAATGGTCGCTGAAAGTCCGTCACATTATTCATTATTTCGAGATTTCTTTGACGTTCCATTTCCTAACCCATTAAATGGAAACCACACTTTAATAGACCTATTCGCAGGAATTGGTGGCATTAGATTGCCATTCAATGAACTTGGATATAGATGTGTATTTTCTTCGGAATGGGATAAATATGCTCAGAAAACATACTTTGCTAATTTTGGCGAAATGCCTTTTGGAGATATTACACAAGAATCCACAAAAAAATTCATTCCCCAAAAATTCGACCTGCTTCTAGCCGGGTTTCCTTGCCAAGCTTTTTCTATTATGGGAAAACGGCAAGGCTTTGCTGACACACGAGGAACTTTATTTTTTGACGTTGCTACTATATTGGAACGCCATCACCCACAAGCAATTTTATTGGAAAATGTTAAGCAATTGACTACCCATGACAAGAATCGAACATTTCAAACGATTTTAAGGATACTTAATGAGCTAGGTTATAAGGTGAAATGGAAAGTGCTTAATGCGTTAGATTTTGGTTTACCGCAAAAACGAGAACGAGTCATAATTGTTGGATTTCTTTCGCAAAACAGGATTGATGCCTTTAACTTTGATTTCGTTAAGCAACCATACACCTTAAATGGTCTTCTTGAATCAGATGAAAGCGTAGATAATTCTCTTTTTGCGTCAGAAAAAATCTTAGAAAAACGACACAAGCAAACTGAAGGTAAGAATATTTTCTATCCCTCAATATGGCACGAGAATAAAGCCGGAAATGTATCAGTATTAGATTATGCTTGCGCATTAAGGACAGGAGCGAGTTATAATTATCTTCTTGTAAATGGTCACCGTCGCCCATCATCACGCGAACTGTTGAGATTACAAGGTTTCCCTGACAATTATCGCATAGTAGTTTCGCATGGTGAAATTAGGCGACAAACTGGCAATAGTGTTGCAGTTCCAATGATAAGAGAAATTGCAAGAAAAATTGATTTTATATTAAATAATGTTGATTGAGAATGAAACATCCTAGATTAAGAGACGGTAAAAAGTTACAAACAAATGAACCTTATCCAATAAACGAAATTCCTGATGATTTGATTGTCAAGATAGGAGGTTATCTAGTACATCTTTTATATATTGGCAGGAAGGATATTTCTGGCTCCGATTGGGGAGAGGATTTTTCGGATGCAATTAGTGGTAAGCATTTGGATTCTCCAGTTGGCATTGCTGATGTGGTTCTAGGCAAAATGGCATGGTCAATGAAAACCGTTAAAAATTCGAGACCGTTTACCGCTCGTAATATCCGACTAATAAGTGGCCGTTGCTCGCCTGACTATTCTTATGGTATCACTGATCCACACAAGGACATACAAGAAACTGGCAGGGCAGTTTTAGGCATTTGGAATGAACGCATTAATTTAGCTCATGATGAGTTCAATCCAGTTAGAACTTCCATTTTGGTGCGTTCTAATGATCTTCTTTCCTACACCCTTTTTGAGGAAGACAATCACCGCTTTAGGACTAGTGATTATATTTGGGAAGCGAATTCCAATGGAAACTTAATAGGAAAACATATTGAAACAGGTTTAACATGTTTCACTTGGCAGCCGCATGGTTCACAATTTACAATTCACACAAGAATACCAGAAAATGCCGTAAAGTTTACGATTAAACGTCCGCCAGTGATTAGCAAAAATGATATCTTAAAGGCAATCGATTTTGATGATTCCTGGGTTCAAATTTTAAAGTAGATAACCATGCATATTTTTTTGCATAACTGAAATTGCTGTAATCTAAAAAAATATGAGTAAATTTGCCTTTTCTTTAGTAGAGGTTTATTCTAAAAATAATCATTAACGACTATAAATCACCGTCTTATGAGTAAAATTACCAAAGTCGTACTGACTGGCGGTCCTTGCGCCGGAAAGACTACCGCTCTCGCCAAAGTGGTTGAGCATTTCTCCAACCTCGGTTATCAAGTTTATACAGTGCCCGAAGTGCCCACCATGTTTGCCGTGGGTGGCGTGGACTATCTAACTAAAAACCAGTCGCTCTTTTACCAAGCCGAGAAAGCCACGCTGCAGATGCAGCTAGAGATAGAGGAGCGATTTGCCTCTATCGCCGCCGAGAGCGAGAAACCGGTGCTGCTAGTGTGCGACCGCGGCACAATGGACATCTCGGTGTATCTCACCCCCGAGACATGGCAGGCCATCACACAAGAGGTGGACATCCCCATCGACAAGCTGCGTGACTCGCGCTACGACGCTGTGCTGCACCTCGTTACTGCCGCCGACGGCGCCGCCGAGTTCTACACCACGAGCAACAACGAGGCACGCACCGAGGGTGTGGAGCTCGCCTGCACTCTCGACAAGAAGCTGCGTGGCGCTTGGACCGGTCACCCCCACCTGCGCGTGATAAGCAACAGCGAGAACTTCGAGAATAAGATTCGCCGAGTGCTGCGCGAGATCTCCAAAGTGCTGGGCATCCCCGAACCCATTGAGAACGAGCGCAAATTCATGGTGGAACTCGTTGGCGAGATTCCCAATGCCATCGAGACCGACATCGTTCAAACCTACCTCATGAGCGAGCCAGGAACCGTGGTGCGCTTGCGCAAGCGCATGATGAACGGCAAGTACGTGTATCTGCAAACTACCACCAAGACAGTGAGCGAGAACGAGCGCATCGAGACCGAGCGCAATATCAGCTACAACCAGTACATGAGCATGATGGCTCTCGCCGACCCCACACGCCAGTCCATACACAAGATACGCAAGAGCTTCATCTGGGAAGGCCAATACTACGAACTCGACCAGTTCATTGACCCCAACCCGGGCTTCAGCGTCCTCGAGATGGACAGCGAGCAAGGCGAAGAACCCAAGTTCCCGCCATTCATCAAAGTCATCAAAGACGTGACCGGCAACACCAAATACTACAACATCAACTTGGCAGTTAAAACCCTCTATAACTAAGGATTAAGGAGAGGCAATGCACAATGCACAATGCACAATGCACAATGCACAATGCACAATGCTGAATGCATAATGCTGAATGCATAATGCTGAATGAAGAACATTTATCTTTTTAACCCTCAGAACGATTTAGCGTTGGCAAAAGGCGGCATCAACTATGTGGCGCCACCTTTTGCCCTGCAGATGGCTCACGACCTCGCCGTGTTGCCCGCCTTTCTTGCCGACCCTGGCTCGCTGCTGATTACCGACAGCGACCGCGATGCCGAGTGGCTGGAGCATTTGAACACCACCTTCGGTCTTGACGTTCACGCCGTTAAGCGCGCCGAGCTGCGGCGGCTCACCGATTACCGCATCATGCCGTGGGGGTGGTGTCTCGACTTGCGCAGGCGTCTTATAAAGTGGGGTGCAAACAGCGCCAACCTGCCGAGCAATGATGAGATCACCCATCTGCGCGGACTCTCACACCGCCGTGTGTCGGTGCTTATACACCTGCGTCTAAAGGAGTTGCTGGGCGAGCAGCTATGCCCCTCTCCTGTGGAACTGGCAGTAGAAGATGATATTCTCCACTTCGTGAAACAGCACCCCAGCTGCTTCATCAAGACTCCATGGTCAAGCAGCGGCCGAGGCATCTATCACACTATTGATGGCTATACTCCCGATTTCGATCAGTGGTGCCGGGGTGCCCTGAAGCGACAGGGGTCACTACTCTGCGAGCAGGCGTTAGACAAGAAAATGGATTTCGCCGTGGAGTTTTACTGCGAGAATGGCAAGACCGCTCTCAAAGGCTACTCTATTTTTGCCACCGACAGCCACAGCCAGTATGACCATGGCGTAGTAGCGTCAAAAAACGGATTAAAAAGCCGAATCACAGCACTATATCCCAAGTTTGACAGGGTGGAAAATGCCTTGACACAGGTTGTTGACGAGATGGTAGCGCCACACTATGAAGGATGGCTCGGAGTGGATATGCTCTTATTTAATGCACAATCTCATAATAATGCACAATGCATAATGCATAATGCACAATCTCACAGCAATGCACAATCTCTAAATAACACACTAGGTGTCAATCCATGCGTGGAGCTGAACCTCCGCCCCACTATGGGAGCGATAACCAGCGTTCTCGGCGAGAACCTGATAGCACCAGGCAAGACCGCCACGTTCCGCATCGAGCAGCGCGCTACCGCCGCCGAGCAGTGGCAACCCCTAAAAACGCCGGTGATTGAGAACCACCGGCTGTGCTCCGGCACAATGTGTCTGAGCACACCTTCTGATGCCGCACATTACAGAGCAACACTATCGATTGATGATGTTATTGAGGCTGTTGCAAAATCGAGTAGGTCGGGAAACGAAAGTTTTCTGACCTACTTTCGTTTCCTTTCC
>CALDIG010000284.1 GCA_937904375.1 uncultured Prevotellaceae bacterium
TAGGGCATCATGTTGTCGCCGCCCCACGGCATATAGGACAGCGACTTGTCGATGACGGTAGGCACGATGTCGCAGTCCTCCTTGAACACCTTTCCCGAATCCACTTGAAACGCCGCCGAGGCGTTCAGCGAGGGAATGGTCTCTACTGAATTGAAATTGAGTTCGTCCATTATACGATGGGGATTGAAAGGATTAAACAAATGAGCGAAAGGAACACCTCAAGTCCGTTGACCTCGAAGATGCACACGTCACGGACTTGCCTAATCTGACCACTGTTAAGTAGCTTGATTTGGCGTGTTCCCTTGTAGAAATTGTAACGGAGTGGCACGCAGTTGCGCCACTCTTGGATTTCTCCGCTTTTCGTCCACAGTTTCAAGTCGATGGGGTCACCGGCTTTCAGCATCTTGCGGAGCGTTGAGATATGTATGCTTTGTGCCATCTTAATACGCCTTTGGCGTGGGTTATAGTCGTTGATTGCGAGCGAGGTGGTCTATACACCATACACTTTACACCATACACCACGGCTTTAGCCGTAACTGGGGTTATAGGGTTCGGTAAATATGCGCTCGTGATCCACGGAAAGGTATTCCGTGGGCAGGAGCGGTCGGCGGTCGCTGTATTGGTAGGTGAACTTAACCGTGTTGAGTTCGCCGTCGCGGTCGTGGATTTCGCAGGTGAAGTCCGTAATCAACACAATCGGCATATATTGCGGATTGTAGTTCTGACTGTATTCTTCCTCGAAGTCGGTGCGTTTGGTTGCCAAGCGCACGTCGTGGGAGTAGAACAGCTGCTCGATCCATCGGGCTTGCTCCATCGTCAAGCCGGAGGTTTCCACCTCATACTCTTTCTCGTTCTGCTGGTTGTAAAATGTCGAGATGCGATTGGTGACCGCGATTGAGCGGTCCACTTTGGGTTTGTGCGTGGTGACGGCGTGCAGTGCGCACAACTCATAGCAGTTGAAGGCATTGCGGAAGTATAACGCCACTGGGGGCTCGTTGTCCTGCACATAGAATGTGAAGGCACGTTGCCCTGCGTGCAGGCTGTATGCTAACAGCCTCACGCGGTCGGGGGTGTGGTCGTAGCCATCGGTCACCCAGCCCATCATGGACTCGTAGGTGACTTCAATCCGCTCGATGCGGTCGCGGTTGTACGAGCCACGGAACTCCTTGCGCACTTCAAGGCGCGGCTCTGCGCCGTCATAACTCACCACCAGTTCGTGGCGTATCATCACGTCCTCACCGTTGGCGGCAAAGAAATACAGGTATTCGGTTGCCAGCCGTGAGGTGAGCTTGGCGGACTGTGTGGTGAGGAAGTTGTTCCGCAGGAACTCGGCGGTGTCGCCGGTGAAGTGCTGCTCCATGTAGATTACCTGAAACTCACGGAGCGATGTAGTCGTTCCGTTGTGTTTCACCGACAGAATGAACCTGTCAAGGGTGAGGTTCCGGTCGCGCAGGTAATACTCAATCACGGAGCGGACATCGTGAACGGTGATTGATCTGCCGTAAGGAAAATGTGAAGCGGAGAATATGTTGTAGTCCCTGGTGTCGATGCACACTTCCGCCTCGTTGTCATCGCCGAGCGAAATAACGATGTCGGGAATCTGCGATGAGAACATCAAGTCCTGCAATTCGGTTACTAATGTTACTGCCATAGTGGTTGCTGTTGTTTGTTGCAAAGGTACTCTCACGCTATCGGACGGCAAAAGACAACAATTTGGCGATTGAGCGAGAGCAGAGAACCAAACTCGTTTGGTTTCTATGCCGAGCGTGAGCCAATTCGGCGTAGCCAAAAGCCGTGGGTGTCCTTGTGACCTCACGGCTCGTTGTCGCGTTCCGCCATAACGAGCAAAGCCACCTTTGCAGGTGGCTCGCTCTCGGTGTGGCGGGCGGTGCTAACCTCCCCACCAATAAGTGTCGGGGGTAACGTATTCGCCAAAAACTTCCTCCTCCAAATCATAGAACACGTCCGACAAGTGCATTTGCAGCTTGGTGTTCCACGGATTGCGCTTTATGTCGATTAGCGTGCTAATCAACTTCGATGCGTGCTTGATGTCGAGGGGCTGCAAGTCCACATTGCAGTAAACGGGGTGCAGCTTCTTCAGCAGGGCAATTTGCTTGGGTGTCGCTTTCATCGTCTCGGTTGAATTGTGGTGGGCGGCTTTCGCTCGCCCACCTTGTTAAACATTCTTTTCAATCTTCCTCCCAATCGGGGCAGGTGCTTTGCTCGCTTACTTGCTCATCGTGCTTGGTGCAGTGCCACAAGTGCCAACCGCAAGCGGCTGCAAATTTGCAGTAATAGCAAATTTCCTCTACTCTCTTGTTAGCCATTGTAAACCTCTCCTTTCTTGGTGCGCTCTACGATAGCGGCAAAAGCGGTGAACTCCAAATGCAGACAATCGGCAAACGGCTTGCAGACTGCGGCAAACTCCAACATTGTTGTGTCCTCTTGGCGATATTTAGCCATGAGCAAATTTGCCTCGGCTAAATGTCCGTGTAACTTCTCTAAATCTCGCCTTGTCATTTTCTCAAAAACTTTCATAGTTCGGGGGTATTATGGTGGGCAATTTAACTCCGCTTCGCTCCGTGTGTAAGGTGTAAGGTGTAATGTGTAGAGTGTAATGAAATTCTTTACTCCTTACTCTTTACTCCTCGGCGATAGCCGAATTAAATGCCCACCTTGTTAGACTTCTTGTTATTTGCTCTCGCTCTTGGTGATGTCATCGCAAATCGCCACACGCTTGCCGGCTCTCACTAACATAGGCAGGTAAGTGTCAAGCGCATGGGCGGGAAACATGGCTTGCTCTGAACCGCTGCGACCTAACTGGGTGATGCCTAAAACTTCGCTCAATGTGATAGCGTCAGCGTAATAGGACACATAGAAATCACCCTTGCGGAAAAGTAATAATGTGTCGGGGTGCTTGGCTTTCATCGCCTTGAACTGCTCAAGTGCGCTCGGCTCTTGTGCTTGCTCGGCTTCGGGTGCTGCGCTCTCGCTCTCCTGCGGTGCGCTCTCGGCTTCGGCTTGTGCCTTGCTTGCGCTCACGGCTTCCATGAGCTTGTTATAGATAGACTTCGGGATAATTGCACCGCTGCGCTTGCGCAACAAAAATGCGTAACGTAAAGCACTTAACGGCTTGCTCTCGCTGAACCAAAATTCATCGCTCTTGGTGTTCTCACTGAGGCGGTAAACGTGCCACATTTGGCT
>CALDIG010000285.1 GCA_937904375.1 uncultured Prevotellaceae bacterium
CTGCTGTGGGCAAAAATTGCCCTGCGTGCCACCTACGGCTTCGAGTGGCAAGGCGACAACCTGCTCCTCGCCCGCGAGGCGTTGTTTGTCACCTTTATGGAATTCTATTTCGACAAATTCGGCAAACTGCTTGGCGAGGGTGAAATGAAAGGCGCAGCCTATATCATTTCGTGGAACTTGTGGCAGATGGACGGCTTGAAGTACGGCTTACCGGGCTATGAGCCTACCGAGAAAACCGATGCCGAGATTAAGGCCATCAAGGACGAGCAAAGTCATAGTTTGTTCCCCGACGAGGACTTGCTTGCATCGTTGAACCCCGATAATGTGCCTATTCATGAGCGGCTGTGCCGCGTCAAGGACTTTATCGGCAAGATTGACATCCACCGTGACAATCTTGACAATCAAAGCTTCAAAGACCGAGGCACACGTCAACAAAAGTTCATCGACGTGGTTAATGAGAACAGTAACAAGGTAAAAAAATAAAACGGAAGTATGGAAACATATAAAACGTTTGGTGAATATCAAGGCAAACCCCAATCGGACACGCTGTTTGGCGAGCCGATTGAGTTCCGCCCCGAACAAAAGGAGGCAATCGACCTCGCCCTAAAGCACTTCTGCATGGCGACCGGGCGCGGTGAGGACAAAGTGTACACGCCTCGCGACGCTTTCCGGCAGTTCCTGTGGAACGCCAAGATGCGCTTCGGCAAGACACTTTGCGCTCTGGAGTTGGCTCGCCGCATGGGCGTGAAGCGCACGCTCATCGTCACCCACCGCCCGGTGGTGGACAAAGGCTGGCACGAAGATTTCGAGAAAATCTTCGGTGGCACCGACTATCGCTATGCCACTCGCACCGATGACGAGTCAGACGGTGACTTCTACAGCCTTAACCGTCGCGTGACCGACGGCAAATGTCGCCTCGTGTTCTTCGTGTCGATGCAGTACCTGCGTCGCTCAACTCTCGTCGGCGGCGACAATGACGAGCAGCTGAAGCAGGACATTCTCAAAACCAATTGGGACTTGGTTGTGGTTGACGAGGCGCACGAGGGCACGCGCACGTCGCTCGGCAAGCGTGTGATTGACCAGTGGCTCACCAAAGAGCGGACCAAATTGCTCCACTTGTCGGGCACGCCATTCAACCTTTACGAGGACTTCGAGGATAAGGAGATTTACACTTGGGACTACACCAAAGAACAACGTGCCAAGCGTGAGTGGGAAACGAAGCACCCGGGCGAGTTCAACCCCTACGCCGTGTTGCCACGCATGAATATCTATACCTACGACCTCGGCAAACTCGTTAGCGGCTACGTCGATGAGGGACAGACGTTCAAGTTCACGGAGTTTTTCCGTGTTTGGACGGGTAACAAGAAAGCCGACCTCGCCGAGTTGCCATCGCCCGACCATGTTGGTCGCTTCGTGCATGAGGAAGACGTGATTGCGTTCCTTGACTTGCTTTGCGAGAAAGACGATGACAACAATTATCCCTATTCGACCGACGAGTTCCGCCGCAGCTTCCGTCACACCCTTTGGGTAGTGCCGGGCGTTAAGGAAGCCAAAGCCATGAAAGCGTTGCTCATGCAGCACCGCATTTTCAAGCGTTTCAAGGTTGTCAATGTCGCCGGAGAGGGTGATAACGACGAGACGCGCTCCAATGCGCTCGACGCTGTGCTGAGTACCATTGGTTATGACAAGGAAAACCCGAGTTCAGCCCCCGAGCGCACCAGCACCATCACCATCTCCTGCGGTCGATTGACCACAGGTGTTACCGTGCCACCCTGGACTGCCGTATTCTACATGAAAGGCAGCGACACCACTTCGGCGGCCACTTATATGCAGACCATCTTCCGTGTGCAGTCGCCATACATCAACAGCGAGGGCAAGATGAAGACCGAGTGCTACGTCTTTGACTTCGCTCCCGAACGCACCCTTAATGCCATCGCCGAGACCGCCAAGTTCGCTTCGCTTACCCAGAAAGAGAAGCGCAGCGCAACCACGACCGACAAGCAGCAGGACATCATCAACATGGACGAGTTCCTGCAATATTGCAACGTCATTTCCCTTGCCGGCGGCAAGATGGTGGAATATGACGCGGAACACTTGTTCGGTCGCTTGCAACAGGTCTATGTCGACCGCGTGGTGCGCAACGGTTTCAACGACACCAGCCTCTATGATGTGGACGCGCTGCTTGAAATAGCCGGCGATGAACTGAAAGAGTTGAATGAGCTGGGCGATGAGATTGCCAAAACCACCAACATGGAGAGGCCCAAAAAGGCTTCGGCATTGAACCTCGACAACCTCACACCCGAGCAGCGGCAGAAACTGGAAGAAAAGCGTGCCGAAATTCGCAAAAAAATGCGTGAGGCTCGCAAAAAAGGCAAGGAAGCCGAAGCGGAACTTACGCCGGAGGAACGTGCCGAACTGGAGCGAGAGCGTGAGGAAAAGAAGAAAAAACGTGACGAGCGCGACAAACGCATCACCATCTTGCGCGGTATCTCCCTGCGTATTCCTCTGCTCATCTATGGAGCCAAGCTCGATGATGAGGAAACAGGCATCACCATCGACAACTTCACCTCGCTGGTCGATCCCGCCTCGTGGGAGGAGTTCATGCCGCGTGGCGTGACCAAGGCGAAGTTCAACCAGTTCAAGAAGTGCTACAACCCTGCGGTGTTCACCGCTGCCGGCAAGCGCATCCGTGCCCTTGCCCGTGAGGCCGACTCGATGCACATCGATGACCGTATCAAGCGCATAGCATGGATATTCAGCACCTTCCACAATCCAGACAAGGAGACGGTGCTTACCCCATGGCGAGTTGTGAATATGCACCTGAGCAACACCCTCGGCGGCTACTGCTTCTTCAACGAGAAGTTTGACGGCAATAACCAACAAGCCGTTTACGATGAAGACGGCAATGTCGTTGAAATTGTTGATACAACCGAGCCTCGCTTTGTTGACCGTGGTGAAGTGACTGAGAACGTGTTCCACAAGATTGCCGAGGGCGACGGCATCGCTTCACGCGTGCTGGAAATCAACTCCAAGACCGGGCTTTATCCGCTCTACGTCACCTACACCATGTATCGCCGCCTGTTGAAGTATTACGAGGAGGTGGGCTTGCTCGACAACCCCATCGACAACCTCTCGGTCGGCGAGGAGCAAGCCGCGTGGGACGACGTGGTGGGCAAAAACATCTACGTGATTTGCAACACCCCGATGGCTGCTCGCATCACCCAGCGCACCCTGATGGGCTTCCGTGAGCCAAGTAAGAAACTAAACATTAAAGCAGATAAACTAATAGAACGTGCCAAAGATGACCAAAAAGGTTTGGTTATATCAATCAAATCAAAAGGGTATTGGGATGGCACAACGAATAAAACTATGATAGATTTCGACGCGGTAGTGGGAAATCCACCATATCAAGAAGTCAATGAAGGAAATGGCAATGGTTCTAATCCTATATACCATTATTTCATAGACGTTGCAAACCAACTTTCTATTTATGGAACAATGATTCACCCCGCTCGTTTCCTTTTTAACGCCGGGAAGACTCCTAAAGAGTGGAATCAAAGAATTACTTCAAGTCCCCACTTTGTTGTAGCCAACTACTGGGCAAATAGTATTGAAGTATTTCCGTCTGTTGATGTTAAAGGCGGTATTGCCATAACATTTTGGAACAATCAATCGGAAATTGGTCCAATTGGTTCTTTCTCCGCTTTTGAAGAATTGAGACAAATCTTGAAGAAAGTTCAAGAAAATAATTTCAAAAGTTTTGCAGAACTTGTTTATCCTCGTGATTTATATAAACTTACCGAAGAGGCATATACTGAGAATCCAATTATTGAGGGTAGACATAGCAAGGGACATAGATATGATTTGGGGTCATCTGCATTTGAGCTATATCCCGAAATATTCCACGAGAATAAACCGAAGGATGGCGAAGATTACATTTGCATATACGGTAAACTATCTAATGAAAGAGTTTACCTTTGGATAAAACGTAAATATGTGAAATGCCCCGATAATATAGACTCATATAAAGTTCTTGTTCCAAAAGCTAATGGAACAGGAGCTATAGGTGAGGTGTTATCTACGCCCGTAATCGGGCAGCCCGTAATCGGGCAGCCCGTAATCGGGCATACATTAACTTTCTTAAGTATCGGTAATTTTGATACTCAAGAAGAAGCGGAGGCTGTGCTTAAATATGTAAAAACAAAATTCTGTCGTACTCTGCTTGGCACATTAAAAGTCACCCAAGATAATCCGAAAGAAACGTGGCTTAATGTGCCGATGCAAGATTTTACGTCGATTTCTGATATTGATTGGTCTCAATCAATATCAGAAATCGACCGACAGTTGTACATGAAATATGGTCTTGATATGTTTGAGCAGGAGTTTATAGAAACCAACATTAAATCAATGGAATAATTCATGAGGGAGTTTAATGAATTTGAAAAGTCCATACTAAATCGTATGGCTCACAATGAGCATTTACAAGATAGATGCTTAATAGAACTTTTGTTTGAGTTCTGTGATGTATATGCCATAGGCTGGGATAAGGACTTCACTAAACTCCAAGTTGCTTTTAACAAACAGCTTGAATGGGGAACAGTTAGAAACCAAATATTTGATTTTATTGTTCTTATTCAGTATTTGGAACACAACCACTACATAGGAGTGTTTAGCGCCAATCTTACAAACGAAAACTTTCTTTACAATAAAGAAAAGTACAAAATTGAGGGCGATTTCCCAAACATCAAATTTCTTGAAAAGCAAGGTGAAATAAAGATTGAACACGGTTCGGGTTCACTTCAAATCAATACTCCCGATGGAAAGCCATTCAATGTTTATGCCGTTCATCGCCCAACTTTGGTTGAAGAAGTTTCCAATGTGGGCAAAATTTTGTATAGGCTTATCAATTCAACCTATCACCCGACACAAATATTGGTTGATTTTGTTGATACCGGATTCAAAACGAAAGAAGATAAGCGTTTCAGGAAAACCTATCAACAGACATGGTGGGCAATAGCTGTTACTGCAATAATAGGCATATTAGGCATTCTCGCTCCAAAATGCAGTTGCTCTCATGATAAGGTGAGTCACGCCAGTAAAATAGAAAAAACCGTTATAAGTAGCGAAAAAGCCACAATAGATAACAAGAAAGCAGATACAATAATCAAGAAATAAAATGTCGAACGAGGAGAAGAAATATATGTCAGAGCAGCAAAAAATATCCATCCGATTCTACAACAACCGCAAGGTGCGTGCTGTGTGGGACGAGGAAAGCGGTCGATGGTTCTTTTCGATTGTTGACATCGTGGCGGCTATTACCGACAGTCCTAATCCGCGCAAATATTGGAGCGTGCTCAAAACACGACTGCGCAAGAGCGGCAGCGAGTTGACTACAGTTTGTAGTCAACTGAAACTGCGTGCCGCCGATGGCAAGCGATATGCCACCGATTGCGTTCCTTCTGAATACATTACCTCTCTTGTCAGGGCCATTCCAAGCAAGAAGGCCGACCATTTCCTCGACTGGTTCACCTATAGCGACAACACCATCGACGGACAGAGCAAGAAGAAAGCCTATACTTTCATCGAGAGCAACCTCGTTGCCGACCGCGATGTTGGCACGGTAAAGGCACTGCAACAGATTCATGCCTATATCTTCGGAGGGCTGTATGATTTTGCAGGAAAGATACGCACCAAGACAATTTCCAAAGGCAATACCATCTTCTGCCTTGCGGAATATTTGCATCAAAACCTCGCCACTATCGAGCGGATGCCCGAAACCAACTTTGACGAGATTGTTGACAAATATGTTGAAATGAATGTGGCGCACCCTTTCATGGAGGGCAACGGCCGCAGCACGCGCATTTGGCTCGACCTCATCTTCAAGAAACGACTTGGACTGTGCGTTGATTGGAGTATGATTGACAAGCGCGATTACCTCGACGCAATGATTGAGAGCCATACCAACAGCGACCGCATACGAGCACTGCTAAAGCAAGCGATGACCGACAAGATTGACGACCGCGAAATCTTCATGAAAGGCATCGACTATTCTTATTATTACGAACAAGAAGACTGACCAATGACCAACAGCGAGAAGAAATACACGGCAGAGAACCTGCGGCCGAGGTTTCGGGAGTTCTTGGAGAAGACCCACACCGCCGACATTGACGGCTTGATGGAGTATGCCGAGAAGCAGTTGCCGCAGGTGCTGCGCATCTACTTCGGTGTGCAATGCGGCGAGGTGTACTCGCTCCGCGACCGCCGTGCACTTGAAGATGCTCGCTCACGCGTGCAGACCGACCCGGCCCTGCGCGAAATAAATACCGCCAGTGGCAGCCATCTCTCACAAGCATTGAAGATGTATGCCGCTTTCTTGCAGACTAAATACTTCCAAGAGAAATTTCCTGCCAAGAAAAAGGCGAAAACCATACCACCACCCGAGCCACAGCCCCGAGAGCTGACCGAGGGCACAAAGAAACATATTGAAACGGAGCGAGCATGGCGCAACCCGGAGCTGCGCAAAGCGTGCCTCGCCCACTATGGCTACCAGTGCCAGTGCTGCGGCATGGACTTCGAGGCATTGTACGGCGAAGCCGGAACACGCTTTATCGAGGTGCATCACCTGAAGCCCATCTCCACCTACGACGGTGAGCATGAGGTAAACCCACTCACCGACCTTGTGCCGCTGTGCAGCAACTGCCACTCGATGATTCACCGTGGCGAGAACGGCACCATGACCCTGAAAGAATTGCGCGCCTGTTATCAAGGTCCGACATGGGAGATAAAAGTAAAGATGGAGGATGAGCCATGAGCGAGCTAATAAATAGAATAGCAACACTTGATGTTGGCACCCCGTGGGTATGGCAACTAAAGTTGAGTGCAAGCGAGTTTGCCGAACTTGAAGCGGCAGTCACCGCCCAAAGCACCGCCCGGCTGCATAGCGAACAGCCGTGGGCGCAGGCCCTGCTCGTCTATCTCGCCGAGTGGTACAAGCGCTGTTACCGCAGCGGCAACACGTGTCCGCTGCTCGACGCTCGCCCCGACATCAAGCTTGAAACGGCTTGGAAAACATCGGGCTACGCCTGGAAAAAACTCGTATATAGCGACGAGGGCGGCAATCGCCGATGGCTCTACTCGGCATACGTGCTGGGAGGTCTCGCTATTCGCCATGAATTAGGGCGCAACGACCGGCTGCGCTTCCTCAAAGCCTTGTGCCGCATCTATCACCACGAGGACTACACCCTTGAGAACCTCGAAGACGCTTCGCGAGCCGTGAGTTTCCGTGACAGTATTCAGCGGCGACACAGCTTGCACCACTATATGCAGGAGATCCTGAACGGCAACCTGCCGTTCAATGCCGAAGACTTGGCCGATCCTGTGAGTGAAGTCAACCGCTTCGTCACGGCGATGAAGACCGCCAACGACGAGGTGATGCACGACAAGTTCCGCTTCGAGTGGGTCATCACCAACACACCCGGCATTGCCACCATGACGCGAGCCCTTCGCCTGTGGCTACGCCCCGAGGAAGTGCGTGGCGGCTTACACCAGTACCTGCGCTTCGACCGCATGGTGCTGTGGGGCATCAAGAATCCGCAAGCACTCAAATCGCTCAAAGTAGGTGTGCGCTTCCTGCAAGGCAACGACATCGTGGGCGACGTGTACTGGAACGATGCCCCCGTGGTGTTCACCAACACCGGCGACGAGGAGACCGGCTTCTTGGCTGTGAACGTGGAACGCTGCGCCATCTGCAACGATGTGCCGACACAGCCATTCGACACCATCCTTGTCGTGGCTCGTGACAACAACGACAAGGAATATGAGTTGCAGCGTGAGAAAGCCCCCGACCTGCTCCAACTGTGGCGCGAGCCAAACAACATTGACCGCTGGACAAGCGCGCAGAACACACAGCGTGATACCGCCGTGCTGTTCAGCCCCGTCTGGCACTTGCAGCTCGACAACACAAGCGAAGCGGTGCAGCACAAGCCATTCCGCTCCAAGAGGCACGGCAAGAGCGAGCCGTGGGGCTGGTATATCATCTACGACAAAGCCACCCTCATGCGCGGCGACGAGGAAATTACGCTCTACAACCGCCAGGGCTACGACCGCATCGCCACACGGCTCTATCTCGACACCATTCAGTATGAGAACGGCGGTTATGTGAACTACACCGACCGCTATGGCGACGAGGAACTGCTGCCGCTCATCTTCGGCAGCGAGGATGTGGTGGCTCGCCACTTCGCAACCAAAGATGACATCACCGACGCTCAACCTGACGACGAGACCGAGATTGAGCTGATAGAATATAAGCAGGGAGCGTACTACGCCGAATGGACGGCCGACAACCGACCGCCATACGGCAAAGTCACGCTGCGCCTCACCGTGAAAGGACGGCAAATGCCGTTTGAGGCTTGCTTGCTGCCACGCCTCGCCGGAGAAAGCCCCATCGTGCGTGACTTCGACAACTGCACTATCCGTTATGCCACCATCGGCGAGGACGGAAATGCGTCGGAGCAAGTGGTGCGCGACAACATTCCGATGGACTTCAATCCATTATCACCCGCCATCGCATTGAACATCTGCAATGCCGAGGTGAAAGTTTACCGCCCCACGCTCATCAAAGAGGTGTACCTTGACCGGAACATCACCTGCTACCTGCAAGACGGTGAGCAGCTGAACCTGCCTTACATCTTCAAACGCCGGGTGGCGATTGCCGATTTCAGCCGTCAAGGTTACCGACGCTATGACTGCGACAATCTCGCCACCGTGTTTGCCGAGCCGTTTATCAACATCTCCGGCAACCCCAATGCCGGCATGGCGGCACTGGCGGCTTGGGAGAATAATATGAGATACCCGGCCACGGCACTCGACAACGACGCTCCCGACTACCTGTTTGTCATCTTCGGCAATCCCAAAGGCGTCGAGGCAGCCGAGAACGAGCGGTTCTGTTTCTGGAACTATGCCGAGGGCACAGCACCCAAAGCGGTTGCCCATGACAATGCCGAGGCTCGCGAACGCTGGGGAATCATCTTCCACGACCTGCAAGACGCGGCGACATTGACATGCCGTTTTCCCATAATCAATGACGATGACACATGGGCTGACGAAATGGACTACATTTCGGAGTTTGACTGTTTCCTGCAAGGCGTCGCCCACGAGGTGTATTTCTTCCAATTCATGCCCCTGCGAAATATGGACAAATCCGAATATGCGGATAAACTATACCGCCCGCTGATGGAGTTGCGTGGCGGCACGCTCACCGAGCAAGACCTTGACGGCTTGCTGCGGTTTGCCGAAGAATTTGATTTTGATTTCAATAAAATTATTAATTGTGCATTGTGAATTAAGATAACGATATGAACTTTGCCGAGCTATATAAAAATAATCGCATCGCTGTCGAGAAGACTATGCTCTCGATGTGGTGCGGAGAATCAACCAACGACAGCCAAGCCTCCTATATCAGGCAGCTGCGCAAGGTGATTGGCGACCTGTTCGCTCCTCACAACGCCGAGCCTGTGGTGCAGTGTATGAACAGCTACTTGCCCGTCCACAGCGTCGCGGCTAAAGAAGCCGAAGCCATCGTGGGCGACCTTTGGCAAAAGACCCTGCCAAAGGGCAAGTATTATGCCCCCTATGAGCATCAGTATCTCTCGTGGGATAACCTGCTCAACCGCACCGTTGAAATCAAGGGCGAGCAGAAGCCCAAGTCAATCTGCGTGACCACCGGCACTGGCTCGGGTAAAACCGAGTGCTTCATGCTGCCGCTGGTGCATGACTTGTTGCGTCAGGGAACGAATGTAGCAGAGCAAAGCCGTTCCATCAAAGCCATCTTCCTCTATCCGCTCAATGCCCTGATGGAAGACCAGAAAGAGCGACTGGAGCAACTGCTCGAAGGCACCAACCTCACCTATACGGTGTATAATGGTGACCTTCCAGAAAACGAGCCGAAAGAGGACGACCACTCCAAAGAGGCGAACCGCCTCCGCGCACGCATCAAGCAACTGCGTGGCGAATATGTGGAGAACGGCGAGACGAAATACCGCTTCGGGAAAATGCTTTACACCCGTAGGCAGGTGCGGCAAAATCCACCCGACATCCTGCTCACTAACCCCACGATGCTCGAATATATTCTGCTTCGCGGCTCTGATGCTTCGCTCATCGAGCCTAAAAAGAGAAGTTTGCGCTGGGTGGCCATCGACGAGACCCACACCTACACCGGTGCGGGTGCCGCCGAGTTGGCACTGCTGCTGCGCAGAGTGTTGCTTGCCTTCAATGTGAACGCAGCCGACGTGCGCTTCGCCACGTCATCGGCCACATTCGGCAATACTGATGACCCCCAAAAAGCCAAAGAGGAAGAAAAGAAACTCCGCAGGTTTATCGCCGGTATCGCCGGCATCGACACCAAGCAAGTTGAGGTCATCGGTGGAAAGCGCATTGGCGAGGGCAATATTCCGAAAGGCGAAGACGAGCAACGCTGGAAAACCATCTTCAATAACGACTTCGTGGAACTGAATAAATTGTTCCCCGAAGCCCCAGACATCACCGAGCGACTACAACTGCTCGACGAAATGTGCGAGCGTGAGGAACAACGCTATCGTGCCGCAGGGAAGAAAGCCCCCGACATGAAATTAAAGGTGCACTATTTCTATCGTGTGCCTAACAACGGCTTGTTTGTACGCCTCACCGAGCATAGCGACGGCTCATTCCGCATCTATACGCAAACGCCCAACGACGGCAGCGAAGTGCCTTTGCTCGAATTGAGCCGCTGCAAGAACTGCGGTGAATATGTCGCCGTGGGCATGGTCGATGCCAACGACTGGAAATACCGTGCGCTCGCTGCCGATGACAGCGATATGTTTGACTTGCCCGACCCCGATGAGGAAAAAGCCGGCAGCGAATATATGATCTTCGCGTTGTCGAACCAAGCCAACATGAGAGGTGACAACAATGTGAAGTTCAAAGTCGATGGCGACCGTCTCATTCAAGTTCAACCCGGAGAAATCAAGCCCGGCGAGTGGCACGTGGTGGGCAACACCCAGTGCCGTTGCCCCTATTGCAACAGCAAGCAGTCACGCGCACGCACCAATGAGAAAGACATCGAGAACGACGCATCTGCCAACCTGGAAGACACTCGTCTGATGAAGTTCCGCCTCTCGGCAGACTTCATTTCCCGACTGCTCGCCCCATCGGTTCTTGACCAACTCGACAAAGCCGAACAGCCCGAAGATGGCTCGCTCATGCTGCACGACGGACAGCAATTCATCAGCTTTGTCGATAGTCGCCAAGCTGCTGCAAGAGCCACGCTCAAGCAGAACCTTGAGCAAGAGAGAATGTGGCTTTATAGCACCATATACACCGAATTGTGCCGCCGTCATGCCGAAGCGGAGAAGCAAAAGAAGATAGTCGATGATTTGACGCAACGAATGCGCCAATTCGACGATGATTCCGATGAGTATGAGGTGCTGTTCCGTCAACGCAAGAAAGAGAAAGCCAAATTGCGTGACAATATCTCATGGATGGAGATTGCCGAACTGCTGAAGAACGACCGCCATTGCAAGACATTCTGCTCGCAATTCATCAAGCGGTCGAGCGACAGCGATGAGTTGAACGACGACGGCACCATTCCCAACATCATCATCAACCGATACGTTCAGAGTATCATGATGATGTATCTGGCGAAGCACCTCACTTCGGCGGCTTCGTTCGAGACGATGGGCTTGTTCCAAACCTGCTATCCGCAACTTTTGAACATCAAGGAGTTGCCGAAAGCCGTAGAGCAATACAACGAACTGATGGAGCATGAGGAGAACCGAATCACACTGAGTGATTGGCGCAACCTCATTCAAGTGTTCATAGATTATAATATAAGGAGTAACCAATCCTTCTTCTTGCGCATCAATGAAACAGATCCCATCGACATCTTCAAGTGCCAGCGTTTCGCTACCGAGCGTCCGCGCCGCCGTCCTGCTCGCAAACCGGTGATTGAGAAAGGCAAACTCACGCAGTCGCGTGTGGCTCGCTACTTGTGCCAACTCATTGTGCGTGATGACCACACAATGAATATAGGCGATGCTTACGACAACTACTTTGACGCTATCAGCAATGTAGTTGATGCCCTGTGGGAAGCCGCCATTGCTCCCGACAACAGAATATTGGAGATAGCGACAAACTACGATGAAGACGAAGCACGTCACATCCCCGAGAGAGGAGAGGTGCTTCGTATGAACCTCACCAACATCAGCTTCAAGCTCTACGAGAATGTGTATCTGTGCGACACAACTACCGACAGTAGCGAGCGTCACACATTCAGTCTGCGCCCCATCGAGAACAACTTCAAGCATTTCTCGCCCTACCTTGCGGCCGGTATTCCGGTGGATTTGGACGAAAGCCTGTATGAGACTTGGATGCCATATCCTTATTATCAAGGCTCGGAAAAGGGCGAGCCAACGCCCGAAAAACTTGAAACGTGGGCTAAAGAGAACCGCAAGTTGCTCTACGAGCATAACCTGTGGGGCAACGACGGCGTATTTGCCGACCGCTTGTATTCCATACACCTTATTCCCAAGCTATTCATTCAAGCGGAACACACCGCACAGGTGGATAAGGCGATTGCCCGACAACTGCAAGAACATTTCAAGAAACACTTAATTAACATTCTTGCTTGCTCGACAACGATGGAGATGGGTGTTGACCTCGGCAACCTCGAAGTCGTGATGTTGAGTTCCGTACCTCCCATGCCGTCGAATTACAAGCAACGTGCCGGACGCAGCGGACGTAACAATAAGGTAAGAAGCGTTTGTATCACCCTTTGCGGCTCGGACGCAATAGGGCTGCGCACACTCTTCGACCCAATCCCGACTATCATCAGCCGACCCGTCGAAGTGCCGTCGGTCGATCTGAAAAGTCCGCAAGTCGTGCAACGCCATGTCAACTCCTTCTTGGTGCGTGCCTTCGGTGTGTTCACCGACGGCGCACATGGCGGCAGCCTCAACCAAAAGGTTGTGGACTACTTCACGCCATTCCGCATCGAGGTGTCTCCCAACGGTTTCAAGGAAATCATTGACCAAAACAATGCTACAGTCAGCCCTGACCAAAAATTGGGTGACCCGCAAGGCACCATGTATGAGCTGTTCAACCAAAAATGCGCAGAGCCGTTAAGCGACAACTTGCGTCGCGACCTGACGGCACTGTTGGACGGCACTATTTTTGAGGGGCAGCTGAACTATGTTGTTCAAGAAGCTGCCAAGCACAACGAGCGTTGTTACTCGGAATTGAGCACCAAGCTTGAAGACTACGCTTTTGCCCTGCGTGACGCGACAAATGCAAAATTCAGGAATAAACTTAAATGGCAATACTTTGACGAATTAAACGAGCGATTAATCACCTATTGGGCAACACATCGCTTCTCGCCAAATGCCAATATGCCGGTCAATGTGCTATCATTAGACCTTGACCCGAGCGGAAAACGTGACTTTACGAACACATCAAGTTCATCGAACCCGTCATATTCTCTGCGAGAAGCCATCGCGCAGTATGCGCCGGGCAACTCCGTAGTGGTCGATGGCGTGGTTTACACCGTGCGAGGTGTGCAGACTTCAAGCCAATACCAAGATTCACGTATCTTCAAGAAAATCTATCACAACCGAAATAAAACCGTGATAGACGATAGAACGGCACTTGACAATCTGCTTCAATGGCCGGTGAACGCCGACGTGGAATTGACACTCATTCAACCTGCGGCATTTATGCCGGACATCAACGAGGACAAAACGCGTATTCTTGACAATAATGTCTATACGCATGTCAGCGCACAGCTTATCGACACCGACGACTGGACTTCAGGACCGAAAGACCCGCACTTGTTCTCGGTGAGAAGCAACCGCGACACGGGCTATGCCAAGATTCTCTACTACAACGAGGGTAAAGGCTACGGCTTCTGCTATTGCCAACGTTGCGGTCGTGCAGCTATCGAAGATGAGCCGGCAGACCGTGAGAACCCGTTAATCGGGCTGCCGAATGACATGAATACGAAACTGCCTAAAGACACTTCAAGACCGCGTTATCACTATGCTATCAGCGGTAAGGAAGCCGGTGAACACCGAGCATGTGGTGCTTCAAATGACCCGACTCAGATTAAACGAAACATCATCATCGGCGACCTGATACAAACCGATTTCGCTGAAATCCGTTTGCGTCACAAAGGAAGCAACAGTTGGATTTCGGAACGTGATGATGAAACTAACTTGCTGTTCACACTTGGAATTGTATTCACACAAGCTCTTGTCGAACACCTTGGCAAAGAACGCGGCGCGGTGGACTTTGCCATCATGCCTAACGGCCATCTTTGCGTGTTCGACACCAACCCCGGTGGTGCCGGTTATGCCAATCAGTTGTCGAGTGTAGTCATTATGTCCGAGGTCGTGAAAATCGCAAAACGAATGTTGCTCGAAGCTAAGCGTCGCAACACAAAGGACGTAATCCTTGACAAGTTCACTTTGCGATTTATGAAATATATCGACATTGATTTGGCACTGGCGTGGATTCAAGAAGAAGAAGAATCGGCTGAGAAACTGCCTAAAGAAATTGAAGGTCTGTTCCCCAACGCTCATGAGCTATCTATTCGTGAGATGGAACGTGCTTTCAGAAAAGCAACCATCGCACCCATTTTGTTTATCAGCAACGACTACGCCACTTGGAACTATAGTGATGCTGAAAACAGTTGGCGAGGTCAGCACCTAAACAACTTTGCAGGTCGTGGACTTGAACCCACTTTCTGCATCGCCGCCAATAGCCATGCACCAATGAATGTTCCTATCATTCAAATGGTGCAAGCCATCAAGGGCTGGACTAAAGATGTAACTATCTTTGATAATCCTTATGCGGCTAAAGGTGTTTATCCCATCGCATACATCAATGGTATGCTCTATGTGACCAACAACCCCGAATTTGCATCACTGAATGACAAGTGGGCGAATGAAACAATGTATTGCGCACAAGTTGAAAATCCTGCCACTAATGCCGCTTCGGTTGATACGTCACCGAAACCGACAACCAAGATTTTCAGACTGAGTGGCAATCGCTCTCGTGAAATCAAGTCGAAAACCTTGGGCGCAATTATTCAAGAAAATGCCCAAAGTATTGTTGAGCAGTTCATAGCTCACTGCAAACAACATTCCGGCAAGATTGACGTGTATTACCAAGACGAGCACCTAAAGAGCGTACTCGCTATCGTGCTTGCGCTTCAAACAATTGAGCATTTCGTTAAGCTCATCGGCAAGGACTTCTCACTCAATTTCAAGATTGAGAAGTACGATGAGCCGAATATGCGTCCTAGTATTCAAGCGGCCCTCGCAGGAAGTTATCTGCGAGATCAATATTTGAAAGATATTGCAGAGAAATGGCTTGATGACTTCAATGAAAAACATGGCGACAAGTTCGAGGGTGAGCTTCATCCGATTGTTTCGCAGGATAAGCGCACTCTCACGCATTGGCGTGAAATGACAATCATCTGCGGCGGCAAGAAACTCTCAATTTACCCTGATGGCGGTTTCTTGAATGGATGGAAGCTTGGTAACAACATTCGTTTCTTTACCAACGACGACACCTCGACATCTGATAATATCGCTCTCACTCGTATTGAGGACATCAAATATGATGTCGCTATTGAGGATATTGAGTAATAATGGTAAAAGATTTGGCATATTATCAGCATTGCTTTGACAGCCTTTCGGTGAATAAGAAAGGTGGGCAACTGGCACCGCACAAGCCGCTGCTGCTGTTGGCAGTCATCGACCTGGTGGAGTGCGGCATTATTCGCTCGCCTCAGATTGAGTTGAGCGAGTCGCTGATTACAGCTTTCAAATTGAACGAAACTCGCTTCACTCGTGGTATCGCTCACTTCAAGCCGAACATCGGAATGCCTTACTATCACATGACCGCCGAGCCGTTCTGGAAGCTCGTGCCAAAAGTGCCGGGCAACTCGCCCAGCAGTTATGCCATCTCCACCCTGCGCAACTTCTACAAGTGCGCCGAGATAGACCACGAACTTTTTGAGCTGATGAAAATGCCGGCCACCGCCCAACAGCTTCGCAAAGTCCTCGTTGACACTTATCTCGCTAACCGCACCGACATCGGGCTTCAATCGCTACCGCAGATTATATTGCTCGCCTCATGTATGTGCCAACTTATCGCATAACTTTTAATATCTTAAAAAATATGAAAAGAATATTTGTCGCCTTAACATTATTCATGATGATAGTCTGTGCAAACGCTCAATCATCTTCAAGCAAACCACCTAAATATGCGGAAAATCCAAACGCCACATTCCAATTATTTCCAACTCAGAATATGTGGAACTTCATCAAGCTCAACACACAGACTGGTGAAATGTGGCAAGTGCAATACGCCATTAACGACGATGATAGCCGTGTTAGTGTCACGCTAAACGACATAATTCTAATCGGGAGTACCGACAAGAAAGTTAATGGCAGATTCACCTTGTATCCAACGGAGAATATGTACACATTTCTCCTGCTCGACACAATAGACGGTCGTGTGTGGCAGGTACAATGGTCAACAAAAGCCGGAAACCGTGGCATAGTTGATAGAATTTATGATTTCTAAACATGATTGTTGAAAGTATGACCTACGAAGAAATCTGCCGTGAGTTCAACCGAATTCACGCAGAGTATTTCCCTCGTATTCAGTCAAGGATGCGACCTGATGGCACTGACTGTTCCAAGATACGGAGATATATGCTGAAGCATAAATCTCTGAAGAATGTGTTGTTTCCTGCCATCACCTATAAGGTTGACAATAATACCACATTCTGCTCGATACCGCTCATCCATGACTACAATACTTTCAAGAAGATTGGTCCGACTGCCGTCACGTTTATCACCTACCTTGACAAGTATGGCATGAATGCTTTGGTGAGAGGCGGCAGCCTTGACAACCAATTTTTCTTTATCACGTCTCACTTCTTCGACCGCTACATGGAGCGGTTCTTGGGCAAGAAGATTTCAAAAGTTGAAGCTATTGCCGAGTTCTTTGCCAACAACGGCAACTTCGTGATGACTCCGCACCCGACCAAAGACAACCCTAACAACATGATTGGCTCTGCCAATGACGTTGTGTTCTTTAGCGAGCGATTGACTGACACAATCTCAATAATGAGAACGTGCATCACTCGTGAACAGCTTTTCGACAACCAAACTCATTCAGCAGAATTGCTTGACAAACTTGTTGATGAGTTTGATGTCGAGCGTGAAACCCTCAAACAGTACATCGTGAACAACAGGAAAAATCCTTTTGTTCATGTGCCATTCTTCTAATCTATGGACGAGAAGCCGAGTAGAGAACAGCTCATTTTGCTTGTAAACTCGCTGTGCAAGTTACAAGACAAAATTTTGTCGGTGAAAGGGATGCCGAAACACATTCAGCAACCCATCGCCGACAAGTTCGAGCCGTTGAAAGCCCCGATGTTCTTTGTCTGGGATAAACTCGGCTACGGCAGTCCTACCGAACTTTCTTCGCGAGGCATCAATGGCTACTGGATGGCATCTTTCCATACATCGCCGCCTGATTTCCTCGCGGAGTGCATACAACAACTCCGCTCGTATGAAATCCCTATCAACGAATATGACGGCGGCATCGATCTGCAACGCTCGCTCATCAATTTCTATTCAGAACTTCAAGAATTGTACGAAATATAAGGAAAAGCAACGTGACCATTACACACCTATTGGCGTTATCGTTGCAATAAACGCTGATTATGGGCCTCGGATTTTTCCGTGGCTTTTTTTCGATATTTTTTCTTGCTGTGCAGATAGAGCGCACTTTTGCCCTCTACCTTTGCGCCAGATAATTAATTTTTTTCACTTATAAAACGGTTTATTATGAAGAAACTACTTTCATTACTCGCTCTTGTGCTGTGCGTGACAACCGTGCAAGCACAGAACACGGCATCGCAATGCTATCGCGGTTTTGCTGATGCCGGTTACACCATCGGTGTAGGTGACTATGATTTCGGTCGCTTCGAGATTAACACCTCTCATGGCTATCAAATCATTCCGCAACTGTACGTCGGCGCTGGTGCAGGTCTGCACTTTATGCCGAAGTACAAGTATCAACCGGGCGACCTCACTATCCCGATGGATCAACGAGAGGCTAAGGTTGACATTCCTGTGTTCGCCAATGTTCGAGGAACATTCCTGAAAACGAAATTTGCTCCATTCGTTGATGCTAAGGTCGGTACATACGTCACCAACGGCGGAGGATTGTATTACAACATCTCCGCAGGTCTCCGCATCTCTACCATTGGCAAGCAAGCCGTAAACATCATGGTTGGTTACACAAGTGAGAAGCTGGAGTTTGAGTCATTCCATAAGTTCGTAAGTTCTTACAGTATGGACTATACCACTAAGCCCCGTAAACTTGACTGCGAGGGTGTATCAATCAAGGTGGGATATGAATTTTAACAACATTAAAACACAAAAATCATGAAGAAATTACTTCTCTTTACGTTACTCATCTTGCCGCTGGCTTTTGCCTCGTGTGGCAGCGATGATGAACCCAACTACTCCAACCAAACATTGGTGGTTGGCAGTGTGTATGCAATCCCCGGAGGAAGTACCGGTTGGACTTCTGACAACGAACTGATTGCAAGCGTCTCGACTAATGGCGTGACAGCCGAGCATGTCGGCGAGACCTACATCCGCAACGGCAACAAGTCGTTCAAGGTCACGGTGACAGCCAAGTACAATACATTCAAAGAGCCATACATGAAGTTTGGTGCTTCTATGTCCACAGTGAAAAGCTTTATGAGTGGTTACACGCTGAACAAAGAGTTGTCCGAAGCACTTCTCTACGATGGGAAATTCCCTGTGATGTACTATATGTACACCTTCAAAAACTCCGGGATGTATTTGTCATCGGCTATTATCAAATCATCTTCAGTTGACACTGACGAAATGGTTGAATTTATGAAAGAACGCTATGTTTATGTCACAATGGATGAAAGCAAATACTATTTCGCCTTCATCAGCCCGGACATGAAAACTATAGTCATTCTGCAACTTGATACCATGGACTACCAAGTAGTTTATGAAGTCATCTATGCAGAATATACCGGTTCAAGTTCCGCTCCTGCGCAAACCATGAAGATGATGAAGAAGCAACTTGCTCCTGCATCAACCGAGGCTAACGCCGAGGTCAAGGCAGAATACTCGCGTCTGCTCGATGTCATGCCCGAAATGAATACAGAACTTAACATCTTAAAGTAACCTACTATGAAGAAAGTAATGCTTATCCTGGCACTGTGCATCATGGGCATAGCTGCCAACGCTCAAACGAGCGATAATCCCGAAAAGGTGAAAGTGTATTGCGAGGTGATGTGCGTGCAATACAACTTGTTCAAGCAAGACGTAAACGCACTTGTTGACTTCGGTGTGGCTGAAAAAGCAAAGTATGCCAACGGCTGGATCTACAACAGTGAGAACGACAAGAAGATGTCATTCGCTTCTCCAATGAGCGTTTTCGCTTACATGGCAAAACGTGGGTGGGAGTACAAAGACGCTATCATCATCACCGAAAGCGGAGGCTTTGGTGGCATGGGGGGCAAATCTCATGTGTGGCACTTTATCCTTACAAAGGATTTCCCTGCCGACTACACTCCTGAAGATGTAATCGGTGACATTGACTATCGCAACAAATAACGTGAAAGTGTAAACTTTCAAAGAATTGCTTTTTAATTTGGGTGGGTCAGCTTTGGCTCACCCTTTTTGCATACCAACCGCCGCGTGGCGGTGGTTTGCTCATCGGTAAGGGTTGAGACGGCTGGCTCCGCTCAATCCTTTTCTTGTTTTATCTGCTCTCTGGTTGCTACAGAAGTTAGAAACGATGTCGGATGCCGCCGTCGCTGAATTTTGGGTGAATAATTGATTACTGCTATCGCCCCTGTATTAGTTTTTCCGTCACAAAGTTAAGGGCAGCCGCTCTCTGCAAGGCTATACAAGTTGCTCCAAAATTTTTCTTCAATTTTTTCCTGCGTAAAAAATGGCTCACCCTACGGGAAGAAAATTTTTGGGCAAGCCTTGCTGCCGGTCGCTTTCCTGCCTCACTTTATATAGTTCCGTAAAAAGCTTATACGCGATATACGTAATCAATGATTTATTCACCCTCAAAATTTTATACAGCTATGACAGCATCTTATAACACATCGTTCTTTAACACTTCTGCCGCAGCCGAGAGCAGAGTTTGTAAAAAAGCTTACCGCTCTACCGCACTCAATAATTTCACTGTTGATGTGGTTGACTTCGAGAATGAAATCCACACTTTCGAGGTCGAAGCCGAGAGCGAGAGCGAGGCGAGCGAGCAAGCCGCACAAATGGCTATGTCGCAAGGCTCACAAGTTAGTTACTGCAATGTCTATTGCGAGCAATGACAAGCACCGAGTTAACAACACTATCTATAAATTTCTAAATTCTACCATTATGGCAAATTTGATTTTAGCAAGCAAGCGAGAAGTTAAAGAGCGGCATGTTTTGGCACGTTTACCGCAGTGAGAACAACAACAAGAGCGAGGAGTTTTACTTCGCCAACCCCCTCAAGGCGTTGCGTTACGCCTTCATCCTCCGCAAGCGCTTTAATGCCATCATCCCTAAGGGAGTCTATGGCAAGCTGATGGCAGACGTGAAGGCAAGCAAGCCCGAGAGCACCGAACCCGCCACCGCACCGGTGGAGAGCACCGAGAGCGCACCGGCACAAGCTGAGAGCGCACCCAAGAAGAAAGGCGCACGCAAGAGCGCCAAGAGCGAGAGCAAGTAATTAGAATGTTTCACAAGGTGGGCGAGCCACAAGCCGCCCACCACAATACCCCCGAACTATGAAAGTTTTTGAGAAAATGACAAGGCGAGATTTAGAGAA
>CALDIG010000286.1 GCA_937904375.1 uncultured Prevotellaceae bacterium
GTTCGTCTACTTCTATGACGTAAAGTCAAAGAATAGCGTCACCATCACCGTGACGCTATTCTTGTTTTTATCAGCGTCACAATCCGACAAAAGTCGTGAGGCACCGCCTCACGAGGTAAAAAAACACAACTAATAACTGATAACTAAAAACTTTTTACTATCTTTGCACAAACTTAATCGAAACTATTATGCCCGATACTAACAAACAATATGACGAGGTAATAGCTAAATGCCGCGAGATGTTCATCTACAAGATGGGTGACTACGGTCCCAACTGGCGCATCTTGCGACCAGAGACACTCACCGACCAGATTCTTATCAAAGCAAAGCGAATCAGGACTCTGGAAATTAATGGCGTATCAAAAGTTGGTGAAGACATCTGGCCCGAGTATATGGGAATTATCAACTATGGCGTGATTGCACTTATCCAACTTGACTTGGGATATGTAGATGACGTAGATATGTCGCGAGAAAAGGCACTAGAGCTTTATGATAAATATATTAATGCGACAAAGACTCTCATGATTGCCAAAAACGCCGACTATGGCGAGGCATGGAGACTTATGCGCATGGAAAGCTACACCGATATGATTCTCTCTAAGCTGCAACGCATCAAGGTCATTGAGAACAATGGTGGCAAAACCCGAGTAAGCGAGGGAATTGACGCGAATATACAAGACATGATCAACTACTCGGTGTTTGCGCTCATCAAGCACAACGAGAGTTTATAATGAAGCTAACAAGAGAACAAGCCTAGGTGTTGTTGGTGTAGTGCGCCGCACCACGGCGTAAAAAACGATAACAAATAACCAATAAACGAAAACAACAACTATGCTGGAACGCTTCTCACGACTTAACGAGCGCATATCAAACAATCCTGTCAACAAGGTGATTGTCTTCTTGTTGAGGATTCTTGTGGGTGGAACTTTCATCTTCTCGGGATTTGTAAAGTGTGTCGATCCCATGGGAAGTGTCTATAAGTTCCACGATTATATCGCTGCTTTGGGACTACACAACCTTATTGGTTCTGAGGTTGTTCTGGCTTTTGCCATTCCAGTCCTTGAACTGGTGCTTGGAGTGATGATTCTCACCGGATGCCTGCGCTATGGCTCCCTCTTTGCGGCAATGGGTTTTATGGGAGTGTTTCTCCCTCTCACCTACTTCCTTGCAAAGACCAATGCCGTCCCCGACTGCGGATGCTTTGGCGACGCAGTAAAGCTTACCAACTGGCAGACGTTCTGGAAGAATGTTGCTCTGACAATAGCAATACTTTATCTGTTGTTCCACAACAAATCTGTGCCATCACTTTATGGTCCTGCAATACAGTGGGTTGTGATGTTGCTTACTTTCATTTTAGGATTCTCAATCGCCTATATGAGTTACAGCACCCAGCCACTCCTAGACTTTAGACCATTCAAGGTTGGCACAAAAATTGGTTCTTCACTGTCACCATTAGGAGAAGATGACTTTGTCTATATCTATGAGAAAAATGGAGTAAAACAAGAGTTCAGTATCGACAGCATCCCCGACGAAGAGGATGGGTGGGAATTTGTTGATCGCAAAAAGCTGACTCCCGACCTGTCTCCTGCTCAAAAAGCGGAGCTGGCATCATTCAGCATCTATGATGAAGGCACCGACGTGACCGAAGAAGTGATTGACACCACCAGCAATCAACTGCTCGTGCTGATGCCCGATTTCCAGCGTGTGAACAAGACATACGCATTTGTGTTGAATGACCTTGCCAAGGCCTGCAACGAGAGGGATGCGCAGCTTTGTGTCATCACTCCCGCCCTTCACCAAGAGGTTGAGCAATGGAGAGACCTAACTGCTGCCGAATATCTCATCTATGGCGGTGATGACTCCGAAATAAAAATGCTCGCTCGTGGCAATCCAGCAGTTGTATATGTTGAGCAAGGAAGAATTGCGTGGAAACGCACTCTCAGTTCATTAAAGATTGATAAATTGCTCAAAGATAATGTACCACTTGCACATCTTAGCGATGACTTCTCACCACTAAAGACGCTTTGGGCGCTTCTGTCACCCTATTTCTTGATAATGATAGCCCTGCTGTTCCTCAACCGCATTTATCCGGTAGTGAGTTTCATTGTAAAGAAGATAAGAGGAGAGAGATGAGAGTGGAGAGATATCAGCTAACAAGCTGACAAGAAACAAGCTGACAAGACAATAGTTGTTTCTGGCAGTTTTGAATCAACACTTGCCTCGTTCGCTCGTCAGCTTGTTCGCTCGTCAGCAAAAAACGATAAACGATAAATAATAATCATCTAACTTTTAAAAAATGAGAAAAAACATTGTAGCGTGTAACTGGAAGATGAACACCACAGTTCCCGAAGGCGTAGAGCTTGCTAAAGCAGTTAACGAGGCTGTGGCTAATGCCAGCGACCTCAAGTGTGACGTTATCATTGGCGTGCCTTTCACTCATCTTACAGCGGTAGCACAGGTTATTGACATCAACAAGGTGGGACTGGCTGCCGAGAATTGCGCCGACCATAACAGTGGAGCCTATACCGGCGAAGTGTCGGCTCCCATGGTGGCTTCTACCGGAGCAAACTATGTAATCCTAGGTCACAGCGAGCGTCGTGGATATTACAACGAGAGCAACGAGATGCTGAAGACAAAGGTTGACCTCGCTCTTGAGGCTGGGTTGAAAGTAATCTTCTGCTGCGGCGAGAGTCTTGAAGAGAGAGAGGCTGGCAAGGTAGAGGACGTTATCAAAGCCGAAATCAGCGAATCGCTGTTCCATCTCACTCCCGAGCAGTGGGCAAACATCGTGATTGCTTACGAGCCTATCTGGGCTATTGGCACCGGCAAAACCGCCACCAGCGACCAGGCAGAGGAGGTACACGCGTTCATCCGCGGTCTCGTTGCCGAGAAATATGGCAAGCAGTTGGCCGATGACACTACTATCCTCTATGGCGGCAGCTGCAAGCCTAGCAATGCTCCTGAGCTTTTCGCTAAGCCCGATATTGATGGTGGCCTGATTGGTGGCGCATCGCTGAAAGCTGCCGACTTCATGGGCATTGTAACTGCGTTTTAACGAGCTAACGAGTAAACAAGCAACTAGCTAACAAGGCAATGGAATAAAGTGGAGAGTGGAGAGGGCTCCGTACCCCTCTGTACTCTGTACTCGGAATAAAGTGGAGAGTGGAGAGTGGAGAGTGGAGAGCACTCCGTACCCCTCTGTACTCTGAACTGATAAGTCTCGTCAGCTTGTTAGCTTGTCAGCTCGTCAGCTAAGAACTTAACTATGATTTACCCGAGCAACTTTGAGTCTAAAATAGGCTTTACGACTATTCGTAAAGAGATTACCGCCAGGTGCATCAGCACTTTGGGGCAGGATTGCTGTGAGAAAATGCGATTCTCCACCAACTTGCAGGAAGTGACGCTGTGGCTCAACCAGACCAACGAGTTTCTCGGAATTTTGCAGTCGAAGCGGGAGTTTCCGCTCAACTTCTTCTTCGACATGCGCGCTGCTCTCAAGGCCATCGCGGTGCCGGGAAGCCATCTTAGCGAGGAGAGCCTTTTCAACTTGCAGAGGTCACTATCTACTGTGGGAGAGATAGGTAGATTCTTCGAGCGCGCAAGCAACGAAGGTTCGCACCTCTACCCCAACCTGGCACGCCTTGCAAAGACCATGCAGGCGTTCCCCGACATTGTGGCTGAGATAAGCCGTATTCTCGACAAGAACGGCAACATCAAGGACAATGCATCGCCGCTCCTGCAAGAGTTGAGGCGAGCCATCACTAACGCCACCGCGAGCATCAACGGACTGCTCCGCAAGGTCATTAACGCAGGCCGTGAAGCTGGATATCTTGACAAAGACACTACTCCAAGCATGCGCGACGGGCGTCTCGTAATCCCCGTCGCGCCAATGCACAAGCGCAAGCTGCGAGGCATCGTGCATGACGAGAGCGCCACAGGGCGCACCATCTTTATCGAGCCCGAAGAGGTGGTGGAGACCAACAATCGCATCCGTGAGGCAGAAGCCGAGGTGAAGCGAGAGATCATCCGCATCCTCACCGAGGTCACCGACACCATTAGACCACACGCCGAGGAACTGATTGCCACCTACCGTATGCTCGGGCTTATCGACTTCATCCGTGCAAAGGCGGCATTTGCGCAAGATGTTGACGCTCAGCTGCCACACATCGAAAAAAATCCTCACATCGAGCTATATCACGCTGTACATCCCGCTTTGCTGCTGTCGCTGCGTGAGCAAGGCAAGGAGGTTGTGCCGCTCAACATCGAGCTTAACAGCCAGCAACGCATCCTGCTCATCTCGGGACCTAACGCCGGAGGCAAGTCGGTGTGCCTCAAGACCGTGGGCGTGGTGCAATACATGATGCAATGCGGCGTGCTGCCCACCGTGTATTACAACTCTCACATGGGCATGTTCAGCAGCATCTTCATCGACATTGGCGACGAGCAGAGCATCGAGGACGACTTGAGCACCTATAGCAGTCATCTCCAGAACATGAAGACGTTCCTCAACCGTGGCGACCAGCGCTCACTGGTGCTTATCGACGAGTTTGGCAGCGGCACCGAGCCACAGATTGGCGGGGCAATAGCGCAAGCCATTCTCGACCAGCTCAACAAAAGCCGCATCATTGGAGTAATAACCACCCACTACCAGAACCTCAAACAGTTTGCCGACAAAGCGCCCGGCATCGTCAACGGCGCCATGCTCTACGACCGCCAGCACATGAAGCCGCTGTTCCAGCTCTCGATAGGCTACCCTGGCAGCTCTTTTGCCATCGAGATTGCCCGCATGACGGGAATCCCACGCGAAGTCATCGACAAGGCGAGCGAGATAGTGGGCAGCGACTATATCAACATGGACAAATACCTGCTCGACATAGTGCGCGACCGCAAATATTGGGAGAACAAGCGCTACGACATCCACCAAAAGGAGAAAAAGCTCAACGCTATCGCCGAGCAGTATAACGAGCGGCTCGAGAAGCTTAATAACGAATATAAAGCCATCTTGAAAGAGGCACGCAACGAGGCTCTCGACATCATCGCCAAGAGCAACTCGCAAGTGGAGCAAACCATCAGGGACATTAAGACAGCGCAAGCCGAAAAAGAGAAGACACGGTTATTGCGCCAGCAACTCGAAGAATTCAAGCGTCGCCTTACCGAGGAAGATATGCAAGAAACCGACCTCAAGGAAATTAAGCCATTGCCAGCAGTGGGTACACCTCCTCTACCTAAGAAAGACAAAACCAAAAAGAAACACATCACCAAGAAAGACGACAAAGACCGACCGCTGCTACCTGGCGACAACGTGCTGCTCAAGGGCGGCGCTTCCACAGTAGGCACTATCATCAGCATCGACGAGAAATATGCCGTAGTGGCGTTCGGCAGCCTCAAGACACGTGTTGAGACCGCACGGCTTGAGAGGACATTGCGCAAAAACGAGGTGCGAGAGAAACCGTCAATCACAAAATCTACCGCCGACGACATCAGGGCGCGACAGCTCAACTTCAAGAGCGAGATCGACGTGCGAGGCATGCGTGCCGACGAGGCGATACAGGCCGTCACCTACTTCCTCGACGATGCCATCCAGTTCTCCTACAAGACGCTGCGCATCCTCCACGGCACAGGCACCGGAGCACTGAAAGTCGCCATCCGCCAATACCTCAACACCGTCCCCGACGTAAAAAACTACCACGACGAGCACGTGCAACTAGGCGGCGCCGGCATAACTGTTGTCAACCTGGAATAAACTAATAAAGATATTTAGAATAATGATTACCTATTGGAAATGCCGCAACGGTTTCAGCGAGATAAACCAGTGGAAATCGGGATGCTGGGTGAGAGCGACATCGCCCACAGCCGAGGAGCTCGGCATCCTGAGCGAGCGATTTGCCCTGCCTCTTGACTTTATCCATGATGCCGAAGACGTGGAAGAGCGCCCTCGCGTTGATCATGAGGACAACTGGCTGATGGTGTTTGTGAGAGTGCCGTGCAAGAGCATCGACGAAGATGGCGACACTGTGTTCTCCACGGCCCCTCTCGCCATCCTGATGCGCGACGATGTGTTTGTCACAGTGAGCTACTACGACAACGAGGTGCTCGACGACTTTATCAAGTGGAGCCAGCGCAAGCGGTTTCAGTCGTGCAAGGGATATGACCTGCTATTGTCGCTGATGCTCTCTACCTCGGTGTGGTACCTTAAGTATCTCAAGCAGATGAACTCGATGATGACTGCCGCCGAGGAGCGGCTGGAGAAAAAAATGGACAACGACGAGCTGATGCGCATGATGGGACTAGGCAAATTCTTAATCTACTTCATCACCTCGCTCAAGGGAAACTCCACCATGCTCGCCCGAGTGAAGATGCGCATTCGCTCATTGCCTTATGACGAAGATTTGCTTGAAGATGTTGAGATTGAGACACAGCAGGCCTTAGACACTGCTAGCATCTACAGCAACATCCTCAAGCGCCAGCAGGAAACCTATTCATCGGTAATTGGCAACAACCTCAACCGCATCATGAAAACACTCACTGTGGTAACCATCTTACTGATGATACCCACTGTGATAGCCGGTTACTATGGCATGAATGTCCCCAACGGGCTGGAGTCGCACTGGCTAGGTTTTCCTCTGGCAATCGCCATCTCGGTAATTCTAATGGCTTGCGTATATTTCTTCATTCGCCACAGCAAGCTTTTCAAGTGACTTCAACTATATCGTGAGAAGTTCACACCCCCCACACTCTGCAAAAAAATGCTAAAGGCGGTTTGATCCTTTAGCATTTTGAGCGTTATGTCACGTTTCCCAACGATCAACGCCCCATTGATGAAAAAAATAGTGATTACTTTTATTGATTTGCCTTATGTGTTATTATTACATTGCAAAAATATATCAAAAAAATCAATCTTGCAAGTGCGTTTCAATCAATCCCAATTAAAAAAGCATTAATCTCCAAAAACCTTCAATAAGGAAGAATGCGCGTTGCACAGTTAGCCGCTCGCTATCTCGCTGGTTGTGTCGCTCGCTTTGCTCGCTGGTTATGCCGCGCTTCGCGCTAGTTTTCAGTTCTCAGTTCTCAGTTCTCAGTTTCACTAATCACTAATCGGTGCGAAGCACCAACTAATCACTAATCTCTAATCTGCGCAAAGCGCTAAAATCAGTACCACTGCACGCCGTTGCTGTAGCTGGAATGCTTGTCATACTTGAAGTCGCTCAGTATGCTCGACTTCACGGCGATGTGGAAATTGTAGGACTTGTAAGGCCCCACAGGCACGAAGCTGGCGCTCATCACGAAGCAGTGCATCTCTCGGCTTACCGAGCAGTTCATGTAGGCAATCTTGTGAGTGTCGAAGTTGTAACTGCCCGAGAATGTGATGTTCCAGTTCTTAGTGGGGCGAATGTTGCCGTTGAAACTGAGGTTGTGGGTGAATTTGCCTTTATACTCCAACTTGTCATAATCAAAGGCGCCATATCCATAATTCAGAGAATAGTTGATGGTCAAGCTCCACGGGCATTCCCATTTCATGTAACCGTCGGGGCGCAGAACTATATCGCTGCCTTCAGCCTGGGTGCCAGAGCTTTCTTCGTCACCTGACGTGCCACCTCTGCCAGGAGTATTGTTCTTGGCTTTATCATCACTCTTGCCTTTGCGCCCAAATAGCTTCTTGAAGGTGTCGTTATTGAAGGTGTAAGAAAACGAGGTGCCAGTGCTCGACAGCCTTCCCCATCCTCCACCATGGAAGAGGCGCAGCTTGTTGATGCGCACGGGGTTGCCATACTCGTTAAGCCCATATTTATACACATCCCAAGTTGCCGAGAGGTTGAGATTGAAACTCTTGGTGAGTCGCAGCAATATCGAGGTCTGCAGGTTACTCCACCGTAGCGAGTCGGCGGCAAAGTTATAGGACTGCGACAGGGTGAGGTTCTCGATAATCGATATTTTCTTGTAACCTGTGCTGTCCTGGTCGCTCTTGACCTTCGCCTCTAGGTTGTTGGCTATAGAATAAGACAGCACGCCACTCCTACCGCTACCCGGCTGGCCATACACCCCATGCTGGAAATAGGGATATTGCACATCACGAACCACTCCTTGAGCATCGGTATAAGAATAATTGCCATAATATCCCCAGAATTTAGAACCGAAGTCGGGAGATGCCGAGAACGACACCGTGGGCGTGATCACATGGCGTACCATCTGCAACTTGTCGCCCATGAACTTCAACGGCTTATAGAAGCCATAGAGCTTAGTGCTCATCGACACCGATGCCGAGAAGTCAAACAGGTTGTAGAAACTGTAGGTGGTGTCACGCACCACAGCACTGGCGTTGGGATCCCACGACTGCTTGATTTTGCTCGTGTACATGCGGTCGTTAAGGGTGATTGACGGAGTGATGTTTAAATATTTGAACACATTGAATGTTGCCGAAATTGGCACCGTGTGCGACAAACCGTTTCGCCAGTCTTTCACGAGGTTCTTGTGGAAAAACTCGTTCTCCTTAGCGGTAAGGGAGTTCTGGAAACGACCGGAATATGAAATCTTGATTTTCTCATACCAACGCTCAGCTCCTACAGCCTTCTTGCGCTTGAAAGGCGTGATTTGAGCCATAGTGAGAGTGAAATTGGGGAATGACACTGTCAGCGTAGAGTCTGATGAGCGTTGCGACACACTTGCTGTAGCCGAGATGCTCCACTTCGAATTGGGGAAATTGTAAGACCAGTTGACAGTCGAACTTTTAGTGTTTTCGGTAAATGTACTGCTGTAGTAGTCGGTTAAATTATTTCGGGAATAGCCACTTGTGGCAAAATTCACGCTCGCCGACAGCTGCATGTTGGGGTTGGCTTTCGAGTTCTGGGTGTGATTCCACTGCAGCGAGAAGTTATGCGCTTTATAATAGTCGGGGTCGCCTTTGTCACCAGTAATAGTGGTGAGGTAGCTCGCGCTGAAGTGTCCCGAGAACTTGTAGCGTTTGTTGTAATTAGATTGCGCCGTCACGCCCCAAGAGCCACGGGTGTAGATCTCACCAGTGAGCGCCAGGTCAAGATATTGCCCCAGAGCAAAGTAGTATCCGCCATTGCGCAAGTAGAAGCCGCGGTTGTAGTCCTCGCCAAAGGTGGGCACTAGAATACCGCTCGAATACTTGTTGGTGAACGGAAAGAAGGCAAACGGTACCGCCAGCGGCAGCGGCAGGTCCTCGAGTACCATATAGGCAGGTCCCGTTATCACGTTCTTCTTTGGACGCATCTTTGCCTTTGTAATCTGGA
This sequence comes from uncultured Prevotellaceae bacterium, assembly GCA_937904375.1. Classification (GTDB taxonomy): domain Bacteria; phylum Bacteroidota; class Bacteroidia; order Bacteroidales; family Muribaculaceae; genus Sodaliphilus. The sequence continues at coordinate 9,255 of CALDIG010000286.1, forward strand.
AATAGAAGTGCGGATGCTCATGATTGTCGCAGGTGGTATAGCGGCCGTTCATGATGTGATACTCATCGTCTTCGTGCTTCTTCGTCACTCCACCAGTAAGATAGCCGTCGCCCTGCTCGGTGATGATGTCGGTGATAAGGCCTTTCTTGGTTTTGAAATTGAAAGCCATAATCTTTGACTTATATTCTCCACTGGGGTCGGTAAAGACCGGTGTACCTTGCAGCTCGCCTATTGAGTCGGGGACACCAATGGCGTGTACCACATTGCTGTCCATATTCATTGTTATCGATGAGGCGGTGAGCTTGATGTCGTCGTAGTTGACCTCGCTGCTGCCATAAAAGCGCAAATCGTTGCGGCCAAAGAGCACCACCGAGTCTTTAGAGGAGAATTTAACAGTATTGTCAAGGTCTATTGCCCTCGTCTTCTTGAAGCGGGCGGTGTCGCGAGGCACGGCAAGGCTGTCGCCACGAGCGTTCCTCAAGCTGTCGGCACGAGCCACAGCAACGCTGTCACCCACAGCAACGCGAGGCCTCATCCTCACAGCACCCGATTGCTGTTGTGCCCACACATGGGCTGTAGCAACCGAGATGACTGCCATTACAAACCATAACAATATTTTAAGACTCCTATTGGTCATTATTAGTCGAAATAACCTGCAAAATTAATCATTTCTCCCAATATAACCGCAACATTGACAATTATTAAACTTTTTAAAGAACGAATAATATGCTTTTCACGCCATTTTAGGCTTCATAGCTTGGAGTAATCGGGTTCGCCAAAAAGTGAATGCATCTCATCAAAACGAGCAACAGTCTCTTCACCAAATTTCACCAGCTTGCTGCGTGCTACATCTACCGAGCGCTGCGCATCGGGATGTGACTTGCTGAAGAACTTGTCGGCATAGCACACTATCTTCTCTTCTATACTCTGTGGCAACAGGTCGCGATGCGGCAAAGGTAAATTTTGCTGCTCTATTTCTCTAATTGACAAACCGGTGCCTGTGTGTCGCTCACACACCAAGGCGTGCCTGAAAAGACCAATCTCATCAAGCATCACCCTTCCCAGCACTCCATGACGGATGTATGGTTCTGTGCCGTGACAGTAGATGCCTGGAGCGTCGGTGTGGATAATGCCAATGTCGTGAAGCATCGCTGCCTCCTCAACAAAGTCGATGTCAACCGGCACATGGGCGGCTATCAATCGTTGAGAAAACTGCTTTGACAATTCCGCCACCTGAGTGCTGTGCTTTATCAGCAGCTTGCACAAGTCGCTCTCGGGTTCATAAAAGCGGTAAATGATAGATAAAGTGTCAATCATAATGGAGAAAACAAATGACAAGGAAATTTAGCTAACAAGCTGACAAGAAACAAGCTGACAAGGCAATGGTAGTTTCTGTCGTTTCGATAAAATGCTCACGCTCGCAAGGCTTTGAGCAAGCTCAAGCTTTGTCTTGCTTAATCGCATTTTTCAAGTCGTTTGACTACACATTTGTCTTGTCAGCTCGTCAGCTCGTCAGCTCGTTTGCTCGTTTGCTTGTCAGCTCGTTTGCTTGTCAGCTCGTTTGCTCGTCAGCTAAATAAGGAGATTTAGTCAAGAATTGTGTTCCAGCCGTGAATATCCTCGATGTCACCCTTCTGGATGCCCTGCAGACGCTTGTAAAGCTCGGTAACAACGGGACCAGGATTGCCATCCTTTGAGATGACGTAGGTCTTATCGTTGTCATTGTCATAAATCTCGCTCAATGGCGAGCACACTGCTGCAGTGCCGCACTCTGCCGCCTCGTCAACCTCGGCAAGCTCCTCGATGGGGATTGGACGGCATTCTACCTCAAGACCCATGTCCTTAGCAATCTGCTGAAGGCTCATGTTGGTGATTGAAGGCAGGATGGAACCGCTCTTGGGAGTGATGTACTTGTTGCCCTTGATGGCGAAGAAGTTTGCAGGACCGCACTCATCGAGATATTTCTTCTCTTTGGGGTCAAGGAAGAGCACTGCCGAGAAACCGTTCTCCTGAGCACGAGCTGTGGCGCCCATACCGCAGGCATAGTTGCCGCCCACTTTCCAACGACCTGTGCCGCAAGGGGCTGCACGGTCATACTCGCGATAAACAGCAACCTTTGTAGGCTTGAAGCCTTCGGGGAAGTAAGGACCTACAGGTGTCACGAAGATAATGAGCGTGTACTCATCGGCTGGCTTAACACCCACTCTTGCCTGAGTGCCAATCTCAACGGGACGGATGTAAAGCGAGCTGCCACTCTCGTAGGGAGGGATGAAGCGCTCGTTGAGCTTCACGACTTTCTTCACCATCTCCAAGAACAGCTCCTCGGGCACGGGTTCCATCTTGATGCCTTTGGCACTGTTGATAAGGCGCTGAGCATTGGCCTCGGGACGGAAGATGCGGATTTTGCCGTCTTTGCCTCTGAATGCCTTTAATCCCTCAAAGATTTCTTGACCATAGTGCAGGCAGGTTGCAGCGATGTGGATGTTTACAAATTCTGAATCGCTAACCTCAATCTCGCCCCACTTGCCGTCTTTGTAGGTGCAACGCACATTATAGTCAGCCTTAAGATAACCAAAAGGCAGGCTACTCCAATTAATGTTCTCTAAGTTTGTCATAATTTAGTAATTGTGTATTAAAAAGTTATATCATTGATATTGTTTCATTTTTCGAAGATCGGAGATCGAGGATCGGAGATCCTCTAAACTCTAAACTCTAACCTCTAAACTGCGCGAAGCGCTCTAAACTCTAAACTGCGCGAAGCGCATTTAAATTGCCACTTTTTGGGTTATGTTTCCTACTTTTACCATATAGATGCCTCGCTTTAGTCTTAGTTCCGACGTTCCCGGTTGAAGTGTCGCCTGCGATACCAGCTGGCCAAGAATCGTGAACACCTTGACTTGTATCGTGTGCGGAGTCTTTATTATAATAGTGCCGCTGCGCTGGCATATCTCAATGCCGTCGGTGGTGCGGGAATCAGTAAGGCATTTTCCCTGAATATCGCCAGAGACCTCCCGCCACTGAACTTTGCCGCTCGCCAACGACGATATTGCCAACGAAAAGACAAGGGTTAATATTACAATAAGCTTCCTCATCGGCTATCAATCTATGTGCAAAAATACTATTTTCTTCGAAAACAAGAAAAAGTATTATGGTATTTTTTCATATTATTGCTTAAAAATTGTCAATAATGCGGTTTTCAAGCTGTATCGGGGCTTAATAGTCGCCAAAGCCCACTAATCTACGAGCCGCAAATTACAAATTGAAAGCAGTATTGGCGATGTATAATTTAAAGGTAGGGATTGTAAACCTTCTCGTCGCCAACGGTGGTCGTGTCGCCATGACCTGGAGCTATCACAGTATCGGCAGGAAGGGTCAGAATTTTTGTCTTTATTATGTCAATCAACTGCGGGAAAGAGCCACCAAGCAGGTCGGTGCGGCCTATGCTGCTCTGGAAAATCACATCGCCAGTAAGTATCACCGAGCTGTCAGCTACATAAAACGACAGTGACCCGGGAGAATGACCAGGTGTCTCAAGCACCTTGATCTCCTCTCCGGCAAGTGTAATTATATCGCCTTCCGAGAGTATCTTGTCGATAACAAGAGGGCTTGAATCAATCTTCAATCCAAATCGCTGCACCTGTAGGGGCATGTTCTCTGCGATAACATCTTCCTTGGCTCCAGCCTCTACGTCAACGCCATAGTGTTGAGAGAGCCATCTTGCGCCACAGGCATGGTCGATGTGGCAATGTGTGAGCAACAAGTGTTTCAAAGTGAGTTGGTTTTCATCAATAAAAGAGGTTATCATCTCTCGCTCGCTTTCCATCATCATGCCGGGATCGATTATTATGCACTCGCCACCTTGTACACTCCATAAAATATAGCAGTTCATGCCAAAGGGGTTCATTGTAAATCGGGAAATCTTCATATATCTTTTGGTATTTAGTTTATGAGCCAAACAGGAACATGCTAACGAACTGACAAGCAAGCGGATAAGTTGCATTTGAGCTTCACTGCCATTGCCTTGTTTGCTTGTTCCTTGTCTGCTTGTCTGCTTGTCAGCTTTTTAAACAGGATAATATACGATTTTCTTTGTTTTGAAGAAATCTTCTTTAAAGTAAGTGCTTATATCGTCAACAAGCACATTTTTCTTATATCGAGACAACTCATTCACAAGGTCGCCACCTTTCAAGCACAGCAAGCCGTTGGGAATGGCATTCTTGTTGTCGTCACTGATCAATCGTCGCACCAACTTCAGCATGTCTCCAAGCGGCATCACGGCACGGCTCACTACGAAGTCGAACTTGCCCTTCACCTCCAGTACGTCGCCATGCTGAAAGGTGACATTGATCAATCCAGCCTGCTCGGCAATGTCTTGCGCCACACGCAGCTTCTTGCCCACGCGGTCAACCAAGTGGAATTTCACCTCAGGATAGTAAATGGCAAGAGGAAGACCAGGAAGCCCTCCACCAGTGCCCAAGTCCATGACAGACGTCTGAGGCATGAATTTCACAAACTTGACAAGTGCCAGAGAATGCAGCAAGTGATTCACCTCCAAGTTGACAATGTCCTTGCGGGATATCACATTGATTTTCTCGTTCCACTCGGGAAATAATTTTACGAGTATCTCAAATTGTCGCAACTGATTGTCACTCAACTCGGGGAAGTAACGTCTTATAATAGTCATCAAAGGGTAAGTGTTAAATGTTCGGCTTGCCGGCTTCTATAAACGATTTAGCGGAGAGTCTTCACACTTGAAGCGCATTAGCTCCTCAAAGGGCAACTGCAGCGACGTCTCGCCTACAGTCTGCACGGCAATCACGCCTGGCTCATAGCACCAAGTGATTCCATCGTCGCTAAAGAAGAAATTATCGGTTACACTCAGGTTCTGAAGATTGAAAAAGCCACAGCTGTTATAGAGTTCATCCTCACTTCTCACCTTATTGGTCTCAAGGAGTTTTGATTTGAGCATTTGAGTGATTTCACTCTCGCTTTGAGAGAGAAACAGGTCACTGTGAGACAACTTTTTCATCAACATTAAGTCGAGATTGACATAACTATGAGAGATTGAAGTTTCATTATTGTTCTTTCTCACAGTATTCTCACAACAGAACGACAGGAAACCGTTTTTGTTATAGACATCGGTAATCTTCACCACAATCTCAAAATTGTCAACATCGATATCTTCAAAATCATCGCTGTTATAAATGCTGTCTTGACTCATTGTGAGAGGCTGGTTTATAGCAATTATCGACTTAGCATAATCATTCAATGCAGCCTTAACATCGCCCATTCCATTGGTGGCATTGAGCAGCGCGCTGCAGTAAAGGGTTTGCAACTGTAACGTTTTCTCGCTGTCTTTATACTCGACGGGATAGGTTATCACCACGCTGGTCTTAATTTTGCACAGCTCGCCATTGCTCTTCTTGAAGGCATCCTCCACCACCACCGAGTCGGTGGCTAGTGTTACCTCGCTATTACCTTTGCATGAGTCGGTGATAAGCGGTAACAACATAAGTACGATCAGCACTGACGGTGCGTGTAACAGTCTCTTCAGGTTCATTGCTAACGATTATTCAAGTTTTTCAGCCCGCTAAATTATAAAATATTATGCTAACAGCCAAATAATAACTGTAAATAAGTAATAAACAGGTGTTTTTTCTGATTATTCGAAATAGTAAAGAATAATTCTCTTACTTAAGTTTCGCAAGTTGTTAACTTGCTCAAAGTTTAATGTTTAGTGGTTAGAGTTTAGAGGATAATCAGTGTGAAATATAGAAAAATTTGAAAAACATTTTTTCTCTAAACACTAAACTATAACCTCTAAACTTCAAGTTTATAAAGTTTTATAACTTTAGAAACTTGAGTTCTCTTATCATTATTTCATTAAAAATCATCTCATCTTTCTTCATATTCCTTTATTACAGCTGTGAATTGTTGCCAGTAGAGATTGGTTTTGTACTCTCCTACTCCATAAAGCGTTCCAAATTGTGCTTTTGTCACGGGCTTCTCTTTTGCCATGATAGTTAACACTTTATCGCTAAATATCATGTAGGGCGGAATGCCTTTGACCTTTGCCAGTGCCCTGCGTGTATCTTTTAGTCTTGCTAGCAGAACATTATCGATGACATTCTCAACATCGATAGGAAGCGTTGATGCTGAGGGTTTCTTCTTTGCCGGCTGGTTGTAATAGAACCGTGAAAGCTGTATCTTACGTTTCCCAAACAGCACTTCACGCCCAAATGGCGTTGATTTAAGATGGTCATCCTCTTCGTAGGCGATGTAAATCAATCCTAATTGTAGCATTTGAAGCAGGTAGGCGTTCCACATGGCTTGTGAGAGGTCGTGACCCACGCCATAGGTTTTGAGTTTGTCATAGCCTTTATTGATGATTTCGCTCTTGCGAGACCCTCGCAATATGTCGATAAGCGTCATGAAACCCACACCCTCTTGGGTTCGTGCCATTGCGCTCAGTGCCATCTGGCATAAAGTAGTGCCGTCAAGTCTGTCGGGTGGATTGTTGCACACGTCGCAGTTGCCGCAGTCGTGGTCGTAGCGTTCGTTGAAATAGCTAAGGAGGATGCGTCGTCGGCACACTGTAGCTTCGGCATACTGCTGCATGCGGTTCAACTTCTCCACATTTATCATCGCCTGCCCTGAATTAAGAGCAAAGCTCATCAGTGTCTTCACGTCGCCAAAAGAGTAGAACATAAGAGCGTCGGCCTTCATTCCGTCGCGGCCGGCACGTCCTATTTCCTGATAATAGCTCTCAATGTTCTTGGGCATATTATTGTGAATTATCCATCTCACATTACTCTTGTCGATGCCCATACCGAAGGCAATAGTAGCGCAAATCACTTGCAGGTCGTCGTTGATGAAGGCTTGCTGCACACGCAGCTTGTGAGCGGTTGTCATACCGGCATGAAACGCCTGTGCGTCGATGCCTAAGCTTTGCAGGCTGGCGGCAAGGGTCTCGGTAGTCTTGCGACTCAGGCAATAGATGATGCCACTCTGTCCCTTGTGTTTCTCAATGAAGTTGACGATACGCTTAATCTTCGCACGTCCGCTCAGTCCACTCACCACGTTGAGTGAGATATTGGGACGGTCGAAGGAATTTATGAAGATTTTAGCGTTAGGGATGTTGAGCTGTTCTTTTATGTCGATGCGTGTCAAGCGGTCGGCAGTCGCAGTAAGTGCCAGTATGGGCACACCAGGAAATCGCTCTTTAACGAGCGATAGTTGACTATATTCTGGTCTGAAATCATGCCCCCAATGCGAGATACAATGTGCCTCGTCGATGGCTATCATGTTGATTAGCATCTTTTGCGACCACTGGTCCATGTCGGCGAGCAGTCGCTCTGGAGAGATGTAAAGCAACTTTATGTTCTGCCTGAACACATTGTCGAGCACTTCACGGTTTTGCTGCTCACTCTGCTGGCTGTTAATTGCCGCTGCCGGGACACCATTTGCGATAAGGGCGTCAACCTGATCTTTCATTAACGCCAGCAGTGGCGACACGATGATTGAACACCCTGGCATTAGCAATGCAGGAATCTGATAGCACAGCGACTTGCCACCGCCAGTGGGCATGAGCACTACAGCATCATTGCCCTTCACCACATGCTCAATAACTTCATATTGCATGGGATAAAAAGCATCGTAGCCGTAGAATTTTCTTAATACGGCAAGTGAGTTGTGTTTCAAGTCATGCATTTGGGAGAAATGTTATAGTGCGTTTTTCTCTCCGCGAATGGCATTTAACACGGTGAGGAACATGATCTTGATGTCGAGCATGAAATTCCAGTTCTCGGCATACCAAACATCATACTCCACACGTTTTTCCATCATCCACAGCTCATTGGTAGGGCCACGATAGCCATTAACCTGTGCCCAACCCGTGATGCCTGGCTTGATGGTGTGACGGAGCATGTATTTGTCAATAAGTTCGCTGTATTCTTTTGTCTGCTGAACCATGTGCGGACGAGGACCGACAATCGACATGTCACCTTTGAACACATTGATGAACTGCGGCAACTCATCGAGACTTGTCTTGCGCAGGAAGTTGCCGAATTTTGTCTTGCGTGGGTCATCTTTTGTGGCCTGCAAGGTGTCGCTCTTATCGTTGACTCTCATCGAGCGGAACTTATAGCACAAGAACGAGCGACCACGGTATCCAGTGCGCTCCTGCTTGAAGAACACTGGACCCGGCGACGAGAGCTTGATGCCTATAGCTATAGGCAAGAAAACAATGGGGGAAAACAGAAGCACCAGCGACGAGAACAATAAATCCAGAGTGCGCTTTGCGAATTTGTTAAGAGGATTATTTAACGGATGCGGCCTTACCGATAACACAGGCACCACGCCAAGCGTCTCAATCTCAAATCGCCGCGATATATACTTGCTCAACTGCGGCACATAGTAGAAGTCGATAGCGTTGCGCTCGGCAAGATTAATCATGCTTTGCAGCTCATTGCGCTCATTCTCGGGAACAGCGCAGTACATCTCATCTACTCTGTGTGTATTAAGAAAATCTTCCAGAGTGTCGATGCCCGCGGTGTAGCATGGCAAGTCTTCTACCGGCTCTGTGTCAAAATATCCCACTATGTGATAGCCATAGCCTTGGTCTTTCTCGAGCTGCTTCATCAGTCTCACCCCGGCACCGGCATGACCACCACCTATGATTACAATCTGCTTATAGTTATATCCTTTACTTCTATACCACTTAAGAAGCTTGCGCGACACAATCCACCATAGCGACAACGAGATTGTGAAAATGCCGTAGAACATCAACACATATCGCCACTTGGGCAGTGCATCGATGAAGGATACCAGCATCAAGAAAATCACTGCATGAAGTAGAACATACTTCACAAGATGGATGAGCACGCGGTCGATATACACCACCCTCTTGTCGTGAAGAGAGCTTAGAACATAAACGACAATGCAGAACGAGAGGTTCAGCATCAGCCACACTTGCTTACTGAAGAAGGGCAACGAACCCATGTCGCCGATAATCATGCAAGTAGCGATATAAGCGGCATTGAGGACTATAAAGTCAATGACAATGAATATCCAGCGTATAAAATGCCCGTATCTGCGTCTTGTTTTCACAGCCACAATATCAATAAAGAAGGTGTGTCAAAACCAATAATTATTCTATCCTGTTATTTTTGAAATTATACAGATAATCAAAAGAAACAGTAGTTTATTTCATTCTTGACACACCCACTAAAATATCAAATTTAAGTTTCGCAAGTTGTTAACTTGCTAAAAGTTTAAAGTTTAGTAGTTAGAGTTTAGAGGATAATCAGTGTGAAATATAGAAAAATTCGAAAAAAACATTTCTCTAAACACTAAAAATGCGATTTAGCGAGACAAGGCTAAGCTTGCTTAAAGCCTTGAGAGCGTGAGCATTTTATTTAAACTATAACCTCTAAACTTCAAGTTTATAAAGTTTAAGAACTTTAGAAACTTGAGTATCAAAAAATCAAATTTTCTCGTCGATAATTTTAATTTTCTGCTCGAGCAGTGCTATCTCGTCCTTGAGGTTGGCAATCTTGCGCTCCATCTCCTTGACAATGGTGTTGCCGCTCTTTGATGTGGCGTTGAAGAAGCCCATGTTGTTCTCGTAGGTCTTTAGCTCATTGCACTTCTGCTCGTAGGTGCGCACCAGTTTCTCGCGCTCGTGATAAACCTTGTCACTGCCCGATTGACTCATGGTGTTCTCAAAATTTGACAGGCGACTTCTGATAGCCTTCATGTCAAATTTCTCGAATGTCTTATCGATAACCTCCTTATAGGCAGCGTAAATCTTATCTTTCTCCTTGAAAGGCACATGTCCTATCGACTGCCATTTTGACATTAGTTCTCTTATCTTCTGTGGTGCGTCCTCTACTTCTTCCTCACTATCAAGGATGACATTCACTTGAGCGATAAGTTCTTTCTTGGCTTTGAGGTTCTCATGCTCTACCGAGCGTTGGCTGGAGGTCTGTTTCTTCTTCTGCTCGAAGAAATAGTCACACGCCTCAATAAAGCGTTTCCACACGGCATCACTGTGGCGTTTCACCACGGGACCTATGGTCTTCCACTCCTTCTGGAGGGCGATAAGGGCATCACTGGTCTCTTTCCAGTCGGTAGAGTCTTTCAACGCCTCGGCCTTTTCACATAGCTCGGTCTTTTTGGCCAGATTGGCTGCCAATTCTTCCTTCATCGACTTGAAGAAAGCAGCTTTCTTGGTGAAGAACTCGTCGCACGATTTGCGGAAACGGGCATAGAGGGCGGTATTAACCTTGCGTGAGGCGAAGCCGAGCTTCTTCCATTCTTCCTGTAGGGCGATAATCTGCTTGGTGGTATCGTCCCATGCGGCATAGGTCTTGAGACCATCGGTCTCAATCTTCTCTATCTCCTCGCAAAGAGCAGTCTTGGCATCGGCATTCACTTTCTCGCTTGCCTTGCGCTCCTCAAAATAAGCCTGGTGCTTCTTGTTAATTACTGCCGAGGCATTCTTGAAGCGAGCCCACAGCTCTTCTCTGATTTCTTTGGCCACAGGACCCGTCTCGCGCCACTTGTCGTGCAGGGCTTGCAGCTTCTTGAAGGCTGCTATCACGTCGGTCTCCTCGTCAAGGGCTTCGGCGCCCTCACACAGCTGCTGCTTGACCTCAAGGTTTTTCTTGAAATCGTAGTCCCTCAGTTCCTTGTTTATCTTCAGGAGGTCGTAGAAATTCTCGATTGCCACCTGATAGGCTTTCCACACTTCGGTTGTGCTTGTGGAAGGCACTTCGCCAATGGCTTTGAACTCTTGTTGCAGCTGCTGAACATGAGCAAACTGGCGGTTTATATTGTCGGTATCTTGAGAGATTGCCTTGATTTCCTCAATTATCTTGTTCTTCTTTTCGAGATTGGTCTGCTTTTCGGCTTCCTGCTCGGCATTGAACTCGGCGCGTTTCTCTTTAAACTCAGCGAGCAGCTCTTTTATTTTGTGTTCTATCTCATCTTCTTGAGCGACAAAAGCTTCTTCCTCGTTGCCACTCTCAACGAAGGCGGCTTTCTCTTTGCTTATCTCCTCTTTTCTGAGGGCAAAGAAGGCACCCTTGATTTGTGCTACTCGTTCTTTAACACTCTCTACTGGCATGGGCATCAGTTTCTCAAGTTGCTCAACAAGCTGTGCTTTGTCCAGAGCGGAATAATCTACAGCAGGAAGCTCCTCAACCTTTTCCTCTGGCTCCTTATCGGCTGGAGCCTCGGGCCGCGTCTCTTCTTTCTCCTCATCAGCAGGCTCCTCAACCACAGGGTCTTCGGCAGGAAGGGGCTCTTCGTCTGCTTTCTCCTCGGGTTGTGAGTCGTGCTGCTCAGGTTCTGGCTCTTGCTCTTGAGACGGTGCCTGCTCAACTTCAACTTGATTCTCAACTGCTACTGGTTCTTCGATTTCAGTAGATTTGTTTTCAACTGTTTCTGCCACATTCTCTACAGCAGCAGTTTCAGCATTTAGAGTTACGTCTTTCTCGACTTTCACGTCCGATTCTGACATTTCACGCGTTACCATAGTTTACAATTTTTTAAAGGTATTTTTTACCTAATTTTAAATTTAACTCCAAAAATACTGCTTTTTTGCTATATGGAGAAAAAAAAATGATGTTTT
>CALDIG010000287.1 GCA_937904375.1 uncultured Prevotellaceae bacterium
CATACGAGATGTAGCCGTGACTGGAGTTCAGACGTGTGCTCTTCCGATCTAGAATCAGGGAAATACTTGAACTTGAGCGGGTGATAGAGGGTGTCCATTGCCTTGCGCGCCCGCTCGTTATCTACACCGAGGATGATGCGGTCGGGCTTCATGAAATTCTTGATGGCGTTGCCCTCGGTGAGGAAGTCGGGGTTAGACACCACGTCGAAGTCGAAATCCACTTTGCGCTCGTCGAGGATGTCCTTGATGAGCTGCTTAATTTTTTTCGAGGTGCCCAGTGGCACTGTCGATTTGATGATAAACACGGCATAGTTGTTGATATTCTGGGCAAACTGCCTCGCCGTGTTCTCCACTTGTGTGAGGTCGGTGCCGCCGTTCTCGGCAGGTGGGGTGTCAACAGCGCAGAATACATAGTCCACATTGGTGAAAACGTTAGTGAAATTGCTCGTGAAGTTGAGCCTTCGCGCTTCTACCGAGCGTTTTACCATGTCTTCAAGACCTTGCTCGTAGATGGGCAGCCCGCCGTATAGCAGCAGGTTTATTTTTCGTGCGTCCTGATCGACGCAAGTAACATTAACGCCGAGGTCGGCAAAGCAGGCTCCAGTCACGAGTCCCGCATATCCTGTTCCAACGATAAGAATATTCATGATGCAAGAAGTTTTGAATTATGTCACAAAAATACCTTTTTTCAACGAAAGTAGCAAATAAAATGTGATTTTTTTGAAAACTGCTAATAAAAAGGGTTAAAAACGAGCAAGGAGACTTTTTTTGTTGTATCTTTGTAATTTACATTTATGACCTATAAGATTAACCAAACTACTCTCTCGAAATGTCAGAAATAAATAAACCTGCAAGTCAAGAATATGATGTGATAATAATAGGCGGAGGCATCACTGGAGCTGGCACGGCGCGCGACTGCGCGTTGCGGGGGCTTAAGGTGCTGCTGGTAGAGCGCTTTGACTTCACTCACGGAGCCACGGGGCGCAACCACGGTCTGCTACACAGCGGCGCGCGATATGCGGTGACCGACCAGGAGAGTGCCGAGGAGTGCATAGGCGAGAACATGATTCTGCGCCAAATCGCACGCCACTGCATTGAGGAGACCGATGGCTTGTTTGTCACCCTTCCCGAGGATGACCTCGACTATCAGGCGACCTTTGTTGAGGCGTGCCTGAGGGCGGGTATCAACGCCGAAATCCTTGACCCTGCCGAGGCGCGAGTCATTGAACCGTCGGTCAATCCCACGATTATCGGTGCTGTGAGGGTTCCTGACGCGTCGATAGACCCCTTCACGTTGACAACCGCCAACCTCATCGACGCCCGTCGTCATGGGGCAGTAGCACTCACTTATCACGAGGTTATCGGGCTGATAGTGGAGAATGCATGCGTGATGGGCGTGAAGCTGCGCAACAACCTCACCGGCGAGAGCAGTGAGGCCTATGCTCCAGTTACCGTTAATGCAGCCGGTATTTGGGGTACTCTCGTTGCACGTAAAGCCGGTATCACTATCAATATGTTCCCTGCTAAAGGCTCACTGCTCATCTTTGGACACCGTGTCAACAATATGGTGATAAACCGCTGCCGCAAGCCCGCAAATGGCGATATTCTTGTTCCCGATAAGATTGTGAGTATGCTCGGCACCACCAGCGACCGCGTGCCAATCACCGAGATTGACAATATGCGTGTGACACCTGCCGAGGTGGAGATACTGCTCCGCGAAGGCGTGAAGCTGGTGCCAGCACTGGCGCAAACCCGCATCTTGCGAGCCTACGCCGGGGTGCGACCGCTAGTTGCCAGCGACGACGACCCCTCGGGACGCAGCATCAGCCGCGGCATTGTGTGCCTTGACCACAAGGAGCGCGACGGCTTGGACGGCTTCATCACCATTACTGGCGGCAAGCTGATGACCTACAGGCTCATGGCTGAACGCGCCACCGACCTGGTGTGCAAGAAAATCAACAAAGTGGGAGCTTGCACCACTGCCATCCTGCCGCTACCGGGCAGCGACGAGAAAGTGCCCAAGAAGCGTGGCAACCAGCATGCGGTGACGGTAAAGGCGGCACAGGACCGTCATGGCTCGTTGACCAAAGAAATCAAGGAGAAGAGTGCCGAGGACAAGGCTATGGTGTGTGAGTGCGAGCATGTGAGTGTGGGCGAGATGAAATATGCCATCGACAAACTCCACGTCAACAACCTCACCAACCTGCGTCGACGCACACGCATGGGCATGGGCTCGTGCCAGGGCAAGCTGTGTGCCTGCCGTGCCGCTACACTGTTGTGCAAGAGTGGCGTTGATGCCCAGGTGGCGCTTGCCGACCTGGCGGCGTTCATGAACGAGCGCTGGAAGGGTATGCGCCCCGTTGCATGGGGCTCTACACTCAGCGAGGCGCAGCTCACCACACTCATCTACGAAGGTCTCTGCGGCCTGTCGATGTAATCTCGTCCTCTTGTCCTCTTGTTAACTAAAAAAAGAAACTATGAAATATGATGTGATAGTGATAGGTGGCGGACTTAGTGCCATCTCATGTGGAATAGCTCTTGCCACCAATGGCAAGAATGTCGCTTTGATGGTGAAAGGTCAAAGCAAATTGAATTTCAGCTCCGGCTCTATCGACTTGCTGGGGTTTGACGAGCAGGGTAATGAGGTCGTCAGCCCCATTGAGGCGATAGCTTCCCTTGGCGCAAGCCATCCCTACTCGAAGATGGGCGTGGAGAATGTGGCGCACAACGCTGCGATGGTTCCCGTGATACTCTCGGGGGCGGGACTTGATTTCTATGGCGACAGCAGCCGCAATCATTACCGCATGACTCCGATGGGACTGTTGCGGCCGGCATGGCTCACACTCGACGATTACGTGACCACCGATGAACCTAATTCCCTACCATGGCGCAAAGCCGCACTAGTCAACATCCACGGATTCCTGGATTTCTCGGCCGACTTCATAGCTGCCGCGATGACACGGCTAGGCTGTGAGTGCCAGATGTGCGACGTCAAGCTTGGCACTATCGATAAACTGAGCGGCAACCCCACTGTGATGCGCTCTACCGCCGTCGCCAAACTCATGCAGAACGACGGCGTGCTCAACGACCTCGCCCGAAAGGTGCGTTCCAACGTGGGCGACGCCGAGGTCGTGGTGCTGCCTGCCGTCTTTGGGCTTGACGGTGACGACACGGC
>CALDIG010000288.1 GCA_937904375.1 uncultured Prevotellaceae bacterium
CAAGAACTGTTTGACATGGGCGACACGGCGGCGAAGATTGCCCATCAGGTGAAGACGCCAGTGAAGTTTGTCTCAACGCTGCCGCCGAGCATCGCCGGCTCTAGAATGCTCTCGAAACTGCGCAAGCTGTTTGTGAAAAACGGTGGCACATTCTTGCTCGGTAGTATGGTGAAGAACGGCAAGATAGTGGATAATAGGGTAGAGAGCATCGAAGCCAAGAACTTCCCCGACCAGGATATCGTCGCCGAGAACTTTGTGCTGGCGACAGGCTCGTTTATGAGCGGCGGACTGGTGTCAAATACAGCAGGAATCACCGAGCCGATTTTTGGGCTGGATGTGGACTATGCCGGTAAAAGTGGTGAATGGAGCAAGGAGTGCATGTTTGACGCTCAGCCATATATGGAATTTGGCGTGGCAACCGACAATGAGTTCCACGCCATCAAGGATGGTCGTCCGCTCAGCAATTTATATGCCATAGGCTCAATATTGAGCGGCCACAACAGCCTCAAGCTCGCCGATGACACCGGCGTGGCAGTAATGACCGCCCTGCAAGTAGCTAGGCAAATGTAGGTTTTAGTTCTCAGTTTTCAGTAATTAGTTGCCTCTCACGGGTATATCATTAGATTCTCGGAGGGCGCACTTCGTGCTTAAAATTAAATTAAAATTGAAATAAAAATTTTCTCAGAGTATATGAAATTTTAAAATAAATTTTGATTAATTGTAAGCGAGCGACCACCCCGCGGCAAGGATATATCAAACAACTTGAACAACATCTCAACAACTAAAACAACAAAAGTGGGTGCTTGTCAGTACAACTCGAAGACTTGTATTAAAAAACTTTGTTGTGGTTGTTGTTATCTTGTTGTGTTTGTTGTTTTTATATGCATGAGGCGTTGCGGGTATATCCCCAGCGTCGAGGTATTAGACAAAAGAACGAAATTTACATAATGCTGTCGCCGCGGTGTGTTTTTTTAGACAAACAGACAAACGTGTGTTAAGTCGGTCAGTGTGTCTGTCTTAAAAATATTTAGAGAAAATGCT
>CALDIG010000289.1 GCA_937904375.1 uncultured Prevotellaceae bacterium
AAAAATGTGATTAAGCGAGACAAACAAGCTGACGAGACAAGTGTCATGCTACTAAGTTACCTTTGCCTTGTTCCTTGTTTGCTTGTTAGCTCAATGCTTTGCAAGAGGACAATATGAAATTTTAAATTTAATTTTAATTCAATTTTAAGCGAAGCGACCTTTGAGTTTCAAGACAATGCAGAATGCGTTGCCATTTATCTCACTACTGTCTTCGATAAACGATAAACGAACAACGATCTCCGATCCCCGATAAACGAACTACAATAATTTGATTGTAACAATATGCTTACTTATAACTCACAACTCAAGAAACTGGCTCTGCCCGAGTATGGCCGCAATATCCAGCAAATGGTGGACTACTGCTGCACTATTGAAGACCGCGACGAGCGTAACAAGTGCGCACGCTCTATCATCAACACCATGAGCAACCTGTTTCCGCAGCTCAAGCAGGAGACCGACTATGAGCACAAGCTGTGGGACCATCTGGCGATAATGAGCAACTTCACACTCGACATCGACTTCCCCTACGAAGTTGTAAAGCCCGAGAATCTCGACAGCAAGCCAGTGCCCATAAAATACAAGCACGAAGGCATCAAGATGCGCCACTACGGCAAGATTGTTGACCAGATGATACAACGCGCTTGCGAGTACCCCGACGGCGACGAGAAAGAGGCTCTGGTGATGCTTATCGCCAACCACATGAAGAAGCTCATCTATCAAATCAGCAACGAAGACGTTGACGACGCCAAGATTTTCATAGACCTGGAGTTTTTCTCTAACGGACAAATTAAGCTTGACCCGGCAACACACAAACTTCACGCATTCAAGGTGGTACCTTCACAACAAGCTACATCGTCGAAGAAGAAAAAGAAGAAATAATATAGTGGAGAGCGCTTCGCGCAGGTTAGAGGGTAGAGTTTAGTGTTTAGAGGAACACCGATAAACGATAAACGATAAACGATAAACGAAACAAAGCACAATGATTACCCGCGATGAAATAATATCCATAGGCAAGTTCAACAAGACTCATGGCATCAATGGGGAAATATCGGCAACGAACAATGTCCCCATGAAAGTGCTGGAAGGCTGTTCTTGCATCGTGTGTGACATCGACGGGATTTTTGTGCCTTTCTTCATCAAGGATTTCCGCAGTAAATCACAAGACACAGTTCTATTGACCATCGACGATATCACCAGTGACCAAGATGCAATGACACTTGTAAACAAGGATATATATGTGAAGCGTGATGAATATACCGACATCGTTGGTGATGAAAATGAAGTGCCCATTGATTTCTTTGTGGGATTTAAAGCAGTTGTGAACGGAGTGGAAGGCAAAATTGCCGATATTGACGACACAACCGCCAACGTGCTTTTTGTGATTGAAACCATCAACGGGAGATCTATTCTCATCCCTGCTGTAGAAGATTTTATTACAGATTTCGATAGTAAGCAAAGAATAATTAAGATGGAGGTCCCTGATGAACTCCTTGAATTTTAATCATAATAATCAGAAAAAAATCATCTCATACTTTTTATATTTTTTAGTACCCATCTAAATATGAATACATATTTTTGTAACATAAGATTAATCGCTCTGATGATTGCCTGTGCTTGCGGACTCACAATGATGGCGCAAACTAGTGGCTATTACACTATTGATGAGGCTATCAACTCTCCAGTAATAAAAGAGAATAAAGTGCGCAGTGCTATCATCGATTATCAGACTAACTTGACTAATAGGCTAGTCAAAGACTATAACGTGAACATGATGAGAAACGGTGAGGTTATTGCTATCACATTCCCTGCCGACCTTTTTTTTGAGGCCAACGAAACCCGGCTAAGCCGCAGAGCCGATGACATGCTTCAAAAAATAGCTCAGTTCCTCAGGGTGCCCGGCTTCTATCATGCCGCACTGGCGATGTATCACGACAACACCGGTTCACCACAATATTGCAAGGAGTTGACCGACAAACGAATAAAAAGCATTGCCGACTGGTTCGCTGTCAACACCAATAGCGGGAGATACATATCTTCGTTCTCCTTTGGTGACAAAGACCCGATTCTTGAAAACAACTCAATGAATAACCGAAGAATGAACCGCCGTCTTGTCGTTTTCCTCATCCCCGATAACGTGATGATTGACAATGCTAAAAGAAATCTCTTGAACAAACGATAATGAAGCTAACAAGCTGACAAGACAATTGCCCCCACACTTCATGGGGCGCGCTACGCGCTTAAAATTAAATAAAAATTGAAATAAAAATTGCATCTACGCTGAGGATTCTTTCAAATAGCCGCGCTGAGCGCGGAAATTGGAGAGCCTATTGGC
>CALDIG010000290.1 GCA_937904375.1 uncultured Prevotellaceae bacterium
AACAAATTAAACCGCCGTATGCCGAACGGCACGTACGGTGGTGTGAGAGGAAAGGAAACGAAAGTAGGTCAGAAAACTTTCGTTTCCCGACCTACTCGATTTTTTAAACACAGTAAAAAGCATCTCACGCATTTTGTGGTGCGTGAGATGCTTTTTTTGAATATTACTTGTTCAGCGGTTATTCTTCGTTGCTACGGTAGGGGTCGATGATGATGAGGTGGCCTATCTCGGTGCCGCCGTAGGTGTTGTCGCCTTTGTAGGTGCCGTAGAACTTATATACACCTGCCGGCAGTCGCTTGCCGGTGTTGTCGTTGAGGTTCCAGGTGTAGGGGAAGCTGGCGGTGGTGGTGTTCCACACGAGGTTGCCCACGTTGTCGAAGACTTTGATGGCAACTTCGGGCATCGATGATAGGGTGGTGCTCGCATTGAATGTCGCCTGTGTCATCGCTGGCTCCTCATCGACGGTGAGCTCGAGTTGCGACTCGTTGCCCACGAGGAACGAGATTGTCTCGCTGGCTTTGTTGCCAGCGGCGTCATAGACGGTGTATTGCAGCGTGTGGCGTCCTTCTTGCAGGTCCATGGGGAATTCTATCGACAACGCTCTGCCCTCGTCTTCGAGAGTGGAGAAGTTCTTCACATAGGGATATGTTGTCTTGCCGCCGTCGAGTTGCAGAGTCATGGTGTTGCCTACTGCCACCGCTTGGTTGTTGAAGGAGTGGTCGTCGCTGGCGCGGATGTAGAGTGTGCTGCCTGAGGGAATCAGGCCTCCGTTGCTGAAGCTCTGCTCGTCGTTGAAGTAGAAGGCGTCGATCACCGGTGGCATGTCATCGTGCACGGTGAGGGGGTCGCTGTCGTTATAGGTGTTGAGCTTGAGCAGGTTGAAGCTGCCGTTAACCATCTCCTCGCTGTCGTCGCGGTGGGCATATACTTTCACCATGCCGTTGTAGCCCGTTGAGAGGATGTAGCGAGGGATAACCGCCTTGGCGGTGAACACGCCGTTCACGACACGTCCGTTGACGCGTGTGAGCAGGTTCTGTGGGAAATAGATGTCGCGCGTCACATCCACACGGTTTACTCTCACGGTGATGGTAGTCTCTTTTTTCTTGTAGTCGTAGATGGAGAGTGTGGCGTCGCCGTTGAAGCTGGTGTTCACGGTAGTGCCGTCGGGGTTATAGACTTGGGCTTCTACGGTCACCTCTTGCATGGCACCCGAGGCGATGGCTGTAGTGCCCACGTTGGTGCCGTTGATTTTGGTGATTTTGAAGAAGGGCTTGGGATAGTTGACCTTCATGGCAGGGTCACCCAGGAGGAAGAACGACATCTTGTTGTTGTTGATTTTGTTGCCAAACGACTGCTTGCACAGCATGTAAGCCTCGCCCACGGTGGGCATGTAGCCCTTGGTGCCATAGCAGAACATTGCTTTGACGAATGCCTGGTTGAGGGCATCGTTATCGGTGGCATATACCGAGCGTGCCGAGGTGACGATGGCAATAGCACCGCCGTCGGGCTTGTGGAACATGATTTCCACCAGTCCGCGCTGGTTGCAGTCGTAGCGTGCCACGTCGCAGCAAGCGGTGGTGAGGATGGGCATGTGGGGGTAGTCAACATTGTTAGACTGGTCGGTACCCCACAGTTGCACTTCTTTAGTGATGTAGCTGGGATTGCCGTGTCCCACATAGGTCATGAAGTACTGGCCCTCCTTGAGTTTGGAAGTGAGTTCCTTGCGTGCCTCAAAGGCAAATCCTGTGGCATCGTTGGGGAACTGGCTGATATACACTTTGTTGTTCATAAGCCCTGTGGCAAGCTCATCAACAATGATGTTGTTGATGCCCTCGGCTTGGAAGGCGTGCAGTCCGTTGTCATAGTCGTCGGCAGTGAGGATAATGTCGTTTCTCCAGGGTCCGTAGTCAGGATTGTTGACATATTCCAGAAGCTTGTCCACGTCGCTCTCGGCTTCTTGAATGGTGGCACTGGGGATGCGTCCCACACCGAGCCTAAGGTAGTCCTTGGCAGGCTCTATTCCCGAGTTGTCGTCGAGGAGTCCAAAGAAATCGTCGCTCACGAAGCTGTATTCCTCATCGTTGCTGATTGAGGCCTCGTAGGTGAGGATAGTGCATTGGCGCTTAGCGCGCAGCTGGCGGTTGTCGTAGTTGCCGGCGCCAAACATGAGCAGGTGCTTGTATTTGTTCCTGTTGCGGTCATAGAACATCTTGCTCATCAAGCGTATGCCCATAGCGTCGGGAGTGCCGCTCGAGAACTCGTTGAAGATTTTCTGCTGGTCGATAACGTGCACCACCATGTTGTCGTTGTCGCGGTGCATCTGTGCCACGCGCTCGGCTTGAGGCATCAGCTCCTCGCAGGTGACGATTACCATGTCGGGGTCGGGCAATCCGTGGATGTTCTGGTTGCTTACCTCGCTATAGCCCGAGATGGATTTAAGCTCATTGGTAGGGTTGAAAGCTATGTACTGCCCCATGTTGGCGGTGACGTTTGGCGCGAAGACCATAGCACCGTTGTCACCAGTGCTCAGCTCGCAGATAGTGGGATTATGTGGGTCGTCGATGTTCCACAGCTGAGTGCTTGGCTCGGCATTGTTGAGTGTGATGACATCTGCTTTCGTCAGTTTCCTGAAACCCATGCGCAATTGGTTGTCTTGGGCACCCTCCAAGGAGTTGTTGTGAAAGTAGGTGATTGTCACATAGTCGAGCCAGGCGCTGCTCACAGTGCCTGCCTCGCTGGTGATTTTCACGTTGATATTGCCATCGGTGAGCATTGGGGTTTCCTCGCTGGGAGTGAATGCCACATAGGGTGAGGCATAGTTGTAATGCACGAAACTGTTGGCGGGGGCATAAATCTTCGCGGCGATGTTCTGGAAGTTGAGGGTGTTGCCATTGAGCTTGCCTTTAATGTAGGAGGCAGCAGTGACTTTGGCTCCGGCATTGATGTTCACCACAACCATTGAGTCGGTGCATAATGTGGGGATGGAATAGGGCACATCGATCTCGGCGTTTATCATGTCCTCACCCATCATGTCTTTTCCCGACTCGGCGGGCGACACCAGTTCTTCCTCGTGGTGCCAGTAGTCGAGGCTGTGAGTCCTAGCTACAGGAGTGGCGACAGTGGCACTATTCACGGTGGCAGGTTCTACAAGGTCTTCGTTGCCGTCGGTGGTGACAAAGTAGTAGCCTTTGGACGAATAGCTGTTAAACTCCCTCATGTAGTGAGGAGTGCCGGTGGGCGTGGAGATGGTGAATTTCAGTGGTCCACAGCCATAGAAGCAGATTTTGTTGTCATACATCTTGATGGGAATCTGCTCCAAGTCATCGATTTGCGAGCCATCGAGTATTTCGTTGATGGGAAAACCTCCCAGTCCGTAGATTCTCACACTCGCGGGGTCAGAGAACCCCATCTGCGCTAATTCTTCAAAGGTGAGCTGGTAAATGCCGCTCTCGGGAATCTCGATTTTCACCCATCTGCCACTTGCCAGTTTCGACATCCTGGTGTAGTTGGCCGATGAGAATGCCTGCGCGCTCATCGTTGTGGCCGCAACGATAGCAATCAGGCTCATGGTTTTCAGTAAAAACTTCTTATGCATAGTAGTTTAATTTATTTATTTCTTGCCGTATATATTGTTTTACAAATTATTTCACTCTTATAGTGAGTTTTTGGTCGCCGTTTATGGCGGCGCGCAGGTTATCGCCCATCTTCAGCTCTATGTCGCTCGCTCCAAGCTCCACCACTATCATGTCGCCCATCTTGAGGGTGAAATAGACGCTTAACTGCGCTATCAGCTGCCTGAAGTCGAGACCCATGTCGTTGAGACTGCCTCGGGAGGCGTTTTCGCTGTTATGCTCCATTGTCACCACGCTGCTATTGATGCTTGTGGGGTCGTCAACGGCAGTGAAATCGCCCAGCAGCAATGCTCCATCGAAGCTGTTCGCTAGTGCCGATGTCGCCTCTGTGGGCTGCTCAGAGGCTAATCTTCGTGCCGTCACCTTGATGGCTGGTGCCACAGCGAGGCAGTAGCGGTGCGCAAATCGTGGCGCTATGTGCTTACCCAGCCGGTCGATGTGCAACACTATAGCCGGCGTGCCGGTAAAACTCTGTGCAAAGTGAGGCACAAAAAACGGTTTGTTGGTCTTGATAATCGCCGAGTCGGCAATCAAGTAAACCTGCTTTGGCAGCTCTTTGCCTATGCCTATTATCTTCACTTTGTGATATTTTTATTATTGACGTTCGCTTCTAAGTTGTTATACATCATAGCGAGGTCTGAATAAATCGACGTGTTTTGCAGAACCACATTCCTCGGCACCTTGATGCGGAATGGAGTGAAGTTCCATATAGCTTTTATGTTGCTCGCTATAAGTGCGTCGGCAACTTCTTGGGCACTCTCGGAGGGGACTGCAACAATAGCTATCGCCACACCGCTGCTGCGCTGGCGGGAATGTAGCTCGGCAAGGTCGTAGATGGGAATGTTGCCCACTTGCGACCCTATGATTTCGGGGTCGATGTCAAATGCCGCCACAATGTTTAGCCCAAACTGCATCAGTCCCAGGTCGCGCATTAGGGCACTGCCTAACGAGCCGGCACCTATCAGGTAGGCGTTGTGGCGGTGTTTGAAGCCCAGGAACTCTGTCAGGGTCTTCGTGAGAGGGTGCACTTCATAGCCAATGCGCGTCTTGCCCTTTATGTTGAGAAACGACAGGTCTTTAGCGATTTGCGACGCGTCAACGTTGAGACGTTTGGCAATCTGCGTCGAGGAGACGTGATCCTCGTGCTTGCTGTCGAGCTGCTTCAAGTAGGCAAGATACCATGGCAGCCTCCTCAAAGTAGGCTCCGGAAGCATTGCTCGGTTGATATGTCGTTCACTGTCAATCAATTCTAGTTGTATTTTTGTGCTTAGCACTTAACACTTAACACTTAACACTTAACACTTAACACTTAACACTTAAAACTTGCAGCTTACCCCGTTATCGCCAGTTTCTTGGTCTTGGTGCTCTCTTGGTGACCGTCGTTGCTGATAGTCGCTTTGTAGAGGTAGATGCCGCGGGTGAGGCGGGTGCCGCTGTAGTCGCTCAGGTCCCAGGTGATGGGGAAGGCGGCAAACATCGAGCTGCGGCCGCTCTGGGTGGTGCTCCACACCCGCTGCCCCATCAGGTTGAACACCTCGATGGTGATGGTCACCGTGGCCTCGGGACGGTTGTGGGTCACGAGGAAGGTGGTGGTGGTCGATGCTGGGTTGGGGAATGCCTTTATCTCGTCGATTTCGGGCTTGAGTCCACTCATCACGTTGAAGGTGATGGTTTTCTCGCTTGAGTTGTTAAACACGTCCCACACTTTGAGCTTGAGCGTGTGATGACCATTGCTCAGCTCCGAGAGAGCATAGTTTATTGTCCCTGCCGACCCTGTCTCGGCTTCTACTGCGGTGTAGTAGCTGCTCACGTCGCTGAAGGTAGTGGTGCCGTCTAAGGTTAGCGTCATGTTGTGGCCTATGCCGGCATTTGAGAAGTTGATGCCGCTGTCGTCGCTCACGCTGGCGATGAACAGCGGTGAATCGTTAACGTTGTCGCCATCGGTGAAATTGGTGCTGTTCAAGCCCATATAACTGATATCGGGACCTATGGTGTCGGCAACCACGGTCTCGTCGTAGCCGTAGATATAGAAGTCGTCGCACGACCCTGCCGCCTCAACCTTGCGCTCGCTGTCGTAGGCATAGAGGCTCACCAGCGACGGGCGGTAGTTATCATAGCTTACTGTCACCTCGCTCGGGATAGTGATGTTGAGGGCAAACTCGCCGTTGTTCACTCGGTTAACGTTGAGGGCGAGCTTGTTTTGGCGCTCGTCGTAGGTGTGCACTTTATCATCATCGTCAATAAACGACACCGATTTCTCGCAGTCATAGAGAGTGCTTTCGATAAGGCCGTTGAAGTCGGTCTGCTTCACGCCGGCGAGGTTCTCGATGTGTCCCGTTATAGCCATCGTCTGTCGCGCCTCAAAGACAGGCATGTTGTTGGGATCCACATCATTGCCGTTGATTTTATCGATAACGGCTTTCAGTTGTGGCATTGCTGGGCGCATTGCCGGGTCGCCATAGAGATGGTAGCGGAGTGAGTTGTCACGACCATTGTTGGTATTGTTTTTGGCATAGATGAGCAGGTCGCCCAGACGCATCGCCTGGCCGTTGTTGTCGCGCTCATACATCTTGGTGGCAGCAGTGATGTTGAGATATCGGTTGTTGTCCATATACACTAAGCGAGGCGGACAAATCATTGCCACACAGCCGCCGTTGGGGTTGAAGAATACGTTCTCACCGCCCGAGGGGTTAGTGCCGTCGTGGCGAGAGAACTCGCAGGTGGCAGCAAAGAGGATGGGCTGGTGACTGTAGAACAGGTTGTTCTCAATATCGCTGGTTACCAGCAGACCGTCGCCGGTCCACCCTGAGGGACCGCCGTGTCCCGAGTAGTTCCACCACAAGGTGCCCTCGGTGAGGGTCTTATACATCTTCTTGCGCGCATCGGGGAATTTGGAACCCGAGCCGTCGCTCTTCTCCTCAAAATTGTCGAGGAACACGCGGTTAAAGTTCACATATTCGCCGCCATGAGTCATCACAGTCTCCACCACACTCTCGCCGTGCAGCCAATGTTGGCTTCTGTCTTCGTTGTCGGCAACGTTGAGCATGGTGTTTTTCCAGTTGCCATAGTCGGCTTCAGTAACATATTTGATTATCTTGTTTACTGCGATGCTGGCAGCACTAGTACTGCGTGCAGGAATGCGCCCCACGGCAATACTCATGGTGGCATCGGGCTTACCTATAAATGAGTTGTCTTGTAGCATGCCGAAGTAGTCGTCGCTGGTGAACGATTTCATCTCGTTGCAGCTGAAGGGGTTTGTGCGGTCATTATCGTCCTCACTCTCCCACACCAGCAGCATGGGGTAGTTGAGGGTCTTGGCGGCACTGGTGATGCGGCGATTGTCGCAGTAGCCATTGCCCATGAGCAACAAGTAGCCAAGCTTGTGCCCTTGCTCGTCGGCACCACGGTCATAGAAATATTTGCACATCAGGCGGTAGGCTGCCGCATCGGGGGTGCCGCTCGAGAACTCGTTAAACACCTTGTTGTGGTCAACGACCAGCACGCGCATGCTGTCGAGATTTTCGTGCATGCTTGCTATCTGTTGCGCCTGAGGCAGATATTCGCTCGGGGCGAGGATAATCATGTCGGGGATGGGACTGCCGTGGATGCTCTGGTTCTCGACAACTCCCACCAGCGAGGGCGATGGGAAAGTGCCATTGTCGTTGAAGGCTATCAAGTCGCGCCGCGCGTTGTTATCGAGGCTGAAACGTGCTTTGTTGCCATCTACCACAAGGTCTAACTCCACGGGGGCTTCTTTCTTCAAGAGGTCCCACACATGAGTGGCGGTACTCACGCCGCTAAGCTCATATTGAGTAGGCTTGGTGCTGCGCAGTCCAAATAGCAGACTGCTCTTGCCGCTGAGGTCGAGCGCGCGCTGATAGTTGACAGTGATATAGTCAAGGCGGGCAAGGCTCAATGTCCCACCAGGGGTAAAGCCTATGGTATAGGTCAGCTCCTTGGTGCCGCCGAGTTCAAATGTCTTCATCATCGACAGAGCATTATAGTGATAATGGCTGGGGTCACTCTGATCTACTGTCTTTATGCTGAACGTGCCGTCGAGGTTGTTGCCGTTACATTTGAACGACACGCTGCTGCTAGAGCTTATGGTCTTGGCGGCAAAGCGGGTGAGTGCCTGCACTTTTGAGCCGTCAACGAGTCCGTCGAGCGTGAACTTGAACGACTGCGAGTTGCTGCTTGTGAAGTCTTCGCCAAGCAACACTCTTCCTGTTTCGCCGGGGTTTATTAACTCTTGCTCATGGCATTGTCGTTCAATGAAGGTGGTCACGATGTCGCCATCGGGAGTGACGCTCAACTTGGTAGGGGTGAGGTCGGCAATATCGCTGCTCTCGGTGATGAAATAACAGCCTTGGGTGGCGTAAGGGTGCTGGCGCTGCTTGTATATGGCGTAGGAGGTGCTCCAATACCATGCAAGTGGCCCTTGAGCATAAAACAAGATGCGGTCGCCGGTGCGAAGCACAGGCACCTGGGGCAGGTCATCAAGAAAACTGTTGACGCGCAAGGTGTCATCAAGTTGCTCGCCGCCATATCCGAACACCCTCACTCGGCTCAAGTCGTTGAAGCCCCATTTACTGGCATCGCTGGCAGTAATTTGGTAGATGCCGCTTTCGCTCACTGCCACCTTCACCCATCGGCCGGTTGCTAGCCGCGATGTGTCGGCATAGTGCGACAGGTCAAAGCATCGTGCGCTCGACCACGTCACTAGCAGCAGTAGCGCTGCCACCGCGCGAGTGCATGATTTCAATATTTTATGATAGTTTTTTGTCATCTTGACTCCTGTTTTTATCGTTCACAAAAGGGCGCAATATCCCCCTTATTAGAAAATAACGAATTCGGTGCAAGATTATTGCATTTACACTGTACCTTAATATTTATGAGAACTTATTGGAAATTTACCAAGTGAAGAAAAGGGTACGGTTTCTTTTTCTTCATTTTTTTAATGTTGTAGTAGTTGTTGATGCTGTTGTAGTTTTGTGCTATTAAACTATGATTTAGTAAATTAAAACATATAAATACACACACTAATAACATTTTATGAACTATGAGAAACACATCTAAGAAACTGCGGATTGTGCCTCGTGGAGTGGTGCAGGTTCGCAATGGCGAGAGCGCTGCGGCGGGAGAGGCTGCTACATTGGTGAATATGCGTGAGCGCGAGGATGCGCTGGAGGTGGTGGGCGAGCTGCAGGTCCTTTCACAATTGTTGCCAGGTGATAAGGTGCTTACGGTTGATGACGACCGAACTTTGATTTTGCGTGAAAACACTGTGTTGTGGGGCGATGCGGTGGTTTTGGAGCCTTCGGGACAAGTTGTTGCTGCTCACAAGATTGGCGCATTGCTTGTGGTGGTCACTCGCGATGGCAACGTGGTGCTTCGCCGCACCGCTACCGGCTACGAGGCTCTAGACCTCTCAACCGCCATTCCTCAGATACACATTACAGCGGCAGAGCAGGCAACGATGACCTCGACAATCGGCACCTATGAGTTTGACACTCCATATTCCACTTGGCAGGTGCCGCTTAGAAGTGCCGACCTTGATGCCCTCACCAAACTCATGCGCAATGCGGTGACCACGCTGCAAAGTCAGGCCACGTCGCAGGGGCGTTTTACTGGTGTGCTGCTGGCGCGATATGCCGTACGGCTGTGGGACGATAGCTATCTGTGGATGAGCCAACCCGTTATGGTAGGCCACAGCCTTATCAGCAACTCTTATCGCACAACGGCGACAGTGGTATCTAACGGCATGTGCTCTTCCGATCTGATAGCATGCAATCTTAGCATGAACAGCTATCGCTTGGGAATAACGATGACGAGCGGCATAGCGAGCGAGTGGCGGCACTTGGTAAAGGCTATTGATGTGCTTGTGTCTCCAGTGTCGAGCTTGGTCGATTTAAATGCGGGACTGGACTATCGTTGCGTGGTCACCACCGCAAGCGGCACACGGCGTTATCTGCTTGAGATGGGACCCAAGCCCCGCCCTTCAAGTGCTATGCTTCAAACGCTACTCAACGGCGACTGGCATGTGGCGGCATCGACAACAACGCTCAACGGCGGCGGCTTTGTTGCGGTGAACACCACAGTGGCATCGCAACAGGTGATTTCTGGAAGAAGGTGCGATGTTGTGACTTCGCAGTTGCTTGCGCCCCAGAAGTTGAGCCGAGAGCTATGTGCCCGAGTGATGGAGAATTGCTCGCAAAATGCTGTTTCACAGGTGTCGATTGAGCATAACGGAAGGCTGTTCCAGGCTCCCTCCGCCTTTGCTGTTACTAATCCCTGGCACGTGTTGCCGTGGCTTGACGGTTCGCCCGGTTCCTCTTCAACTATTGCCACCATACACGTGACGCTGAGCACTGGCGAAGGTGATGTGGTGCTTACAAAAACTGGCGTATGCCCTTGCAGTGCCACAAGTCTTAATCCCATGCTTTCGTTTCCCGACGTGCGCGCCACGCACATCGCTATAGCAGTGGGCAATAGGGTGTGGGAGAGTGACTTGGCGCCGCTGGAAGGCACGGGCATGGCGGCATATATCAACCCTTCATTGCAAAGCAATGCTATGACCGCTGGCTCCCTTCCCAGTCAAGGCAGCTCATTAATCACGATTCCCGGTGAAGGCACCGTGGTGGTGAGTGCTGTGGGCAATCCTTTGGTCACGCAGTGGCGGGCAGAGGTGAGCGGATGTCGCATCCTTGCCCTCGGTGCCGCTTGCCGACCCATCTACTCGGGAGGATTTGGGCGTTATCCTATCTATGTGTTCACTACACAAGGTATCATGGCGCTGCCGCAAAGCACTTGTGGCTCCTGGGGCGAGCCACGTCTCATCACCGAAGTGGTGCTTGCCAATGGCGCAAACCCTGTGGCTGGCGGCGATGCTCTGTGGTTTGTGTCGCAACACGGCATTTTGTGCCGGCTCTCGGGAAGCACGATAAGGCGCATGCTCCATGAGGTGACTACCGAGACACAGCTTGCATGGAACGACTGTGAGCGTGAGCTCTGGCTGGCGTCAAGCGATGGTAGTATAATTGTGCTTATGCCATCGGGGCGCACCTACAGCCGTGACATTTCAGTAGGCAATCTTTACAGCGACCCCACCCACTCGCTGGCGGTGACTGCCGCTGGTGCACTCCTCGACCTTTCACACGAATTGCCAGCGGTGAAAAATGTTTCGTTTTTGTCCCAACCTTTTGAAATCGACCCCACCAAGCGACTGTCAAGAATCACCTGGAATCTTTTCACCACAATGACGACACCGAGTTCAGCCAACGTGACACTTGTCCTTCGTGGCGAGCGAGGCAGCAGTTGTCACGGCTACATCATCAACAAGGTGAGGGCCAATGGCATAGTGGCCGCCCCACTGTCAAGACCTCTCATTGCTCCACCCACACGAACGTTGCGACTTGCCGTCAATGGAGCTATTTCCTCCACCACGCTTCTCCTTCCCACACACATCCATATAAATTGATAGAAAAATGAGACTCGGGGTCAATTCCCAAGTCTCATTTTTTTGATATAGAATGTGTTGCTAAGCCTTACTCACCTTTAGTGTGTGAGAAGTAAATGCCGCTACAGAGTTCAATAGTTGAAACTCCAGTGTTTTTGTCGGTATAAGTGTACTTGTGACCAATCATGGTAAGTTCATCTCCCACTTCAATATTTGCAGTGGCAAGCCAACCTATGCGGTTATTGCCGGTAGCTCCCCAACCTGGGTAGCAACCATATACATATAAATTTCCAGTGGCATCGTTCAAATAGAGATTGCCATATGTTGTGTTGACAATGTCATTGATTGTACCCTTGATGCGGTAGAACACACTTGGGTTATTGTGATCAGGATCGTCGGGCATGGCAAGGAACTCGGCAATTGTGACATCGGTCACTGAGAAGTGTTTCTCATACTGAGCTCCCTTCATCTGTGGATTGCCGTTGTGTGAACTGCGCTTGCCAACCAAAGTGACGATGTCGCCTTCCTTAAGTCCAAGGGCTTGGAAGTCACCCTTAGCACCAATGCCATAGACATAAACTAGCTCATCGGTCCAGTCACGCAGATAGACATTGCCGTAGGAGGTATTGTCAACCTTTTGGATGACAGCGGTGATGCGATATTGGGTTTCGCCCTCTGGAGCCTCGAGGAACTCGGTGCAGTTAACATCAACTATAGCGCCATTCTGGTAGATAGTGGCAGTAACTGTCGACTCCTGCGAGCCGTTGCTGGTCTTGAAGGAAACCACTGCCGAGCGGCTGCCGCCAGTGTTGGCGTTGGCGTGGAAGGTCACTGTGGGGTTGGTGCCGCCAGTGATGTTGCTGATAGAGAGCCAGTCTTTGGCCTCCTCAGGAATCTCCACTGTCACGCCGTTGCCCTTGCAAGAGAGGTTTACGGTGGCGTCGCCGCCTTCCAATGAAATAGTGGCATCCTCAGGGTCGATGCTCTCAACCTTAATGAGCGACTTCACAACCTTGATGACGGTAACGTCAACGAGCTCGGCTTCGCCCTTGTAAGTTGACTTTGGACCTTCGACGGTGATAATGTCGCCAACCTCGATGTCCCAACTCTTGAGCGGGTTGTTGGCAAGCTTGCCATTCTTGTCGGCCATGCCGTAGATTTGCAAGTCGCTTGTACCATCATTGATATAGCAGTTGCCGTAGGTCTGGTAGTTGTTGCCGAATCTTACTACGGCACCGGTCACGCGGTAAGTCTTACTGTCGGGACCGGCAACAACCTCGGCACAAGTTGCGTCTTGCACGGTGGCAAGACCTTGAATCACCTTGATGTGTTGCTGGCGTCCGGCGCACTCAATCACCAGCTCGGTGTCACGTCCGTCGGGAGCTGCAGGAGCCGAGAAAGTGATTTTGCCTTCTCCGGCACTGCCGTTCATAGGAGTGATAGTGAGCCAATCAGGTTTTTGGCTTGGGTCGATGCTCCAGCTGTCGGTAGTATTGATGTCGATACTTGCCTCACCACCGTCAATGTTGATGGGCACGTAGGAGCGAGATACCTGTATCTCGTTGAGCAGGGTCATTGTGTCTTCATCGGAGCAGCTGACCAACACAGCACCTATCAGTGCGATAAAAGCGGGAATAAAATATTTTAGTTTCATAGTCGTAAATCTGCTTTAATGAATTAGTTGAAAATATACTTAATGCCAATAGCCACGTTCCAGCACTGGCCGATGGCGTGGTTGGGAGTCCAAGTCTTGGTATCGCCGCTGATGGCCTTGTTGGTAGAGAAAGTAGCATATCCGTCGGCGTCAACGCCCTCATACTTGAGGATGCGTGCGTCGCTGCCGATAGCGGGATTCAAAATCTTGCTCACGCCCCAGCTGGAGTTGAAGAAGTTGAGAACGTTCTTCATGTCGAAGCTCAGCTGGATGGTGTGCTTGGTGCTGCCAGCACGGAAGTTAAAGTCGTGCTTGTAGCCCAGGTCGATGCGGTGTACCCAGGGGCTGTAAACGCTGTAGCCCTCGGCATACTCGCCCTGATGCTTCTTGAGGTAGCTGTCGTTGTGCAAGTAGTCCATGAAGCGGTCGCGGTCGTTATCGCTCACGAAGCGGAACTCGCGGTCGGCAACCTGCTGATCGGTTGGGATGTAGATGGCATCGTAGTTGTAGCCATCGCCGTTCATGTCGTTGGTGGTCATGTAAGAGTAGTTATATCCACCTTGCCAGGTCTCATAGATGAGGCTGTAGTGGTTACCGCTGCGGTCGTGCAGTGTAGCGCTGGCGATGAAGCGGTTAGGAGTCACATACTGCGAGTTGTGCAGGCGAATGTTGTTAGGACCTTCCCAAGTGGGCACGTAGGTGAAGGCACTCTCGGCTGCCGAGCCAGGCATACCGGTAACTTCCTTCGACACGGTGTGGGTGTAAGAAGCCATGAGGCTAATCCAGTCGGCAGGCTTGGCGGTTGCCATCAAGTTGGCGCTCCAGCCGTAGCCCTTGCTGGTGTTCTCAAGCACGAACGCCTTGGGGCCTGTGCGGTAACCCTCGGGGTAGATAGGACGGTTATCCACGCCATTGAAGCGTGCGAAGCCGCCTACGCTAGGAATTGACCAGTCGCTGATAGAAACGGCGTTCACGGTCTTGTTGAAGATGAACTCGCCGGTGAGCTCAAATGGGAACGATACTGGGAGAGCGTAGTCGATAGCGATTGACGATTTCCACACCTGTGGCATTTTAAACTTGGGATCTACACCATTAACTGCCGAGGGAACTGTTCCGTCATCAGGAGTAACAGTGCTTGGATAGCCCATTGAGAAGAGCTTGTTCTGCAGAGCAGCGATAGTGGCATGGCCGTTGGCGTCGGTCACGAGACCGCCCTCAAACTGGCTCATGTCGGTGTTCTTGGCGTTGAGGTTGGCTTGGTATTGAACCATACCGCCGTTGGTAGGCATATTGGTGAAGAATACCAGTGGCAGACGACCTGAGAAGAGACCTGTACCACCGCGCACCTTGAGGCTCTTGTTTCCGAGAACGTCCCAGATGAAGCCTAAGCGTGGCGAGAATGTGATAGAGCTCTTGGGCCACTTGCCAGTGTCGATATTGCGCACGTTGCCGTCGTTGTCATAGTAGTCAAGAGCCAAGATGGCGTTGTTGGTCATCAGGTCACCATTGTTGAAGAACAGACCATCGATGCGCAAGCCGTAGGTGAGTTTGAACTTGTCGGTAACGTTCCACTCATCCTGTCCATAGATACCTGCCTTGTTGAACTGCACGCGTGCGGCAGGCTTGGTCTCGCCGTCATAGCCGTAGGTCAAGCACACAATCTCGGGAGCGGCGCCGTTGATGAAGTCGTCAACGCTAGCATAGCGATAGTAACCGGTACCGTTGCGCATGTACTGGTTGTCGGCCATCTGGTGCTCAAAGTTGATGCCAGCGGTAATCTTGTGGTTGCCGGCATAGTAGGTGATGTCGTCCTTGATGTTCCAGATTGTATTGTGAACGGCGTTGTTCCAAGTGAAGAGCTCATAACCGAGAGCCATATAGTTGCCGTTGTTGCCTGTGCCATCTTGGATGTCGATGAATGGGAACTCGCTGGAGTTGCTGCCACGCACGTCGTCGAGCTTAGACCAAGTGGCAAGGAACTGGTTGCTCAGGTTGTCGGTCAAGCGGCTGTTGAGGTCAAACGAGAGCGAGTGCACGATATTCTGCATCGAGTACATCGCGTTGGCAAAAATCATCGAGTACTGCGAAGCGCGGTTGTAGGCCGAGCGTGTACCGCCGTCCATCGATGAGCCGTTGGTAGAGTTCCACACGTTGTTCTTTGTGTAGTTGTAGCGAAGTGCCATGTGATGGTCGTTGGTGATGTTCCAGTCGATGCGGGCAAGCAGCTTGTAGTTGCTCTCGTCGGCGGGGAAGTCGGTAAACGAACCAGTGTCATAGCCATATTTGTCCATTACATGCTTCTGAACTCTTGCCAAGTCGGCTACTGTGGTGCGTGAGATGTAGTTGTCGGGATCGGCAACACCGTTCTCTGAGGCGCGCCAGCGGTTGGCAACAGTAGGAATCTTAGCCATCTCACCGTTGACGAAGAAGAACAACTTGTTCTTGATGATGGGGCCGCCCAGGGTGAAGCCGTAGGTGGTGTTGCGGTCTTTCTCGCGGGCACCGGCAATCTGCTCGCCGTCAACGGCGTCGCCGCGCATGTGCTCGTTGCGGTGATAGATGTAGGCACTGCCCTTGAAGGTGTTGTTACCGCTCTTGGTGATGGCGTTCACACCACCGCCAATGAAGTTGGTTTGACGCACGTCGTAGGGCGAGATAACCACTTGCATCTCCTCGATAGCGTCGAGCGAGATGGGGTTGCCGCCACCAGGCAGGTTAGAGCTCAAACCGAAGTTGTTGTTGAAGTTGGCACCATCAACGGTGAAGTTGGCGGTACGTCCGTCGGCACCTGAAAAGCTCATGCCATTACCTCCGTATGGCGAGAGGCGAGTCACGTCGGTGATGCTGCGGGTAACGGTGGGCAGGCTGGTAATCTGCACATTGGTGATGTTGGTAGATGCACCAGTCTTGTCGATAGGGAATTTCGACCCTGTAGCTGTTACCACTACCTCTTGAAGCTGGTTGGCGTCGGCACTCATCTGGATCTCTTGGAGATTGTAGTTCTCACCAAGTTCGAGAATGATACCAGTAACAACTGTGTTCTGGTAACCTACGTATGACACAGTTGCAGTGTAAGGTCCGCCGGTACGCATACCTTGCAGGTAGAAACGTCCATCCAGATTGGTGACGGTGTTGTACTCTGTACCCGAAGGCTCGTGCACAAGCTTTACTACTGCGCCAATGAGAGGCTCATTGGCTTCATCGACGATTACACCCGAGATAGATGAGGTGGTAATCTGTGCGTTCAATGATATGGCTCCTGCGAGCAACATCATCAACGCTGAGAAGTAAAATCTTTTAAGCATAGAAAAATTAGATTAATAAAAAATATTACAAATGTAAATAATATTAATAATAATGTGTCTAAAAAAAGACGCACACCGCTATTAGTAGATATGCTAATAGCGGTGTGAAGGTAAATTGGTCTTTGTGCATTGAGTTGCTGATATTTTGTCCTCAATAGCAACTAATTGGCTATCAGGATAATGCATCTCGAGTATAAGAAAATCTAGAAACTTCATTTCTCTTGTTATGCACTTAATTTTGGTGCAAAGGTAGTGCTATTTTTTGGATATAACAAGAAAAATCGGTTTGCATTTTAAAAAAAATGTTCTTAACTTTGCAGTTTGGAAATTAATATTCACTTTAACAATAAATTAGGGTTATGAAGAAATTATTCACATTAGCAATGATTGCCCTCATGGCAGCTTTGCCCATGATGGCACAGCGTCACAACTACAGCTCCACTCCCAGCAACAATCGCTACGATTACGAGCGTAGCCACAGCCGCTGGATCAGGAACTACTATGGCAAGGACATGTACTTTGGGCTGCGCATAGGTCCCGCCTTCTCGCATGTGGGTGGCGATGCTATTACCTACGCTGGCGACAGCAAGACTGGTCTGCACCTGGGTGGTGTGGTAGGTTTTGAAATCACCAACCGCGCGCCGGTATTCTTTGAGACAGGTCTCAGCTACGTGAACAAGGGCGGCAAGAGCAGTAATTGGACCACTAGCCTGAGCTACATAGAGCTGCCACTGGTGTTCAAGTACATCTATTACACCGATATGGGGCTCTCCATTCACCCCCTCTTTGGTGGATATATGGCCGTTGGCGTGGATGGTAGCATTAAGGACTATATAACTAAAACTAAGGCTGGTGCCTTTAGCAAAGAGACAAAGCTTGGCGTGCCAGGTTTCAAGCGCTTTGATGGCGGCTTGCGTGTGGGTTGCGGAGCAGGTTTCAGTATGTTCTACCTTGACTTGTGCTATGATATAGGCTTGGCGAACATCAGCCACAGCGACTACGACTCAAGCAGCAATGGCACCTTCTACCTCAACTTCGGCGTGAATTTCTGATTTAATTCAACTTGTGAAGTGCTCAAGCACTTCACAAGTTGAAGGTTAGAGTTTAGAGTTTAGTGTACAAAGTATAGAGTTATAGGGAAAGGGACTTTTGGGGCTCTTTCTCTTTGTTTATATTGGTTATTGTCCCATAATCAGTGAGATTAGCTTGTTGAGGAAGGTGGGGTTTATCCAGAAGAGGTAGATGAAGAGTACCGCTCCTATGACGATGAATACTGTCATGAACGCCTTGGGGGGCTTGCGGCCTGTAATCATCTCGTAGATGGTGGTGATGGCGGCAGAACCGTCAAGGGGGTAGAGTGGCAGAATGTTGAGGATGGAGAGCGCAAGCGACATGTATGCCATGTAGCTGATCCAGGGATTGGCGGGGTTGATGAAAGAGAATCCGTTGATGGCGAAGCACACGAGGAAGGTGGCAAGATTGACGAGGATGCCCGCGGTGTGAATGATGAGTCGCTGCCATGCCGGCTTGTGGTTGACGAAGGGGCTTCGGCTGCTGTCGGCAGGAGCAGGGGTGGTGGCGTTCTCAAAGGAGGTGTATCCTCCAAAGGGCAACACGCCTAGAGTCCACACGGTGTCGCGCCAGGAGTGGGTGGCTGGGTCGTAAAAGCTAGTGGCCCTGTCCTTATAGGTGATTGCAGGGAAAAAGAACACGGCGACCTTCCTCACCACGCACTTGAACGCCCTGCCGGCGGCATAGTGCCCGCATTCATGCAGCAGCACGTTGATGGCTAGGCAAGTGATGAAGATGAGCCTTTCCTGGTCTTGGAAGAGAAAGAATATTCCTACAGCCATCAAGATCACTCCCACAGCATTGAACTCCAGTCCGTCTTTGTCGTGGTACTGGCGATAACGCCACCACTCGCCGCTGTAGTCTTCCTCCTGATGGTCGTCACTTGATGTGGCGCTGGTGTTTCCTGCGTGATATTGGTCGATGTCGTTATTCATGTTTTTTTTTGTTCTTTTGTGGTGGGCGAACGCCGTGCTTACGGCGCAATGCAATAACAACGCCCACGCTCATAAACTAGCGAGCTCTGCGAGCGCCACAACCAGCGAAGCGGCACAACTAGCGAGCATCGCGAGCGATAAAACCAGCGAAGCGGCACAACTAAAACTGTGGCGGAGCCACTTTCAGCATATCTTTCACTTCATTCAGGTCGCCGTCGTTAGGTGCTGGCGTGATGCCTAGCAGGTGGGCGAGTAGGGGATAGATGCACACGTTGCGGAACACTCCAGGTCTAATGTAGCCCACCTTGAAGTCGGGGCCTATGGCGCGAAATCCCACGAGCATATCGCTGTAAGTAGGATCCCAGCCGTGAGTGCCGCCGCCCACCTTATTGTTGTTGCGGAACACCCATCCTATGTCGGGCACCACTACCACGTCGCTCATGTTCTTGTTGGTGCCGTAGTGCAGATATTCTGGCAGTTCGCCCTTCTTCCATGCGCGTATGTGATTTACGCCTTGCAGGGCGTTGATGATG
This sequence comes from uncultured Prevotellaceae bacterium, assembly GCA_937904375.1. Taxonomy (GTDB): domain Bacteria; phylum Bacteroidota; class Bacteroidia; order Bacteroidales; family Muribaculaceae; genus Sodaliphilus. Next base: position 18,587 of record CALDIG010000290.1, read on the forward strand.
GAATCGGCACACTCGGGCGTGGTGGTGTAGATAAGAGCCGGGCTGTCGCCGTCGAAATGCTCCACCCATTCTTTCTTTACATAGTTGTCGCTGCGCACCACGCGCACATCGCTGAGCCATGTCATGCCATGGTCACCAGTGATGATGAGGTTGATTTTGTCGCCTATCTCGGGAATCGCTTTAAGGCGAGCCCAGAGTTTCCACAGCAGCTCGTCGAGAGCCTCGGCAACGCGGCGTGTCTTCTTGTTGATGGGACCGTAGCTGTGCCCCGAGTGGTCGGGCTCCTCAAAGTAGCACATCACCAGGTGCGGACGCTTGTCCTCGGGGAGGTTGAGCAGTTCTATCACCTTATCGACGCGCTCCTCGGGCTTGAGCAGCGGTTTCTTGCGGTAGTCCTGCCAGTAGTTGGGGTACTCGCCGTTGATTTTCACGTCGCTGCCCACCCAATAGACCGTGGCGGTCTTCACGCCCTGGTGCTTGGCGGTGAGCCAGATGGGGTCGCCGCCATAGTTCTTGCCTTTACCAGCTTCCTCGCTGCCTATCTTGTATTTCTCTCCCGTGTCTAGCAGACGGAAGGTGTTAGCGATAATGCCGTGGTGGTCGGGATATAGTCCCGTGGCGAGGGTGTAGTGGTTGGGGAACGTCTTGGTGGGGAACGAGGGCTGCATCACCGCCTTCACGCCCTCTTTGGCGAGGCGGTCGAAGAACGGCATGTCGTAGCACTCGGCGTAGTCCCAGCGCAATCCGTCGCACGAAACAATCACGGTGTAGGTGTCATTACCCGCTGCCCAGGCAGCACAAGCCAGCACAGCAGCCAGCATCAAGTTAAGAAGTCGTTTCATAGTTTTATTATACATTGTTTTTTTTATCCTGAATTATTGATATCTTAATTAAACGAGATTAGGTCAAAGAATTTTTCGAAGAATCGTTTAATTTTCTCAATGACAGAGTTTTTCTTTTTCTCCCTATCACCACCTATTGCAAACGGGTTCATCGGTGGTAATATCTGGGCAATCTCAGTGCCACTAGTTTCTACTTCGCCATTGACAAAACAAGACTTGATGAATTTGCGAGCAGGCTCATCGCGCAGGTTCTCAGTGGCGATGATGTCATCAAGCTCTTGTTGCATACGCTCTCGCACGAATGTGTTCCAGTCATCGTCGATGTTTGAGGTTGGTGTGAGAGAGTCAATAAACGCTTCAATGAGGTCTTTCTTCTTGCGCATTTGCGGGCTGGAGTTTATAGCACGTTCAATGTCTGTCTTGATTTCGATTTGTCCGTTAACGGTATGCTCCTCGTGGTACTTCTTCACAAGTGCTAGAATGTAGTCGATATTGATTTCAATCTGCTTTATCAACTCCATCTCAAACACGATATCGTCGTTGACTTCAGTATTTTCGTGCTTGTCGGGACGAAGCTGGTCATGAAGAGTTATATACATACTGCAATAGTCCTGTAAGTCACGGTCGGTCATGAGATCTTTTTCCTCAAAAGTGTCAAACACGCTAAGAACATTGCGTAATTTCAATATTGCACCAAAGAGGCGTATAAATCGTTTTTGGGTTTCTTCTCCTACAATCAGCTCGCCCACAGGAAACTCGTCAAACAGCTGGTCAATGAGTTCTTTGTAGCCAGGCACACTCTTGCCTTTGTCATCGGTGTAGCCACCAAAGTATTCATCGAAGGTGCGCATCAGCACGATGCCGCAAGCGTCTTTGTCGCCAAAGAGTGATATGGCATCGTTGGTGGCATTCTCAAGGTTACGGAAACAAACTATGTTGCCGAATGTTTTGATGCTGTTGAGAATGCGGTTGGTGCGTGAATAGGCTTGCAACAAACCGTGCATTCGCAGGTTTTTGTCAACCCACAAGGTGTTGAGAGTGGTAGCGTCAAAGCCCGTGAGGAACATATTGACCACGATAAGCAGGTCAATCTTGCGGTTCTTCATGCGCAGCGACACGTCCTTATAATAGTTTTGGAACTTCTCGCTCGATGTGTCGTAGTTGGTCTTGAACTGCTCGTTATAGTTAGCGATGGCAGTTTCAAGGAAGTCACGGTCGCTGTCGCTTAGTCCGCTGGTGTCCTCACTGTTCTCGTCTTCGGGGAAATCATCGCTCACCTCGTTGTTAACGCCGTAGCTGAAGATTGTGGCAATCTTTAAGCGTTCTGCCTCTGGCCGTTCTTGCATCTGTTTCAAGAACTCGTTATAATAGAGGCGAGCCATAGGAATTGAGGCGACGGCAAAAATCGAGTTGAATCCAGTAAGCCTTGTGGCGAGTTTTACCTCCTCCACATCCTTGCCTTTTTTGGTCTTCGCCACTTCCTCGATGTTCTGCAGCTTGCGGAACACGTATGACTTGTCGTTGCGCTTGGTCTTCTGATTGAAGTGGTCGATAATATACTTAGTGACTATTTTAATGCGTCGCTCGTCCATCAACGCCTTTTCACGGTCAATGTTCCACACATCATCATCGTCAATGTTTTCCTGCTTCTTCATCGTGCTGATATATTCCACACGGAAGGGAAGCACATTCTGGTCAGCGATGGCATCAACAATGGTATAGGTGTGCAACTTGTCGCCAAACGCTTGTGCGGTGGTCTTCAGGTTGGGATGGGCATTGCTGCTGGAGTTTTGTGGGAAGATGGGTGTGCCGGTGAAGCCAAAGATGTAATATTTCTTGAACTTCTTGATGATGGCTTGGTGCATGTCGCCAAATTGCGAGCGGTGGCACTCATCAAAGATGAACACGATGTGCTTTTGATAGGCCTCAAACTCGGCATTCTTCTTGATTAGTGTGGCGAGTTTCTGAATCGTGGTGATGATGATGTGACAATCGGGGTCTTGAAGCTGCCGACGCAGAATAGTCGTATTGGTGTTGCTGTTGGCGGCACCTTTCTCAAAACGGTCATACTCTTTCATCGTTTGATAGTCAAGGTCTTTGCGGTCAACAACGAAAAGGACCTTGTCAATAAACTCCAACTTCGATGCCATCTGTGCCGTCTTGAACGAGGTGAGGGTTTTTCCGCTACCTGTAGTGTGCCAAATGTAGCCACCGGCCTCAATAGAGCCGTAGGTGCGCAGATACTTGGCACGAATAATGCGGTCAAGAATCTGCTCGCAAGCCACAATCTGATATGGTCGCATCACCATAAGCAGTTTCTCACTGGTGAGAATGCAATACTTGGTAAGGACTTTCAGGATGACATGCTTCGAGAAGAATGTAAGGGTAAAGTCTATCAAGTCGAGAATGGGCTTATTGGTAGCGTCAGCCCAATAAGATGTGAACTCAAAGCTGTTGCTGGTCTGCTTGCGGCCTTTCTTTGGATTATGCTTCTGAATCTCCTTGATGTGGGCGTCGCGTGTTGTGTTGCTGTAATACTTGGTCTCAGTGCCGTTGCTGATGACAAATAGCTGCACATACTCATAAAGTCCTGTGCCAGCCCAGAAGCTTTCGCGCTGATAGCGGTTTATTTGGTTAAATGCCTCTTTAATGCTTACTCCACGTCGCTTCAGCTCCACATGAACCAGTGGCAAACCATTGACAAGAATTGTCACATCATAGCGGGTGTTGTGAGTCCCGCCTTCTTCCTCATACTGGTTTATGACTTGAAGCGAGTTGTTGTGTATGTTTTTCTTGTCAATGAGGTAGATGTTCATTGGCAATTCACCACCATCACGCTCGAGAACCTGGATGTAATCCTCTTGAATAATGAACGATTTTTCTTCTATGCCGTCGTTGCGACGAGCAATGTTGCCCTCGAAGAACCGTTTCCATTCATCATCGGTGAAAGTATAGTCGTTTAATCGCTCAATCTGCTTGCGTAGGTTGGCGATAAGGTCTTTTTCATTGTGGATGTGCAATCGCTCATACTTCTGGTCTTCAAGCTGACGGATGAAGGCTTTCTCTAGCTCTGCTTCACTTTGGTATTCGCTTTCATGCACCACCTGTGACTCATATTGAGCAATGACGGTACTTTCTTCGTTCTCGCTGATGAGGTTATATTGTTTCATGCTATCTTTTTAAATGTTAGCAGTTTGTTCCTGTAATATTCATATTGCTTGCGACGTGCCTCTATCTCGGCAGGCAAACCTGCAGTAAGGTCGTTGACAAGCGTCTCAAAGCTGTCAAGAATGGCGACAATCCTCTCTTGTTCGTCAAGAGGTGGGATAGGGACGACAATTTTCGCTAAATTATCTGGTTTAACTTCTATGACTTTAGTCCCATGAGCAATTTTTCTTTTATCAATAAAGAATTGTTCGCTTTGAAGAAGATAAGAAAGATATTTAGGATTTTGATTATGTTTGTAGATAACCATGTGTCCGCTAACAGCAATATCTTCTTCACCTAACCATGCCAAGGGCTTGCATACATCATCTTCATTTTCACTTGTCAATGTAATCAACAAGTCATTTTTTGATGCTATTGATGACTTTTCTGCCACTTCTTGAGACACAAATGATATTGTTTTGTCTGCGGAAGTACCATAATAAGTATAGAGTTGCCCATAGTGAATACAAGGATACCCACTATTAACAAAATCTCTCTTCTGTAGATATTTTCCGCGAATAAACGTTCCCATTTCTCCAAAACTTAAATACTTAATATTCAGCGACTTAATGGGGGGGTGAAACCATCCCCTATCTGTTGCTCTCCTCCGGTCACGGCGCCGTTGGCGACGGGATTGAAGGTGAGCAACAGATTGCGGTAGTATTCATACTGCCGCTTCCTTGCCTCCAGCTCCGCCTCCAGCTCCGCTGTGAGGCTTGTGAAATTGTCAAGAATCTCAACAATCTTTTGCTGAACCTCTAACGGTGGCACAGGGATTTCAAATTGTTCAATAACTTTTCTTGATAATCTAGGAACACTTGCTTTTCTAACTTGTGAAATAATATTTTGTTGCTTATTCAACAAACAATAATATACATATTTGTTTTCAATAAAATCAGATGTACGAATTAACAAACAATCATCAGCTGCCCAAAAAGGTTTTTTACTGAATCCTATTTGTCCTGCTGCACCTGCACTTATAACAAAGGTTGTATTTGAAGGACTGTTAGATTTATCATAATACCCTAATGGGGTTAAACTATTCTGGAAAACCTCGTATTTCCCAGATTCTGCAAGTTCACTTCTTACGACTCTAACCCCCCTATTTATATGGCACATATCATTGAGTTTTTTAAACGGCACTCCCTCTGGGCAGAGCTCCTGTATAAGTTTCTCTATCTCGCTCATGATTTTAGATGGTAGCTAACATATATAACCCCTTTTCTGTAAAGACTTTAGGCTGTACACGTGATTTGCTTGAAAATTTTGTGGTCGAAATTTTCGACCGCAAATATGCAACTTCCTTTGGAGTAAGTTCAAACATATACTCTTTAGGGAACTTGTTAGGGTTGTTGCGAACAGCTTCATTAATGCGTTTAGTCTCTACGCCGTAAAGAGCGGCCACATCAGCATCAATTATGACTGGTTGCTCTTTTATGACAATAATGCTGTTGTTGACTTCAGCAAGTAATTCGGCGTTAATAGCACTTGTAACGCCATTAGAATCGGTTTTAATGATATCTGTTGGTGTTTCAGTTTTCTTCATCTTAATTCGTTTATGATTTTATTGATAGCCATTCTCAGTTCATTCTCATGGGCGACTATGCGCTCTATCTCGGCATTGAGTTTAACGATGTCGATAACCTCGCGAGTGTCTTCTTTCTCGACATAGCTGCTCACGCTCAGGTTGTAGTCTTTCTCAGCAATATCTTGATTCTTTACAAGACGAGTGAAATGTTGCTCCTCTGTGCGAGAAAAAACAGCATCCTTGATGCGCTCGATATTATCCTCCGATAGTTTATTCTTATTTCCTTCATGTACAAACTCATTGCTAGCGTCAACAAACAGCACGCAGTTGTCGCCTTTCGACTTTTTGAGGACTATGATGCATGTTGCGATAGAGACACCAAAGAACAAATTATCTGGAAGTTGTATAACGGTGTCAACGTAGTTGTTCTCAATCAAGTATTTGCGAATCTTGCCTTCGGCACCGCCTCGATACAATACTCCAGGAAACTCAACAATGGCTGCAGTGCCAGTTGTCGAGAGCCATGACAGCATGTGCATCGTGAAAGCAAGGTCGGCCTTGCTCTTTGGGGCAAGCACGCCAGCAGGAGAGAAGCGTGGGTCGTTGATAAGCGTTGCGTCACCATCACCCACCCACTTTGTTGAATATGGTGGATTTGAGACGATGGCATCAAATGGCTCGTAATCCCAATGCTGTGGATCAATGAGAGTGTCACCAAGAGCGATGTCAAATTTCTCAAAGTTTACCCCATGCAAGAACATGTTGATGCGGCACAAGTTGTAGGTTGTAATGTTTATCTCCTGACCATAGAAGTTCTTAACGTTGTCGCCCATGAGTTTGCGGAACTGTAGCAGTAGCGAACCGCTGCCACAGGCAGGGTCATACGCTCTGTTTATGGTTTCTCTACCATCAATAGCAATGAGTGCCAGCAACTTAGAAACTTCTTGTGGCGTGAAGAACTCACCGCCACTCTTGCCGGCATTGCTCGCATACATGGTCATCAGGTATTCGTAGGCATCGCCAAAGATGTCGGTGTTGGCTTCTTGAAGCTCACCGCCAAGTTTGAAGTCAGCAATGCGCTCTATGATGCTTGTCAGCTTGGCGTTGCGCTGAACGACAGTTCCGCCGAGTTTGTTACTGTTCACGTCAAAGTCGCTGAACAGACCTTTAAGGTCAGGCTCGCTGGGCGTGCCTTTTGCGCTTCCCTCGATATTGGTGAACACGCGCTTTAATGTCTCATTGAGAGCATCGTCGTTTTTCGCACGCTTGGCGACATTTTGGAACAACTCACTAGGCAAGATGAAGTAGCCTTTCTCTTGCACAGTCTGGTCTTTGGCACGTAAAGCCTCTTCATCGCTCAACGAAGCATAATCAAAGTCAGTTGTTCCCGTTTCTGCAACTAGTTTGTTGAGATAGCGTGTTAGATCCTCCGAGATAAAACGGTAGAATAGCATTCCCAAGACATAAGTCTTAAAATCCCAGCCGTCAACACTGCCACGCAGGTCATTGGCTATATTCCAAATCACTCGATGCAGCTCTGCACGTTCTTGTTCTTTTGACATGTTAGTTAAGTGGTATATTAATTGCGGA
>CALDIG010000291.1 GCA_937904375.1 uncultured Prevotellaceae bacterium
CCATGTTGAACTTGATGCGGCAAGCCACTTCTTGGGCCGGAACACCAGCCTCGGTGAGCATTGCCATCCACTCATTACCCCAAGCCAGGGCGTAGCCAAGTTCTTGGTAGATGAAAGCGCCGGCATTGTTGAGCAGGATAGCGTCAACGCTAAGCACGCGCAGGTTCTTTACAGGTTTCGCGATGTCGAGCATTTCCTTTGCCATGGCGACTATGTCGCGGGGGAAGGGCTCGCCGTGCTTGAAGTAGCGACGGAAGGGGTCGAAGTTGATAGAGCCTACAAAGGTCTCTTGTGCTCCCTGCTTCTCGATGACGGCGACGAGTTGCTTGGCGACATCGGCAGCCACTTTGGGGCAGCAGTTGATGTCAATAGCCACGAGATTCACGTCAATCTTGTCGAGAAGAGCGGCGATGTCAACACTTTGCCCATGAGGAAGCTTGAAGCACACGTCGTTGATGCCTTTGTTGAGGATTTCAAGAGCCTTGGCATTGGCGGCTTTCACATCGGTGACTTCGATGTCTTGACGTACATACCAGTCGTTGCTCACGCGAGTGCCTCTCACGAAGGGATACTCGCCGGGAAGCGACCCGGTGGTCTTGAGGTTCTCAATGTCAACGCCGCGGTAGATGGGCTCAACATTGAAACCTTCGTTTGTCCGCCAAATCATTTTCTTGCTGTAGTCGGCGCCTTTCAGGTCAACTTCAGCCTTGGCGCGCCACTCCTCGGGAGTGACAGGCGCGAATTGGTCGAACAATTTTTCAAATTTTTCTGCCATAACTTTTAAAAGTGATTTTTATATAGTAACGTAAAAAATTCCGCGTCAAAAATATGGTTTTCCAAAAACGACCACAAAGGTACTAATAAAATGCGAAATAAGATAGTTTTCACCTTGTTTTTAAATAAAATTAGTGCAAACCGAGAGAAATACAAAATCAAAAACGAAGTTTTTTATTTTTATTTGCGAGGTGCAGCCTAATTTATCAAAAATTAGTGCAAACCGAGAGAAATGTAGAGAAAAATGGGTTCGCCCGCAAAAAATGTGTTCGACACCGAGAGGTGCGGCTTTTTGAGAGAACCATCTGCGTGGTTGGGGGGCGCTTCGCTTAAAATTCAATGAAAATTTTATTTAAAATTTCATATACGCATATTTTTGTTAAATTTTTATCTAATTTTCAATTAATTTTAAGCACGAAGTGCGCCCTCGAGTATCTAA
>CALDIG010000292.1 GCA_937904375.1 uncultured Prevotellaceae bacterium
GATGGGTCTGGGACACGCCTTTGAGATGGATCCCATGCTCGAGAACGGCTTCCTGCTGGAGCTTGCCCAGGCACAGATGACCCGCGAAATCTTCCCTAAGGCAACACTTAAGTATATGCCTCCCACTAAATTCATGACAGGAAACATCTTCCGTGGTCACATCCAGGATGCGCTGTTCAACATGATTGGCATCTGGACTCACCAGGGAATCCAACTGCTGGGAATGCCCACCGAGGCTATCCACACCCCATTCATGAGCGACCGCTATCTCTCGATTGAGAACGCCAAGTACATCTTCAACAACATGAAGAGCATTGGCGACGAGATGGAATTTAAGGAGGGCGGCATCTGCCGTAACCGTGTGAAGGAAGTGCTTGGCAACACTATCAAGCTGCTAGAGGATATTACCAAAGAGGGCTTGTTCACAGCACTCGAGAAAGGTATCTTTGGTGACGTGAAGCGTCCCAAGAACGGAGGCAAGGGCCTGTCGGGCGTGACCATGAAGGGCGCCAACTACCTGAATCCGTTTATTGAGTTAATGAAAGGCAAACGATAAAAAATAGGAGACACAAGATATGAGCGAAGGACTATATTCAATGGAAGCTAAGGATTTTGACAAAACCTTAGACTTATCGAAGATAAAACCCTACGGCGACACCATGAACGACGGCAAGGTGCAGTTGAGCTTCACCCTGCCAGTGCCATGCGGCGCCGAGGCTGTGGAGGCCGCTAAGCAGAAGTTGCGCAAGATGGGTCTCGAGAACCCCAGCGTGGTGTTCTATCAGGAGCTTACTCCCGGCTTTACCTTCTTCAACTGCTACGGCAGTTGCACTCACACAGTGGATTACACCAATATCTATGTCCCTAAAGTGGAGTCAAACACAATGGACATGTATGAGACCGATGAGTACATCAAGGAGAACATCGGCCGCAAGATTGTGATTGTGGGAGCCTCGACTGGCACCGACGCGCACACTGTGGGCATCGACGCCATCATGAATATGAAGGGTTATGCTGGACATTACGGTCTAGAGCGCTACGAGATGATAGAAGCCTATAACTTGGGTTCGCAAGTGCCCAATGAGGAGTTTATAGCCCGTGGCATTGAGCTTCATGCCGACGCATTGCTCGTGTCGCAGACAGTGACCCAGAAAGACGTACACATCCAGAACATGACCAACTTCATCGAGCTGATGGAGGCCGAGGGCTTGCGCGACAAGATGATATGCTGCTGCGGCGGCGCGCGTGTGACCCATGAACTCGCCAAGGAACTTGGCTTTGACGCTGGCTTCGGCATGAACACCTACGCCGACGACGTGGCATCATTCGTCGTGCAAGAAATGGTGAAGCGCGGAATGAAATGAGAGGTTAGATTTTTAATGTTATGGCACAGAAACGTCGTTTCCCTGCCGGAGTGCAGGACTTTGAGAGAATAAGAACCGAAGGTTTTGTCTATGTTGACAAGACCGGGTATATTTACGACCTTGCCAACAATTATGGTGATGCGATATTCTTAAGTCGCCCAAGGCGGTTTGGTAAGTCATTGCTGTGCTCCACATTAAAATATTACTTTTTAGGCCGTAAAGACTTGTTTGAGGGTCTTGCTATGGAGCGTCTTGAGACCGAGTGGACGCAATATCCCGTGCTGCACTTCGATATGTCGAGATGTAAAAACGATGATCCTACTTATGTTGAAATATCACTTAGCTCAGTATTGAGTGATTTCGAGAAAGAATATGGAGTTAGTAACAAAGGTTTGTCGTTTGGTGGCCGACTAGAGAAACTGATTGTAATGGCTCACCAACGCACTGGTCAACGTGTGGTACTGATTTTTGACGAGTATGACTCACCTGTTCTCAACGTGATAGATGACAATGAGAAAATGGATGTCGTACGGTCAGTATTCAATTCTTTCTATGGTCCAGTGAAGTCTATGGCCGAGCATCTGCGTTTTGTATTCATCACTGGTGTGACGAAGTTCTCTCAGATGTCGATCTTCTCTACCATTAACAATCTGACCAACATTTCTATGCAGAAGAGATGGGAAGCTTTGTGCGGTATTACAACAGAAGAACTTAAGGAGACTTTCAAGATGGATATCGAGGTGATGGCTTTGGAAAACGGCACGAATGCTCAAGAGATGCTTCAGCAACTTCGTGACCGCTATGACGGTTACCACTTCGGTCAAAGGATGGTCGATGTTTATAATCCTTATAGCATCGTCAACGCTTTCAGTGCAAGCGAGTTAAGGGACTACTGGTTTACAAGCGGCACTCCGGCGGCACTAATCAAGATTCTCGACATGTATAATTTCAAGCTTAGTGACATCGAGAACACTCAGCTTTTTGAACGCTCTTTTGATCAACCATTTGATAATATGGAAAGTGCGATTCCTATTCTATATCAGAGTGGGTATCTCACGATAAAAGACTATAATACAGAAGAAAATGTCTATACATTGGGCATACCCAATAAAGAGGTTCATGCTGGTCTTTACAGCACTCTCATGCCTCGTTATCTTAATAAAAACGATATCCAGAACAACTCGCTAATCCTTGCTGTGAAGCGTGCAATGATAGCCGATGATATCAATGCTGCTCTCAAGGCCGTTCAGAGCTATCTGTCAGCGTTGCCCTACGACCTGAGCAACAAAACCGAGCGCGACTTTGAGACACTACTAAGGGTTTTGTTTGACTGTATAGGCATTGAGACCGATACTGAGGTCAAGAGTTCACGCGGTCGTTGCGATGTGGTGATAAAGAACCGTAACACTATTTACTTGCTGGAACTAAAAATCTCGACTACTGCTACTGTTGATGAGGCACTTGCCCAAATTAATGAGAGGGACTACTTGATTTCCTATTGGAACGATTCTCGCCACAAGGTAAAAGTGGGCGTGACTGTTAACCCCGACTTGCGAACTATAGAGCAGTGGAGAGTGGAGGATTGAGTTGAGAAAAGTTTCAATACTGCTTAATAAATGAATTATTCAACAAAAAACAATTAATTATATTAACATCATAAACCGTAATTAACTATGGATAAGTATCAAATGAGAGAGGTCATCGCTAAGCGTGCCGCCAAGGAGCTGCACGACGGTGACGTAGTGAATTTGGGTATTGGTATCCCAACATTGATTCCTAACTATCTTCCTGAAGGCGTGGAGGTGACCCTCCAAACCGAGAACGGCGCTATGGGCATGGGTCCAACACCTGCCGAGGGCGAGGAAGACAAGAACTTGATTAACGCTGGTGGCGGTTTCATCACTTTGGAACCCGGCGCTTGCACTTTTGACTCAGCAACTTCGTTTGCCATCATTCGTGGCGGACATGTGAACGTGTCGTTCCTTGGAGCATTGCAGGTTGATGAGAAGGGAAACCTTGCCAACTGGATCATCCCCGGCAAGATGGCTCCTGGCATGGGTGGCGCTATGGACCTTGTAGTAGGCGCCAAGCGTGTGATTCTCACTATGGAGCACACCCAGAAAGGCAACCACAAGATTTTGAAAGAGTGTACATTGCCACTTACTGCTGCCGGTCAGGTAAACATGATTATCACCGAGATGGGTGTTATGGACATCACCCCCGAAGGCATCGTGCTGCGTGAGCTGCATCCCGAGTTCACCGTTGAGCAGGTTCAGGAGGCTACTGGCGCTACACTCATCATTGATCCAAACCTCAAACCAATGGACGTTTAATTAAGTTTTAAGTTGTAGGTGTTAAGTTTTAAGTTTATTTTCTTCGAAAATTTGAGGTTTGTAAACACTTAGCACTTGATACTTGACACTTAGCACTTAACATTGTTATGGATTACAATTTCCTGAAGATTGAGAAAATTGATGGTGGCATCACCATTCTCAAAATCTCGGCGCCCAAGTCGCTCAATGCGCTCAACTCCACAATATTGGCGGAGCTGGACAACTTTGTTGAAAGCATTGACCCTGCCACTCGCGTGCTCATTATCACTGGTGACGGCGAGAAGTCGTTTGTCGCTGGTGCCGACATCAGCGAGATGGCGCACCTTGATGAGCAAGAGGGCTATGAGTTCGGCAAACTTGGTGCAGCGGTGTTCCGCAAGATAGAGGTGCTGCCCATCCCTGTGATTGCCGCGATTAATGGCTTCGCATTGGGTGGTGGCTGCGAGCTCGCTATGGCGTGCGACATCCGCATCGCGTCGGTGAAGGCTAAGTTTGGTCAGCCCGAAGTTGGTTTGGGCATCATCCCGGGCTTCTCAGGCACCTACCGTCTGCCCAAGCTCATTGGTCAGGGTTATGCCAAGGAGATGATATATACTGGCAAGATAATCCGTGCCGACGAGGCGTTGCGCATAGGTTTGGTGAACTCTATCCACGAGCCCGAAGAGCTTATGCCCGCTGCCGTTGAGATGGCAAAGAAGATGCTTGCCTGCGCTCCCACGGCGATATGTCTCGCCAAGCTGAGCATCAACGAGAACTATGACCTCAACGCTCCCGAAGCCCTTGAGCTTGAGAGCAAACTCTTCGGCAAGTGTTTCGCCACTGCCGACCAGAAAGAGGGTATGGACGCGTTCCTCAATAAACGTCCTGCCAATTTCGAAGGAAAATAAATACCTTTATTGAGAAGAGGCAATATCTATTGCCTTGTTTACTCATCAACTTGTTAACTTGTTAACTAAATAAAACATTTTAATCATGAAAATTTGTGTAATTGGAACCGGAACAATGGCTAAGGGTATCGTCAAGGCGTTTGCCGCCAAGATGCCTGTGGTCATGAAGAGCCGCACCGACACCAGCCTTGAGAAGGCTATGGCTTCAATCTCTAAGGGTTACAACAAACTCGTGGAGAAAGGTAAAATCACTCAAGAGAAGATGGATGCCATCTTGGCAAACATCACCACTACCACCGACTACGCTACATTTGCCGATGCCGACCTCGTAATCGAGGCTGCCGTTGAGAACATGCAGCTCAAGAAGGACGTGTTTATGGAGCTTGACAAAATATGCAAGCCCGAGACGATCTTCGCTACCAACTCGTCGTCGCTGTCAATCACCGAGATTGCCGCTTGCACCAGCCGTCCCGCACAGTTCATTGGCTGCCACTTCTTCAACCCCGCCGACCGCATGGCGCTCGTTGAGGTTATCAAGGGTCAGCTCACCAGCGATGAGACCGCAAAGTGCATCATCGACCTCACCACCGAGATTGGCAAGACTCCAGTGCCTGTGAACGAGGCTCCCGGCTTTGTCGTGAACCGCATCCTTATCCCGATGATCAACGAGGCAGTGGGCATTCTCGCCGACGGCATCGCCAGCGCCGAGGACATCGACAAGTGCATGATGCTTGGCGCTAACCACCCAATGGGACCATTGGCACTCGCCGACCTTATCGGTAATGACGTGAACCTAGCCATCATGGAGGTGCTTTACAACGAGTTTGGCGATCCCAAGTATCGTCCTCACCCACTGTTGAGAAAGATGGTCCGCGCTGGTCTGCTCGGCCGCAAGACTGGCGAAGGTTTCTACAAATATTAAAGCTGACAAGTAACGAGCTGACAAGCTGACAAGGTAGTAGCAACTGCTGCCTAGTTGACGAGGTCCAGGCTCTCTACCATTGCCTTGTTTACTTGTTTCTCGTCAGCTTGTTAGCTAAAAACTAAAAACTGATAAACTATTAACTAAATACTTTTATGGATTTCAGTTATTCAAAGACAGAACAACTATTCCTGCAGATGATTCGCGAGTTTGCCGAGAAAGAGGTAAAACCTCTGGCAGCCGAGGTTGATGAGCAGGAACGCTTCCCACTTGAGACAGTGGAGAAGATGGGAAAGTTGGGCATAATGGGAATTCCCGTGCCCAAAGAATATGGCGGTGCCGGCGGCACTGTGCAGATGTATATCATGGCTGTAGAGGAGCTTTCGAGAGTTTGTGCCACCACTGGCGTAGTTCTCTCGGCTCACACCTCATTGTGCATGGCTCCAATCATGGAGCACGGCACCGAGGAACAGAAGATGAAATATTTGCCCAAGCTCGCTTCGGGCGAGTGGATTGGCGCCTTCGGTCTTACCGAGCCTAATGCTGGTACCGATGCCGCTATGCAGCAGACTATGGCTGTTGACGCTGGCGACAAATGGATTCTCAATGGCTCGAAGATTTTCATCACCAACGCTTCTTACGCCAACGTGTTCATCGTGATGGCGATGACCGACAAGTCGAAAGGCACAAAGGGCATCTCGGCGTTTATCGTTGAGAGAGGCATGCCCGGTTTCTCTATCGGCAAGAAGGAGTTGAAGATGGGTATTCGCGGTAGTGCTACCTGCGAGCTCATTTTCGAGAATTGCGAAGTGCCTAAAGAGAACTTGCTTGGCCAACTCGGCAAGGGCTTCAGCATTGCCATGAAGACCCTCGACGGCGGACGCATAGGTATCGCTTCACAGGCTCTGGGTATCGCTCAGGGCGCAATGGACGAGACAGTGCGTTACACTAAGGAGCGCAAGCAGTTTGGACGCGCTATCGCCAAGTTCCAGAACACCCAGTTCCAGATGGCCGACCTCAAGACAAAGGTTGAGGCAGCCCGCCTGCTCGTGCGCAGCGCCGCCTGGAAGAAGGACAACGGTATACCTTACAGTGCCGATGCCGCTATGGCGAAGCTCTTTGCCGCCGAGACTGCTATGGAAGTAACCACTAAAGCGGTTCAGTTCCACGGTGGCTATGGCTACACTCGTGAGTATCCTGTAGAACGCATGATGCGCGACGCTAAGATTACCGAGATTTATGAGGGTACATCTGAGGTTCAGCGCATGGTGATTGCTGGTCATTTATTTAAATAATCAAGGAGGACACAAGATATGAATATTATAGTTTGCGTAAAACAAGTTCCCGATACCACCGAAATCAAGATTGACCCCGTAAAGGGCACCTTGATTCGTGATGGAGTGCCAAGCATTATGAACCCCGACGACAAGGGCGGTCTCGAACTCGCTCTGCGTCTCAAGGACGCTCATGGCGCTCATGTGACTGTAATCTCGATGGGTCCTCCCCAGGCCGATGTGATGCTGCGTGAGGCTCTCGCTATGGGTGCCGACCGTGCCATCCTGCTGAGTGACCGCAAGTTTGCCGGTGCCGACA
>CALDIG010000293.1 GCA_937904375.1 uncultured Prevotellaceae bacterium
GTCACACAGTGCCGCCCACGGCTCCGCCGTGAACGGCACAATGTGTTTCGCACATAGTCAAGTCTTCGACTTGTCTTACACCAACCTTTTTGCGACTGAACCGATTTTTATCGAACACTAATGATAAAAAAACTCAGGCAGGCGAGTGTTACACTGCCTGCCTGAGTTTTGCATAGAAAATGATAGAAGTCTACTGCTTAGAAGTTAATTCCTGTTTCTTTGCGTTGAATGCTGAATCAATTTTGGCCTTTACTCCTAATTTGTCATAATAGTATTTCAATGAATCAAGAATAATAGCTTCTTCGTCTTCACTATTATCTTTGATGAAATCATTATTTATGGAATTTTTAGACCCATAAGGACCTTCTTCACTCAACACAATAATTTGTATTGAATCAACTTTGATTTTAAGGGAATCTAATGCTTGAACATCTTTTATGTTGTCAATCTTTTTAATGAGTACCTTTGATAAATCCTCGGCGGCCTTCATATTAGGATTCCCTTTTTCTGAACAAGATGACATTAATGCTAATGCCATGGCAGCAAATAAAAAATATTTTTTCATTGTTTTGAATTTTATTCGTTAGTTGTTATTTCGCTACTTTCTCAAGACGTTTCATTATTGAGAAGATAAATCCAGCTGCAACAAGGCAGATTACCATTAAAATACCCCATAAAATTGGAGTTGGAATGCTGTCCCAAAGTTTTGTTGGTATGAAAACAAGATAGTTTCCTATTGCTGTAGCGCCAAACCAGCACCCCATCATCAAGCCTTTGTACTTTGGTGGTGCAACCTTGCTGACGAACGAGATACCCATTGGCGACAGAAGCAACTCGGCAAAGGTTAATACCAGATAGGTTGATATCAGCCAGTTGGGGGAAACCAAAGTTTCGCTAGCTCCATCCTTAGGAGGCAGACCGAAGCCTAAAGATGCAAATATCATTATTACATAAGCGATACCAGCAACAATCATACCGTAACCAATCTTGCGTGGAGCACTTGGTTCTTTCTTCTTTTTGGCAAGCCAAGCAAAGATAGCTACCGAGAATGGTGTCAAAGCCACTACATAGAATGGGTTGAACTGTTGATAAATTTGTGGTTGGATACCAGTAACAGGATTCGGAGTGTAGATTAAGAATAAGATAACGCCCACAATCGTTGCAAGCAGTATTGAACCTGAGATGACTTTTGTCTTCTTTGACTCACTCTGGAAGAATGAGAAGGCGGCATATACTCCAATTGCGATAACAGCAAGAGCCCATACGTTAAATCCAATGCGAGTGAATCCCGAACCATCTTGAGATGTGAAAATTTCAGCAAACTTAGTTAGAGTAGCACCATTTTGGTGGAATACCATCCAGAAGAAGATTACCACAGCAAAGACAAGCAGCAGAGCCACGATGCGTGACTTGGTCTCTTCCTTGCTGAGTTCGGTAACAGTATTGTTGCTGTCTGCAATTGCGTCCTTAATGTTATTGCCAACATGCTTGTAGGTAGCAGCTCCAATCTTATAGATAAGATATGATATTACCATAGAGCCACAAGCTACGGCGAAGGCATAAGCATATCCTTTGATAATCGCACTAACATAGGTGCCACAATAGGTTTGAAGTTGACCAAAATCGCTGGTACCTGTTTTGTCCAATAATGATACTAAACTACCAACTTCTAAGTGTTGAGGGTCATATAGAAATTTGTTGCATAAACCAGGAAGTCCAGATTGATACTCCATTCCTACGCTGTGGAGTGACAAGTTACATAATGCCTCAGAAACCGATGGAGCGAACATGGCACCAATGTTAATTGCCATATAGAATAGAGAGAATGCCACATCGCGCTTGTCGGCATATTTGGGGTCGTTGTAAAGGTCGCCCACCATCACTTGGAGGTTACCCTTAAAGAGACCGGTACCGCAAGCAATCAGGAATAGAGCCGTGAACAGTAACGCCAATGACTTAGATGCCAGTCCTGAGATTGCCATTACCAAATACCCGAGGAACATAACTATGATACCCAGGGTCACGGTTTTCTTGAAGTTCCATTTATCGGCGATTATACCGCCAATCATAGGTGTGAAATAAACTAGCGCCAAAAATGATGAATAAATGAAACCTGCCCATGCTGTACTGAAGCCAAATTGTGCTTGCAAGAACAAGAGCAAGATGGCAATCATAGTGTAGTAGCCAAAGCGCTCGCCAGTGTTGGCAAGTGCTAAGACATACAAGCCTTTTGGTTGATTTTTAAACATAATTAGTTAATAGTTTTTGAAGTTAATATTTAATTTAGTTTATAGTTCACAGTTGAGAGTTCATAGTTTTATGCCTTTGAACATAGTTCTTAATTGTGCATTGAGCATTATGAATTATGCATTGAATTAAATGCCATAGCATAGGCTCGCATCTGCTTTAGCATGGAGAGGAGACCATTGCTGCGGGTGGGGGAGAGGTGGTCGCGCAGGCCTATGCGCTCGATGAAGTAGAGGTCGGCGTCGATGATGTCTTGAGGCTTCTGTCCTGAGAGCACGCGTATGAGCATCGCCACGATACCTTTCACGATGATGGCGTCGCTGTCGGCGCGGTAGGTGACAACGCCGTCGCTGTATTGCGCGTCGAGCCACAGCCGGCTCTGGCAGCCCTCGATTAGGTTCTCGGGGGTCTTGAGACTCTCGTCGAGTGGCTCTAGCGCGTTGCCCATCTCAATGATGTAGGCATAGCGGTCCATCCAGTCATCAAGGTCGGCAAACTCCTCTATTATCTCGTCTTGAATTTGGTTTATTTCGGTCATTTTATATAATAATGTGTATAAATCGGTCAAAGTTACTCATAATTTTTGTTTCTCACAACATTTTGACAAAAAAGTTCACAGTTTACAGTTCAGTAAAAAATCCTAGTTTTTAAAGAGGACTAAGTATTTCAGAAAACTTAAGGTGCTGCACCTTTTGGGAACAGCACCTTAAAAATATAAAGAAAGTAAGTGTTAAGTGGTTCGGTGACTATTGTTGTTGAAATTCGGGATTATCAAACTTTAGTGTGTTGTTGAACAACTTACGGCTATCAATTAATATCTTAGCGGGGTTAACGCTCTGGTACATGCTGGCATATTGCGCTTTTGTAAGCTGTGTTGGTGTGCCAATCTTGTTGACCTTCACTACATAGAGGGCGTTCTCGCCGGCGATAACCTGAACTTTACCTACCGCATTCTTGCCTTGACCGATGAGGTGTCCAATAACTTTGGCATCGCCTATATATTGCAGGCTCTGGTTCTGCTCCGGGATGTTCTCAACAGTGGAATTGAGCAGTTGGGCATATCCTTCTACATCTTGTGCCTTGCCGTTGTACTGCTTGAGCAGGTCTTCGCCAATCTTCTTGTTGAGAAGATAGCTGGTGAGCTGTTGCTTAACGGTGGGGTCGGTGTAAGGGATGTAATCTTTATATACATCCTCGAGAGCTGCTATAATCATGTATCCGTACTTCTCATTCTCCATAACTTGAGTAACGACTGCCCCTGGTTTGTTGTTGAAAGCCCAGTAGATAATATCGCGTGAGCCCACCACGGGACCAGTCATCTGACTGTTGATGTAAGGATAGCTAGCATCTACCACACACTCTTGCACCTCATATTTTGCTGCCTTGGCATTCTTCTTGAAATCATCGGCAGTTTTGTTTTTGTCGATATAAGCCTGCAAGTTCTTGCGGATGTTGTCGATAGTGGTCTCGCTTGGCTCGTTCAGATAGGTTGCGCGTGCTATCGAGTAGAGGGTTACAGGAGCTGCGTGCTTCACAACTTGAGCGTACACGGCGACGCTGTCCAGGTCTTGTGACTGTTGAGTGTCGAGGTGGAAAAAGTCACCACCAAGATGTGCCTTTAATTTCTCGCGAATAGAATCTTGGTAAACATATCCGTCAACAGGTGGAAGCTGTTGTTGTGGGTTGTACAAATTAAATCGTATGTTCTTATTCTTGTTAGAGCTTTGAAGCGAGTCAAGCGACACTCCGCTGGCAATAACATTGAGCACAGAGTCTTGCATCTGTTTGTTGCCCTTGATGAAAACATAGTTTACACCAAGAGAGTCGGGACACTCCACAATCTTAGTGACCTTGTAGATAGAGTATTTGCGGTCTTTAGGTGAGGTGGGGTTCTTTATTTTCATGAAGTTAATACCTCCCTCAAGCAATTCGGTAATGGTAGCATCTTTTTGCTCGGTGGCATTAGTGCCGGCCACAGTGAGATTGTTGCTCTTGCTGCTGGTCATCAGCGAGTCGATAGCTACATTGTCATAGATGCTGTTGTTGGCTTTATCATGGTTCTTCAGGCCGAGGATGCCCTCTTGGCTTGCGAAGTCGTTATAGACTTTAGTGACATTGCCTTGGGCAGTCTTGATGTCGGCAGCCGAGGGGTCAAGGTCAACCTTGATGTAGCTGATGCGGCGCTGCTCTTGGTCAATCTTGAAGAATTCCTTATAGGTGTTGTAAGCCTCTTTTAATTCCTCGTCGCTGACTTTGTATTTGCCGGCATATTGAGCGTAGTCAACTTTTGTGTACTCGATTTCGTAGGGTGCGCTCATCTCATTGATATGTGCCATTTCGAGCTTGTTGGGTTTCAAGCAGCCCATAATAGCGAGTTGCAGTTTTGCTTGCTTTAGTTCTTTCGCTATTTCGGGAATACGGCTTTCGCAATAAGCTTTTGCTTCATATAATTGTTTCTGTCGTGGATCGTTAGAGTTGGGATCGGGTTTGGCGTTTTTGATTTGCTCAAAAGTTTGGTTGTCTAGTCCAGTCTCGTTAAAGAGCTGGGTAAGAATTTCTTGATCGGTGACATCGATGCCGGCATCGTCACATTCTTGTGAAGTGATTTTGTCAGTAATGATGTTTTGTACAGCTTGTTGTCGCAAAATAGCACCGTCAACATCTTTATTGTTGTTCTGCTTTTGCAACGTCTCTTGCACTGAACTAAATTCTTGAATACTAATCTTCTCATCTCCCACAGTAAGAGCCGAAGTGTCTCTTCCCAGGAATCCCATTGCCTTGGCGGCCTCTTCGCCGATAAAGGCAAGTAGGCCAAGACCAATGACAATAGCCAAAATTGCTGATCTTTTTCTGATTTTTTCTAATGCTGCCATTATTGTTATTTTTTATGTTTTTGTTATTCTTATTTAGTTATTTGCGAAAAAGCACGCAAAGATAGACATTTTTTGTTTAATGACAAAAAAGTGAGGTTATTTTGTTGCAAAAATGTGTGCAACTTGCCGTTTTGCATAGGTTTTTAGGCATAAAAACGGTAATTTAGGGGCGTGTTGGGGGCGATAATCGGGTTGTGTTTTTTTGATATGGTTAGTCGAGTTGATGCCGTCATAATTTTGCAACGTGATTTTCAACAACATTTAATCTTTAACCCTAAATCTGAAAAATGAATACCGAGAACATTATTGAAGAAAATGCCGCCACCGAGGTTCAACAGGAGAGCGCGGTGGAGCCAGAGGCGGTAGCCCTCGAGCCGCAGCAGGCGGAGGTAGCCACCGCCAGCGAGGAGTCGCCGCAGCTCGACGACGTGCAGCAGCTGCTCCAGGAGCTGGGCGTGAGCGAGAGCATTGCAGCTTCGGCAAGGGTGATAGTACAGTCGTTGCGTGAAGGCAATGCCACGAGCGAGAGCATCGTCAAGCTGGTGGTTCAGGCACTGCGCCACGACGAAGACCTGAAGAATGCCGAGACACAGGGCTATCTGCGTGGCCGCAACGAGGTGATTGCTGCCGCCGGCACCGCTCCTGCCGACAAGTCACCTCAACCACTAAACTTCCCCATCTACACCAAGCGCAGCTTTTGGGACAAGTAGAAATCGGGGATTGGGGATCGTGAACCAGCTCTCCACTCTCCACTCTCCACTCTCCACTCTCCACTCTCCACTCTCCACTCTCCACTCTAACCTCTAAACTTTAAAATTAAAAACACCATGTTTATTAAAAGAATCATTAAGCGTGCCATTGCCGTGCGCAACTGGCTTAAGAAGAACCGCAAGCTCCTCATGTTGCTGCTTGCTATTGTGACAATGCTTATTCTTGGCGGATGCCTTGCCGCTCCCCATCACCTGGCCCTCGCTGTGGTGGTTGCCGGTGTGGCAGGTGGCAAGCACATCGACGATGAGCCGCTCACCACCGACCTCACACGAGGCGCGTCGCCCGACCTGCTCCTCAACGAGATTGACCAGCAGATAGTGAAGATACGCCCCATGGCGACACCCATCGACCAGCTCTCACGATGTGCTGGCTCGAAACATGCGGGCAGTATGATTGTTGATTTTTATAATGTGGATACCAAGCCCACGAGTGCCGAAGTGGCAGCCGACTACGAAGAACCTGGTGAAGGCGAAGCCACCCCCGATGACACCCGCATCACGCTCAGCACCAACAACGACGACATGTTTGATGTGTCCGACACTATTCTTGTGCAAGGGGTGTATGGCTACGATGCCGGGGGCACTGTGCAGAGCAAGGAAGAACTAGTGCTCTATGTAGTAGCGCGCGACGACAACAGCGGCTTGAAGGTACAGGCCGTCAACGGAAAGAAGATTGGTGACGTGGAGGGCTGTGTGCCGTCAATAGAAGTTGGCACTCCACTCATCCGCATGGGGCGAGCAGCTACCGAGCTTGATGTTATGTCGCCACAGTTTGAGGCACTTCCTCACAAGGCTCAGCAGTTCTGCCAAATATTCAAGATGCAGGTGGAGCAGAGCACCTTGCAGAAGCTCTCAAACAAAGAAGTGCCCTGGACCATGAACGACCAGGAGGAGGCAGCCATCTACGACATGCGTCTGGGCATGGAGAAATCGTTCCTCTTTGGCGTGAAGGGCAGGATTTGGGATAACGTCAAGAAGGAGTATGTGATGCTCACAGGCGGCATCTGGAAGCAGGCTGGTAAGGAGTTTACCTACAATGCCCAGAATATGAACCAGGAGTCGATTATCGACATGATGCGCAGGGCGTTCACTGGCAATGCCGGCAGCAAGCGCAAGATTCTCATTGGAGGCTCCGAGCTCATTGGCACCATCAACAAGCTCGACTACCAGCGCGTGATTACCGCCAGCGACACTGTCACCAAGTGGGGCATCGACTTCACAGAGCTGAGGTCGAAGTTCGGTACCCTCTATGTGCTGCTGAGCGAGGTGTTTGACGAGTGCGGCATGGCAGCCAACGGAATGATTATCGACCCAGAATACATGCAGAAGTATGTGCACCAACCCTTTAGTGCCGAGACCCTCAACCTCAAGGCGAGCGGTGTGCGCAACGTCGATGCCACCGTGCTCAGCGAGACCAGCTGTCTCGTGCTGCGCTACCCCAAAGCCCACATGCGCATTATAAGGGTCTAAACCGCCATCCTGTCTTTCTCAAGGGACATCTCCATGAAGTGAGGTGTCCCTTTTTTGCTGCGAAAAATGGTACAACAATTTGCAGGTATCATTTTTTTTTTTGAAATTTGTCCCACCAAAAATGACACGCGAACGTAAAATACAGAAAGTCACCTTTGTAGGCTGTTTGGGCAATGTGCTGCTGATGGTGTGCAAACTCATTGCGGGTTTCGTGGGGCACAGCTCGGCGATGATTGCCGACGCCGTGCACTCGCTCTCAGACTTCGTCACCGACGTGATAGTGCTCACCTTCGTGAGCGTCAGTGCCAAGCCCCAAGACAAGTCGCACGACTACGGGCACGGCAAGTTTGAGACCATCGCCACATTCTTCATTGGTATTGCACTGATAGCGGCGGCAACAGGTATCATAATCTCGGGAATTGTGAACCTGGTGGAGTGGGCGAGAGGTGGCGACCTCGAGGCTCCCGGCACAATGGCGCTATGGGCTGCTCTATTCTCTATCGCTGTCAAGGAAGCACTGTATCAATACACCGCCTATCACGGCAAGAAACTCAACTCGCAGGCGGTGATTGCCAATGCGTGGCATCATCGCAGCGACGCTTTGTCGTCGATAGCGGCGGCAATCGGCATTGGCGGAGCCATTTTGCTCGGTGACCGATGGACGGTACTCGACCCATTGGCGTCGGTGGTAGTGGGCATAATATTGGTAAAGGTGGCAGTGGAGCTGCTGAAAACTAGCATCGGTGAGCTCACCGAGAGTTCACTGCCGCAGGACACTGAACAAGAGATTGAGGAGATAATCACTTCGTTTCCTGGCGTGAGCGAGCCTCACAACCTGCGCACCCGTCGCATAGGCACCCGCATTGCCATCGAGGCTCACATCCGCATGGACGGCGCCATGACTCTGCAAGCCTCCCACGACCTCGCCACACAAGTAGAGAAGAAACTGAAAACCCGCTTCGGCGACGACACACACATCACCCTGCACGTGGAACCGGTTAAATAGTGGAGAGTGGAGAGTGGAGAGGTGAGAGTGGAGAGGTGAGAGTGGAGAGTTTTTTCTAGATTTTCTAGAATTTCTAGACCTTCTAGATAATCTAGCTAACTTAACACTTAACACTTATCACTTATCACTTAACACTTTTGTCTATTAAATTCCCACATTCTTCTATTTTACAAATGGGGTTTGTCTAAAGGATTTGTGAAAAAGCGGCAAGAGTCTTAACTTTGCATCACAAAACCCCTAAGAATTATGAGACGACACTTATTATTTGTGGTAATGCTGGCCATTGTCATGGTCGCTGCCACAAAGCCGGCATTTGGCCAAGATGACAACACCATCACAAAACCCAGCGTTTGGACGCTGCAGCAATGTATTGATTGGGCTAAGGCACAGAATATTGACATACGCCAAAAACGCCTGTCGGTGAAAGAACAGGAACTCGTTCTTGATGACGCGCGCAAATCTCGTCTGCCCGATATTGGCTTCTCAAGCAGTCAAAATGTGGGATTTCGACCCTTTCGTGAGTCAAGCGCCATAGTGAGTGGCGACCAAATTACCACATCAAGCAGCAAGTTCTCCTATAACGGTAGCTATGGCCTCAACGCATCAATGCCTCTCTATGACGGCGGCAAAATCAAGAACAACACACGTCTTGCCGAGATTGACACACAGATAGCGCAACTGCAGCTCGAGAAAAGCGAGCTCTCGATAGAGGAGAGTATTACACAGCTCTATGTGCAGATTCTATATTGCATCGAGACCATAAAACAAGACAATGAGCAAATCAAACTCTCGCAAGCGCAGGTGGACCGCGCCCACGAGGTATATAACGCAGGACTGATGAGCCATGTGCAGGTGGTGCAGCTAGAGACTCAGCTGGCAAGCGACCAATATCAGCTCGTTGCCGACGAGACACAGCTTGCCAACTACAAGCTTCAACTCAAGCAGTTGCTAGAGCTTGATGGAGACGAGACCTTAGAAATTGTGGTCCCGCTTCTTGATGAAGACGTGCTGGCACCAGTACCGGCTAAACTCGACGTGTATTACGCCGCGCTGATGCTGCGTCCCGAGATAAAAGCCCAGCAGCTTGCCATGGACCGCAGCGACGTGAACATAGAGTTGGCGAAGGCCAGTATGCGCCCCACCATCAACGCTAACGCTGGCATAAGCACCAGCAACATGACTTCCAACGGCAACTTCTTTGAGCAGCTCTACCGCCAGTGGAACAACAGCATAGGAGTGTCGCTTAACATTCCCCTCTACGACCACGGCAAGACAAAGAACGCTGTGGCGAGAGCACGTATTCAGAAGGAGAGTGCTCAGCTCGACCTCACCAACAACCAGAAAGCCCTTTGGAAAACCATTGAGAATTACTGGCTTGAAGCCAACAGCGCACAACAGCGATACATCGGAACGCCCGTTTCTCGTGCTCGTAAGCGGCAAGAAAGGCGGCAAGCCTGGGCTTATCGCC
>CALDIG010000294.1 GCA_937904375.1 uncultured Prevotellaceae bacterium
GCTCACTTTTTTGCTCATCACCGCTGTGATGGGCTGCGGGCGTGGTGTAGATAGCGACTGGTGCAAGCCGACTCGCTGATGTGGACCGCTCCCGACAGCTCACTCGCCATCCTCGAAGCCATCGACCGCGACTCGCTGCAAGGTGACGAGAACCTAGCCTATCACGCGCTGCTTCTCACCCAAGCGCAGTTCCGCTGCTATGGCAACTGCTCTAGCGACACATTAATTAATGCTGCTCTCGACCACTACAGCGACAATCATAATAAAGAACACTACACCCGTGCGCTATTATATAAAGGTGCTTACTGTGAGTTCCACACCAATCAGCCAGTCGAAGCCATGAAATGGTATAAGAAAGCCGAGGACAACGCCGACAGCACCGACTACAGCAACCTCGCGCAAATCAACATGCGTATGGGAAAACTGTATAATAACAGCTTTATATCAACAGGAGAGGACATTTCAAAATTCAGTGATGCGCTATCTTATTATCGTAAACTTGGTCAGAAGGATAATGAGCTATTGTGCCTATTGTATATAGGAGAAAAAATGCGAGTTTCAAATGACAAAAATACTGTAAGTTATTTGCAGCAGGCCAAGGAAATAGCTGTAGAATTGGAAGACACAACATCTATTGTCAATGCCATGCAGTTCCTCAGTCGTTACTATTTCTATAATAGATGTTATGTTGACGCCCACCGAATAGCGCAGTCTTGCTTAGCGTCTTATCCAAGCCACATTACCGAGGATGTCATCCTCGATGAGGCAAGGGCATGCGCTAAGCTTGGGAAAACCGATTCTGCATCAATGTATATGGATCTTGTTCAGTCTCCAATAGTTTATGATGTCTCACATGCCTATCGGATATACACTATAGCAGATGTTGCTCTGGCAAAAGGCAACAATGTGCAATATATCAAGAACAAACGCATTGCCGATTCGATCTGTGACGTTGTTCAAATAAAGCGAGACAGCCTTAAGCTGATACAAGTAGAAAGTGATATTAATGCACAAAGTTTAGAACATTCAAAATCAAGGAATCGCCTATTTAAGCTTATATTATACTTGCTTGTAACACTTGTTGTCATTGTTGTTATTGCTTTTTGTCTCTATCATTATAAAAAGAAGAAAGAATGGAAAAAACTGATTGAGGAACACAAAAACGCAAATAAAGAATTGTTAAATAAGAATATCGAAGCTTCCAATGTAAATGATGACTGTAAACTTGCCATATATGATTTATTGAAGAAAATAGACTCATGGGTTAAGATGAAGCAAAACATGCCGGAAGATATTTTCGCAAACAAGTTTGAGGAGTCATTCATTATTGGAAAGAAGAAAAATAATATCAGAATTGAATCTGGGGGATTTTGGCATGACATGCAGAGCCTGGCTGATGCCACTTTTGGAAAAGACCTAAAGAACCTTGAAGAGAAATTCCCAAAACTCACTAAGGACGACTTGTATATAATAGCTTTGAAATATCTGGGGTTCTCTTACGTTACCATTGCTGTATGCATGGGTTATAAAGACAAGTCTTATGTAAACAAAAAGAAAGACAGAATACCAAAGAAATTAGGACTAGACATAACCTTTGATGAGTTATTAAACTCATTAAAAAACAAGAAATGAGAGGGAACTGTGACAATAACCTCATTTGATACACCTCCCTTTTCACCTTAGATTTATTGATTTGCTCAACCCTTTTTCCCTGCGTGAGTAGGCTTTTTGAATAAAATGCTCACGCTTGCTATAGGGTCAGGGTGTGCCCTAACTGCCTAGTGCGGAACGGTTAACGCGTATCGTGACCAGCTTGGATTTTTTATTTTAATGCACAATTCATAATGCACAATGAAAGCGCCTTAGGCGCGAGAAACGTGAAACGTGGAACGGCCTTCCACCTTCCACCTTCCTCGATAATGCACAATTGTTGCCTCATGTATAATATATTTCTGCGTGAGCAGGCTTTTTGAGCAGGAATGGCACCTTTTTGAGATAACAAAAAAAGATGAGTGGTTACTTTTGAGGATAATTAGTATGAGATTTTGAAACAATCTTCTAAAAGCACTAAAACTCTCCTCTAAAAGCAATAGTAACACTTGATTCGTCGGGTTATTTTAGCTTTGTCCTAACAGCTTAAAGTTTTGTCCTAAAAATAATTTTTTTGCATATCTGTAAATCAGATAAATACACAAGATTTGTCATAAAACCCGATTTGGTTTACTAAAAGTATTATTTGTAACTTTGCAAAGTGTTCTTTAGTTATTTTTTATAATTCTTTAAACTGAATTTCAATGAAAAATTTCTTAATGTTTTTAGCTTTTTCATTGTTTCTCTCACACAGCATTGTTGCAAACGAAAGAGAAATTGTTCTTGGCCAAGGTAACCTTGGCACTGGTCTTGAACTTGTCTATGTCGATCCCCCTGTGGTGACCTACGATGACGA
>CALDIG010000295.1 GCA_937904375.1 uncultured Prevotellaceae bacterium
TTGATGCTTGCGAAGGAATACCACGACAACATCTTGAGTGGCGAGGAAGAAGAAATCGTGCTACGCAACGAGAAACGCCAAGAGCAGGAGAAGATTTACGACTTCCGTCGTGAGCCAGTTCTTGACGATGACGGCAACGCCATTATAAACCAAGACGGCAGTGTGCGCACCGTAGAGCGCAAGACCTTAAAGCCACAGTTCAAGAATAATGTCACCGACGAAAACAAGCAGCTAAGGCGCAACACCGAAGCTGCCATCGAGCGCATTGAGCAGTCGATAAGAGAGAGCCGCATGGAGCGAGTGACCTCATACATTGACTTTATGAGCGATGTGGCAGGAGATGTGCGTGCGAGCCGAGAGCGTGCCGCCGAATGGCGTGCTGAGCAACAGCAGCGTGTAGACGAGATACACCACAACGCCAACAGCGACCTTGAAGGCGTGCCAGTACAGAGCCAAGTCAAGCTTCCCGAAGGAGGACTGCTTGCTTTCAACAGCAATAACGACATTGTGAGATTGTTGTTCCAGCCATTGGCGACCTTTGAGAAGATGTTGCGTTTCTTTGGTAGGAAAGCCCACAATGGCGAGGGTTATCTGTTTAACCGCCTCATGCGAGGCTGGGTAGATTGCAGCGACAAAGAGTGGCGCAGCAAGCGTGCCGCCCATGAGGAACTTGACGCAAAGGTTAATGAGCTGTTTGGCAAGAAAGCCAAACGTTGGAGCGACCTCTATAAGGTAGAGCGCAACAAGAAGCACCCAGGCATACCAGTTGAGTATTGGGACAATGGCGAGCGAGTACAAGAAACCATGTCACAGGGCGAGGCGTTGAGCCTTGTCGTGTGGAGCAAGCAGAAAGACGCTGAGGCTGGCTTGCGCCGAATGGGTATCAGCGAGGAAGACATCGAGACCATCAAGAGCCATCTCGATCCAAAATTCTTGGAGCTTGCCGACTGGGTTGTTGAGGAGTTCCTGCCCAAACGTAGGACTTATTACAACGAGGTGCATGAGCGGATGTTTGGTGCGCCGATGGCGGCGATAGAGCATTACTTCCCCATTGTGCGCAACAAGCGAGACCTTCCTGATACGAGCGACATCACCGAGCGCGACCGTGGAGACACCAAGCCCAGCACCATAACAGGCAACATCATCAAGCGTCAGCGCACAGCAGCGACCCTTGATGTTCATACCGACTTCTTTGACCACCTGTTAAAGCACCTCGATGACATGGAGAATTGGGCAGCGTGGGCAGAGTTCAACCGAGACATCAACACATTGCGCAACTACAAACGCTTCAAGAACCGAGTCCTCAACATGCACAGTGTGGAGTATGGCTCAGGCAAAGATTTATGGAAAGCCTTTGACGACGCTTGTGCCATCGCAGCAGGAGTGTATCACCCCAGCACCAAGCGAGGCAGTGGCGATAACCTTGCTGTTAATATCGCCAAAGGTGTTACTGGTGCCAAGATTGCTTTCAGGTTTTACACAGCCGCCAAGCAGCTATTGTCGTTGCCAGCGTTCTGGAATGGCGATGCAGGTTTGAAAGAGCTTGCCAAGTGGGAAAATCCTGTAGGAGCTATCATCGCCTGGAATTGGGCTATGAAAAACTTGCCTGGCTTTAGCAAGCGTTGGCAGAGTAGGCAAGTTGGTGACGTGAGGTTGATGGACACCGACAGCGACTACGCATTTTGGCGCAACAATATGGTTAGAGCGTTAAGGCGTGGTGGCATGTGGGCCAACGCCCTCGTTGACGGCATGACCGTAGCGATGGGAGCGAGAGCCGTCTATGAGACCAAGAAGAAGCGCTACCTGCGCAACGGCTACAGCGAGGAGCAAGCCGAGAAGCGTGCGATGCAAGATGCAGCTATCAGTTACAACAGCAGCCAGCAGAGTAGCGAGGACGCTTTCTTGAGCAGCCTCCAGCTCGACCGCACATGGTGGAGCACGTTAATGACCGTGTTCCGTAGTGCTTCGATGGGTTATCAGAGACGACTGACCACTGGTTTGCGCAACCTTAAGAACCGCACCAAGAAAGGCTATAAAGCCGAAAGTATAGCCTTCATGAAGAAGCAGATGGAGCGAGACGGCGTTGACGAGGCGACAGCCGAGAAAGCCGCACGTCGCACCTACCGCTGGGGCGGCATCAGGAGCATGGCCGATGTGTTTGTCTTTGGTTTAGTCTTGCCCTTCTTCTGGAACCTCGGTCCCTACGCACTATACTTGCTGATGGGCGATGATGACGACGAGAAGAAAGACATGCTCAAAGACGCAGCTGTTCACAGTTTGTTTGGCCCCGTAGAGGGCTTGACAGGCGGCCAGGCCATGAGTGAGGTAGGTAACACCTATGCAGGTTATCTTATGAGCGACAACGACAAGAGCCTCCTCAACGCTTTGCGCTATCACGACTATTTGTCGATGCCATTAGTCAGCGACCTGCAGCAGATATTCAATGAGGCAGGCAACGACACGATGGCCGCATGGACTGATGCCTTTAACCTGCTTGTGCAGGCGGGAATTGGAGTCAACCCCGAGACCTTCACCGATGCCTGGGTTGCCATTGCCGACGCTTGCGAGGGCGACCCACAGACCACGAAAGAGTTTGCGCTGTGCTTCATGCGAGTTATGCAGGTGCCTCAGACGCAGACCGACAAGTTGTTTATTGATGAGCTTGGCATGACAGCTAAGGACGCTCAGAAGCTCAACGCAATGGAGATGGCCGACCGCTTTGCGAAGTACAAGAAGTTCAGAAATGCTCCCCTGCTGAATTGGGCATACAGCCCCGACGAGTCGCAGAAGGTTGCTGAGAAATACCGCAAGCGTTTCCTTGACAACATGCAAGAGCGGATGGAGAGGCTGGACGACGAGCAGCTTGAGTGGAACTTCGAGAACCCCAACGACAGCGAGCGCAGGAAAGCCGTAGGTAAAGTTTATGCCAAAGGCAAGGGTGTGCAGGACAGTGCCGGCAAGAAGCCAGCGAGCAACTGGAAGCCTGAGACCCGACGTTCACAGTTGAAGTACCAACGACTTCGTGACTACAACGACCTTGCGGAAGATGTGCTGCTTGATGTAGCAATCGACCAAGCCAAGAACCGAGGCGACGGCGAGACGGAGAAAGCGTTGCGTGACGCAAAGAAAGAGCTTACCGAGATAAAGCGTGGCAAGCACACCAAGACTATTGACATCAACGGACTTGGTGACGGCAGTGCTGACGACGACAAGGCGATTATGGAAGAGCTGCGTGCACGTCGCAAGGAGATACTACAGGAGTATGGGATAATTCAGTAATGCAGAATGGCTGACGCCAACTGAACGCCACGCTTGTGGCGCACTACTTGAACAACACCCAGACTCCTTATCTTGACTGAATTTAGTTGTTGTTACTTTTCATTTTTTCTTCCTATTTTTTTTGAGTTTCAGTAGTGCTTCTCTCCAAGAGAAGTACTGCTGTTTTTTTACTTCACGCACGAAAGGGTCTATTGCCAAGTCGCCGTTTCGATAAGGTGTGTGGTAGAAGCACTCGTTGAGCAGGTCTTGAACAGTAGCCTTGCCACTGATGTAGTGCTTGCGTTTGAGGATGCGGAAGTTCTCACGATCCACGATTAACAACTTGCCCTCGGCCGAAGGCATGACATAATACCGCTTGCCGTCCTCGTCATGAGCATGGTCGGCTTTGCGTACAGCCTCACGATACATGAGGCCAGCTTTTAGTTTTTGAAAGAAGTTCATTTTAATAATTCATAATGCACAATGCGCAATTGGCTGCGCAAAATGCGGTTAATACTTACATTGATGCTTCGGAGACTATTTCTCGTTTGCGTACAAACAGTTTATTGCGGTTGATGATGCGTGGTATGTCCATTTCGTGAAGACTGATGTGCATGCCTATAGCACGAGTCATAATACGGTCGTCGTGGTAACCGTCGGGAGCTTCGTAGCGTCCCTCAATTTCGATATAGGTGGCATATTCATCGAGACATCCCTCGTCACGCTCGGTGTAGAGACGGTCACGCAGAATGGTTTTCATATTGTAGATGATAGTCTTCTTAGTCGACACATTGGTGTGGAAGCCATATTTGAGAGGCTTCTTCTGCTTTATGTCCTCAGCACTTTGCTTGCGAGCATAGAGATTGTCGTACACGTCACGGATGAGAGTAAGGATATATTCAGCTTCGCCCTTTGTGTTGTTAGTTTCAAGCGTGTTGCTCTCGATAACCAGGAGCGCATCGTTATAATATTTTGCTATCTGTGCCGACTTCCAGGCGAGCACATCCATGTCGATATGTCCTCGCCATTGAGCCACGACAGTTGGCCCCTCGCCTTCCATCATCCACAGACGGTCGAAGACAGTTATCACTGACCAGTCGGCTTTTGCTGACATACCCTTACACACATCGACGACAACAAGGTAACGTTCGGTTACTATCTCGTCCTCGTCAGGTTCTACGTCCTCCCACATGAACAGGCGACCAGTTTTCTCACGTTTGAAGCGCAGGTTTTCGAGAGCGTCGGGACCACTATTGTCCTTGCCGTAGATTTCGCCCACCCATTTCGGTGTGCGGCATGCGCTACGGAACTGCTCAATATCCTCGTCGGGGAACACCCTTGCACCTGAGAACGTGAACGCCTCGATGTCGTTAGAAGGGAACTCCGACGCCATATCGCCGTGGTCGGTGTATTTTGAGCGTTCGGCGATATACCAGTTAATAGCTTCAAGAGTAGCCCCCATCATCCATAGACGGTAGAGGTACTGTCCACTTTCCTGACGGTCGGACGCTGCATATTCGTTGTCCCTATTCTCGTAGAGCCACTTCGCAAAACGCTCACGCTCGGCATCGCTTTCAAATTTCAGCGAATAGATGTCAATCTCATACCATGCGACAAAGAGAGCTTCGAACTGTGACTTGCCTTCCTTAGCCGCAAGGTATTCGGAGTGGAACAGATTGCCAGTGCCGTTGGCTGTTGACTCATAGACCACGAGAGTGTAAGGTTCATAGACCATACCCGACAGTGCCGAGCGCACAATTTGTGCTGGAGTCATTTTCTCGGTAGTCTTCCACAGCCCCACCTCAGTGAGATGCACACAGTTGTAGTCACCACCACGAGCCGAGTTGGGTTTCTCGGCTGTGCCGATTTTTATCTTGCACTTGCGTTGCGGAATGCGCTGTATGTTTCCAGTCTTGCCGACACCGACCAGCTTAGGCTCATCTTCCTTGTAAGTTTCTCCGAGTTGGTAAAGCAGTTTGACAGGATATTTCTCTATCATTTGGTCAAACATGTCTTTAACCTCGGTAGAAGCATCCTTGACGTGTCCGACGATAAGCGAGTTGAGACCTACCTTGTGAACCAGTTGTAGCCATGCGATATAGAGCTGTGTCGCCGTTGAGCCTCCCCACTGACGAGCTTTTAGCAGCACCAGTCGAATAGGCTTATTGGCAAGCCTCATATTCTCCAGTCGAGAAATGAGACGGCGTTGTGGACGGTTGAGGCGAAAGAGTATATCCTCGCCACCACCTTTAGGTTTTATATAGACATAGGAAGCAGTCCAGAACGGAAAGTCGTGCTCGTTGCGCAGACGGACAAACTGCTCGATTACTTTGAGACGGTCTTCATCGTCATAGTCGCCAGCGATGTCGTAAAGGAATTTCTCAATGGAGCCAGCTTTTTTCAGTTGCTTCACGAGAGGCACCTTGCGCATCGAGACAGGCAGATGTTGAATGGGAATAGGGAAATCTTTCAGTTCAAACACAAACCTCTCGCCCACCGAGTTCTCACCAGTGATTGGGTTGAACTTGGCGTTGATGGCTGCCAGGCGTGCATCGTTTTCCTTTAATATGGACTTAACTGTGGTGGTCATTTTCTCTTAATGCGAGACTGACGCTCGCAATACTTTAACACTAACGACACGGCAATGCCGACGAGGAAGCAATAGAGATGAACGGCTGCCGCCATGGCTGGGATGAGGAAGCCGAGTGCTACCATGGCAATTATCCAGGTGAGGTAATAGCGCTTGCGTGCCACCTTGTGGAAGGCGATGCCCATGAGGGCGAAGGCGATGCCTGAGGCTCCCACAGTGGGTTGCGATGCCATCGCAACAGACGGAACGGAGCAGGCTATGAGCCATGCCAGCAGCAGTTCCCAGTCCTCGATGTCGTAGTAGAAAGCGAGTGCTAGCAGGCACCACACGTTGCATAGCGCGTGGAAGAAGTTGGCGTGGAAGAAGTGGTAGCATAGGTGCCCTGTGATGCCACAACCAGGCTGCAGCACACATTGTTGTGGTGCGTTGAAGAACGCCAATATCAATAGAGCGAGACTCAGAAGCAGTGTCGCAGTCTTCGTTTGGTGCGTTGATAGTACCATTCTTTGCGGATATTACATATTATTGTCTTTGCGGAGCCAGGGGTGATGTAGAACTTGGGAGCCGGCTGCTCGACGACCTGTGCCACCAGTCGATAAATAGGCATCTCGGGATTTTTCTCACGCAGGCAAAGCACCCGTCTATATATCTCGTTATACATCTCACGCCTGGGCTTGCGCATATTAGAGAGTTTGTCGCCCTTCATCATGGAGTGAATAACGATGATAGCCCTTTCCTCAGAAACCCAGAATCGACACGTGGGCATATCAACGACCATCTTATATATTTCGGGCATAGAGACAAAAGCTGCTTGCTTGATTAGTTCATGGTAAGCCCTCATCAAGTCATCATTTCGCTGTTGCTTAAATTCAAAGTGGCTGCCGTGCGGTTTCATTTTAATCAATGCATAATTCAAAATGCACAATGCACAATTGGCTGTGCCTGCTCTATGCAAAATTAACGAATATGCGTCAAGAAATAAAGATGTAGTGGTAGTTGAGGAGTTTAAATTTGCAATAAAAACTATTCAATCAAGCACAAGAATTATGGCGAAAGATGATAATCAAGCAGTTAAGAGTAAGCGCGACAGTTTCTCGGAGCGACTGAGGTCGAAATATCCCGACAGGGAGTTTGCCGACGACGAGGCGTTGTTTGGTCAGATTTCCGACGATTACGACGATTACGACAGTCAGTTGAGCGGCTATCAGGACCGCGAGCAGAAGCTTGTGGACATGTTCAACAGCGACCCGCGCAGTGCCCATTTCCTTAGCAACTGGAAAGACGGCAACGACCCTGTTGTGGAGCTTGTTCGCATGTTCGGCACGGACATCAAAGACCGACTGGAAGACCCCGAGTGGCAGGAGCAGCTCGCCGCCGCCAACAAAGACTTCGTGGAGCGAGTGGCGAAAGCGAAAGAGCTTGAGACCCAATATGACGCAAACCTTGACGAGACCAAAGAGAACCTGCGCCAGTTCCAGGAGCGCTACGGCTTGAGTGACGAGCAGGTTGATGAGGTGTTTGGTGTACTCGCCGGCATCGTGGGCGACGGACTGCTTGGCAAGTTCAGCGTGTCGAGCATGGAGCTGGCAATGAAAGCCATCAACCACGACACCGATGTGGAGGATGCCAGTGCCGAGGGCGAGGTGCGCGGCAAGAATGCTCGCATCGACGAGAAGTTGCGCACCCGCAAGAGGGGCGACGGCGTGACAGCGTTGAGCGGCAAGAACACTGGCAGCGGTGCAGAGCGTCGCGGCCCCAACCTTGGAGCGCTCGACAACTTTGCTGCTGGCGACACCATTTGGGAGCGTGGCGGCGAGAAGCGGACTAAATATAATGCATAATGCACAATGCAGAATGCATAATGATGCGAGACTGCCGCTCGCAATACAAAACACCAACGATATAGATAGACAAGAAGTAATTCAATAGTTTTAACAAATTAATTTAAGGTAATGAAAAAGTGTTTCAAATTTTTGTTCAGCATCATGCTGACACTGGTGAGTGTTGTTGTTGGCGCTCATTCAGGTGTGATTATGGCAGCCGCCAGTGCCCTGCCCGACGCAGGCGTGGTCAACAGCGGTAATGGTGGTGACGTTGCACAGCCAAATGGCAACCAGGCCAACCCCAGCGGCTATTGGGGGCCTGACGGCATCGCCACCGAGACGCAGGGTCGTGCCGATGGCGACCCCGACATGTACTCGAAGGAGATAGACAAGCGCATCACCAAGATTCGCCCGATGGCGACTCCTATCGACCAGATTTCGCGCTATGCCAAAGGCATTCCCAGCTCGTCCTTTGAGGTGAAGTACTACAGCGTGGGCACCCGTCCCATCACTTGCAAGACTACGGCAGCTATTTCGGCTCAAGCCGCTGGTGCTGCTGCTCAGAGCGTAGCGCTAAGTGTAGATGATGCCAACATGTTCACCCTTGATGACACCATCAGAGTAGTGGGTGTGAGTGCCATCACCAAGGCTGACGGAACAGCTTACGGCGAGAATGACCAGAACATCCCCGAGCTCGTGCTGTGCGTGTGTGGCCGCAACGACAACGGCATGCCCCTGGTGTATGCCGTTAACGGCACCAAAGACACCAACACAGGCGAGACCACCAAGCTGCCTGCTATCCCCAGCGGCACCACACTGGTGCGCATGGGCAAGGCATGTGGTGAGCTCGACGTGCAGACCGGGCGTTTCAACAACATCCCCACTGCCGAGATCCAGTACTGCCAGAACTTCATGATCCAGGTAGAGCAATCGACCTTCGACAAGATTGCCGCCAAGGAAGTTGACTGGAATTTCAGCGACATTGAAGAAGACTGCATCTACGACATGCGCCTGAGCCAGGAGAACACCTACCTCTTTGGAGACAAGCGCGTGATTCACCACATCACCAAGGACGGCATGGCCACCTGGTTCACAAAGGGAATTTGGTGGATGGCCGGAAAGGACATCGAGGTTGGCGAATGGGATTACGACAAGGAGTGCGCCGTCATCAGCGACGAGAACCTTGTAGATATCACCAAAGACCTCTTTGTGGGTACTGGCATCGGCAACAAGCGCAAGATTTTGTTCTGCGGCTCGGACATGCTGAGCGCGTTCTCAAAGATCAAGAGCGACAAGTTCCGCCTTAAAGATACCGTTGAGGTGTGGAATTTGAAGTTCAAGAGTTGGGACACCGACTTTGGCGAGGTGCTTACCATCCACCACGAGCTCTTTGACGCCAACGGCATGAGCGACTGCGGCTTTGCCCTCGACCCCGAGTACCTGACCAAAGCTACCCATGTGAGCTGGAGCCGCAACGTGCTCGACCTTCAGAAGGCCGGTGTGCGCCGCACCGATGCTGTGGTGATTCAGGAGGTTGCTTGCCTTTATCTGCGCTATGCCAAGGCTCACGCAAGGATGCGCCTGGCTCAGGAGCCACAAGAAGGAGAAGGGTAAGCGAAAGACAGCTAAAGCATCATAAAGGGCGGGCATCAACGCCCGCCTTTTTTCAATTAACTACTTAAGTTTCGCAAGTTGTTAACTTGCTCAAAGTTTAATGTTTAGTGTTTAGAGTT
>CALDIG010000296.1 GCA_937904375.1 uncultured Prevotellaceae bacterium
ACTCTAACCTCTAAACTTCAAGTTTATAAAGTTTTAGAACTTTAGAAACTTGAGTTAACTATTAATACAAGGCACCGCCTTTCACAAAACATGATAAAGCATGAAAAAGAGATATAAATCATCGTCGCATGTGTCGATAAACGTGTCGCTTGGCAAGGGCAAGAGCGTGCATGTGTCGTTTACCGCGTTGACAGGCGGCGGCAGTGTGTTCTACACCGAAGACGAGAAGTTGCAGAAAGCCCTGGAGCGTCATTCCCGCTACGGCAAGATATTCAGGCTTGACCGCAGCTTTGTAGATGACGAGAAGACGAGAGTAGAAGAAGCCAAGGAAACAAAGGAACAAGATGTCGCTGGTGCTATAGTTATCAAGGTGGCGAGCCTTGATGATGCGAAAGCGTATCTTGTA
Organism: uncultured Prevotellaceae bacterium; assembly: GCA_937904375.1. Taxonomy (GTDB): domain Bacteria; phylum Bacteroidota; class Bacteroidia; order Bacteroidales; family Muribaculaceae; genus Sodaliphilus. The sequence goes on from CALDIG010000296.1 coordinate 407, forward strand.
GAGACCTTCGGCATCAGCCGCACGAAGCTCAGAAGCAAGAAGCAGATTGAGGAAGCCGCTGCGGCGTATGGCATTGAGTTTATTTTTGAGTGATGTGCAAGCTGACGCTTGCAATACATTAACACCAACCACTACTGTTTTATGGAATATATTGTGAATGACATAGTGAGGGAGGTGAAGGTTGCTCTTGACGAGAATGTGAGCAGTGCCGCCCTTGAGGGGATAGGTGACGAGGACACGTTGAAGCTAGAGGAGATTATCGAGAGCAAGCTTGCCGATGCTGCGCGTGTGATAGAGGGCGCCGCACCTCACCACCTTCTAGACTCCGGTCGTGCCTTTGGCGAGAGCATAGGCTGGGATGGGCAGCCTGGTTACGGCAGCGGCCACATACAATTGCCTGATGACTTCCTGCGGCTGGTGACATTCCAGATGAGCGATTGGGACTATGCCGTGACGGTTGCCATCACGGAGACAGACCCACTTTACCAGCTTCAACGCAGCCGCTTTGCCGGAGTGCGCGGCACGCCACAGAAGCCGGTGGTTGCGATAGTTCAGGAGCCGATAGGTCTTGTGCTGGAGTTTTACTGTTGCTATACTGGCGATGACGCTTATATCAAGCGTGCGCGTTATATTCCTGTGCCACGCATCAGGAGCCACAAGATAGAGCTGTGCGAGAAGCTGAAGCCAGCGATAGTGTATTACACCGCTTACCTTGCGGCGTTGTGTATGTGCGAGGGCGACGTTGCCAGCGCCATGCTTGCGACAGCCAAGGAGCTTGCGGAGATTACAGATAATGCATAATGGGTGCAAGCTGAAGGATGCAATACTTGACACCAATGACTCTTGAAAATGCGGAAATCAGAATTAATTTTTTAACAAGAGAAATAAATGGCGACATACCAAGACCTTAACAACCTGGGCAGCTATGGCAGCATAGCTGCCTTATGGGCGTCGCACCCTGAGGGCGGCGTTGAGGGCGACTACTGCACCATTGGAGGAGTGAAATATCATTGGGACAAATATGCCCGCATGTGGTTAGCCTCCCCGAACTATGGAGCGAGTCCCTCCCGCAAGTTAGAGACCTTCGACGGCGACGTGCAGGTGCAGAACGACCTGACAGTAGCCGGCACATTAAGAGCGAAGCATATAAAGCAACCGTGCTGTGGGTTGTTTGCCAGTGCCACCGCCCTTCAAAGCCGATATCCGAATCCCGAAGTGGGTATGTGGGCTATCGTTGGCGACACCATTCCTGGTGCGATATACCGTTGCGACACAGAAGGCGTGTGGCTCGCCACTGGAGAGACTGGCGGAGTTGACGGTATTGACTTGACTCCCTACGCCCAAACGTCGGATGTAGAGGTTCTGAGCACCATTGTAGAGCCCTTAGTCACACGTTCCACATACAGCCAGACCTCGCTCACCGCCGGTTACTGGTATCTCGCCTTGGCAGAGGGTGACACGGCGGATGTGTCTCCAAGAGCGAACCCTAACATAGTCACGGATCCCAGCTACCACCAGTACAAATGCCTGTCGTTGCCTGTGAAAGCCGGTGACATAGTTGAGGTAAAGACACAAGGTCGTTGGACTGCCCGTCCCTGGTGTGTTATTGATGCCGAGCGAACTGTAGTGGCTGTTGCGTCGGAGAGTTACGACGCAGTGACGGCGACACTCCATATCAAGCAGGACGGCTATGTTCTAGTAAACTGCATGGCCGACGACTTCTCTGGCGGCATATCATATCTGGGTCAATTCCTCGTGACCTTGACGAGCAACCATGCTGGTCTTGTGGGACGAATACCGAAGATAGAGCAACGCTCGCAGTCGATGTATGGTGACGTGGAATATAAAGCGAGTGCTCTCACGAAAGGGTTCTTATGGAGGAACTCTAGTGAGACTGCCGTTCCCGACACCATGAGCCAGAACGCAGATTATGGCGGCATCGTCATCGCTGTATCAGCCGGAGATGTGGTAAAAGTCAACACCTGTTCCATGTCATGGCACAACACCGCCTGGGCAGTCACCGACACCTCTCGCACCATCCTTGAGAATTGTCCTAGCACATCGGATGCGGTGACAAAGACGCTAGACATCGAGCAGGACGGCTACGTGTTCATCAACTGCGCCAGCGACTACTATGATAATTTCTCGGTGGTTCACACGCGCAATAAGTTGCGGGTGTTACCCCTTGTCTGTGCCGCATTGCGTAAAATCTGGGAGCAGAGGATGAAAGCAGACCACCCGATACTCACCTATTACGGTCATGAAGGTCGAAGACACTGGACTCCGAGCGAATTGCAGCACGTGTTAACCCATCTCTACAAGAGCGGTTCTGTGTCAGGCGTCAGAGGATGGTTTTTCCCGACGCTGATATATCTAGAGTTCTTCAGAACCACCGATGATGGTTTCGGTGAGGAAAACCCTGGCAGCAACCGTAAGCTAATCTATAACCAGAAAGTCACTGGTCATGTGTATTCCCCGTCGCGCAAGTTAGACTGGGAATGGCTCCTTGGCAGATATTTCTCGGAGGAAGAGGTGAGTGGGGAGCATGAAGGACTGCGTGCGTTAGAGGAGAGCATAGGCTACTGGAAGAGCCAGATAGGTATTCCCGCGCGTCGTCACAAGGTAGTCCTCGGCTTGCCATGCCCGTATTACGAGGCGAACTTTGAAGGGTGGGGTTCGATAACGGAAGAAGGCGAAGAGGTTGTGCTGGACATGTCGGAAGACGAAGACCGCATAAGAGCCATAAAATGGTTCATCGACGAGCTGCTGCACAGGTTTGCGTCAAAGCACTACCGTCACTTCGACCTTGGCGGTCTATACTGGACCGAGGAGACCACCACCAACAACGAGAAGGTGATAGGCGCCATTGGAGAATATGTTCAGAGCAAGGGACTCCAGTTTTACTGGGTGCCATTCTCTGACGCGAAAGGACGTTCAGAGTGGAGCGGCCTTAATGTCACCGACTGCTGGCTTCAGACCGGTTACTTCTGGAAAGACGGCATTTTAGAGACCCCTGCCCTGACGGAGGTAGACTTGCGTGCGTTGGTTGACGAAGCCTTGGGTTATGGCATGAGTGTGGAGTTTGAGGTTAGCCGTCACCTGTTCCCCCGCCGAGGTAATGGCGATTACAACACCATTGACCCCATCTTGATGTCCCGCCTTGAGACGCTTCGCAGAGTCTTCGAGGAGAAAGGCATCTTTGGCAGGGGGGATGTTGCATATTATTTTGACCAGGATGTGATTATCAGGATGTCGGAGTCGGAAAACGAGTCTGTTGCGAGTTATATGGACCATCTTGCCGAGGTGATAAACGGTCCTGGCAGCAGGACAAGTGCAGAGCTGTCGATGCTCCGTCATTTGCTGGTTGAGTAAAACTAATGATAGAGTTGAATATAAAACATTATAACTATGAAGAACGACGAGAAATATTTAAGATTTCACTCGACTATTGCTGAGGTGAAGACTCGAAAGGGCGAAAGCGTGTTGCGTTATCGTGGCAATGACAAGCGCAACCACTACATTGCCAGCAGCCTGGAGCCTGACGGTGGCAAGAGTGAGTTGATAACCAGAGATGGCTTTAGCGGTGCTTTGGCTGCTGCTCAAGTCATTAAGACCACATGGAGCGAGCTCAAGGCTCTGCGTGATGGCGGTGAGCTAATTCCAGGCTCTCTTTATCGCATTACAGATTATCAGTGTACAACTACCCAAGAGAACACACGTTCAGCTGGTCATCAGTTTGATATTGTGTTGCTTGCTTTAAGTGAGAACAAGTTAGCTGAGGAAGGTTGGGCGATGGAACATCCTACCGATGTTTATGATGTGACTTTTGATGATGGAGTTACTAAGAAGTGTTATTTAAACTTTGATATACCTTTAGCTAACGGTCAAGTTGTAAATATAGTAGATGTTGAAACATTACAAGGCATACGTAACGTTAATATTGAAAATTTAAATATTGATAGAGAAGCAAAAACCGCAATAACAGAAGATTTTGATTCTACGGAACTTACAACAGAAGATTTTGATTCTACGGAACTTACAACAGAAGGTTTACAATATAACTACTTCCAAAACTCCAACTTATCTGCTTGGAAAGTATGGTACTGCTTGGATAATGATACTTCCAGGTTTCCTTGGGCGCAAAGACATCAAGAGGGTTCCCCTGCTTGTATAACTAGAAAAAAACAAACTAACATTGACGTGAATGAATTTGTAAGAAATAGTGAAATAGACTTTATTGGTATTAAGAGGAACTATTATGGTTGGACTTATAATAATACAAATATTTTTACAGAAAGTGAAACCCCATCTAATGGAGATAGTGTTTATGATGCAGGAGAATCTAATCATGAAGGATGGGAAGTAGCTACTTTTAATGAAGGTTCTCCGCAAATTGATGAGGGCAAGGGTGTAATCTACCGTCTTATTGATGAGTGGAATAATGATGTGGCTTATGACTATAAAAATATCCAGTTCTTGAAGAATTTTGACAGTGATGCTCTGCATATTGCTGAGGAGGGTGATGAGGCTTGGTTCTACACATTCAGCAATCTTGACTCTTATCCTGATGACATAGTTGATGGCAGTGTTACTGGTGAGTCCTTTTATAACAGGATAGAATCAACTTTTTATCCTTTTATTGGTACGCCAATACCAATTAATATATTTATAGGTTCTGCAAGCTTTTGTAAAATAAGTGACTCCTATAATACACTGGTTTATTTTGGTGCTAATGTCACTATCGGTAGTTGTTGTGAGAATATTACTATAGACTCACCAAATAATGGCATTTATCAGATTACGATTCCGCCTAATTGTAATGATTTAGAGATTATAGATGGTGCCGCCGCCGGCAATAACCCATTTGAAGTTACCCTGCTCAACGCGGCAGGTGATGTCTCCATTACTGAGAGTGGCATCTACTATATGAGCGGCAGCACTTTGACCAAGCTCGGAGCAAGCGGCGGCGGCATTGGATTTGAAAGACCGTAATGACTATGAATATGACAATGGACATGACATGGCTAGCGGAGTTGTCGCTGGTGACGGCGGTGGTGAGCATTGTGGTGGTGGTCGCTATGGGCATCGACCTGGCGAGCGGTCTGTATAAGGCATCCATCAGGGGCGAGACAAAGACCAGCTACGGCTTGCAGCGCACTACGTTGAAGTGCATAACGTACTTGGGGAGCATCCTGATATGCTACGGCATTGACGTGCTGCTTCACATGGGGAGGCTGTGGGACAGCCTGGGTTGGGAATGGCTGACAGGCATTCCTGTGATGGCGATACTTATAGGGGTTTTCAACTGCGCCGTGGAACTTAAGAGTGTGCGCGAGAAAGCGGACGCGAAAGCCGACCGCGAGACGTGGAAGAGCCTTATGGGGCTCATCAAAGACCTGCGCCAGAGCGAGGTGACGGAGCTTGTGAAGGCATTGCAGGAGATAGCTGAGCAGAAAGAAGAGTAATGTGCAAGCTGGCAGCTTGCACTACATGACTTGACGAGATTATGAGAATTATTAAGAAAGGCTCAAAAGGCGAGGATGTGAAGACCTTGCAGCGGCTGCTCGGTGTGGCTGTGGACGGCGACTTCGGTGCGAAGACGGAGGCTGCTGTGAGGGTGTTCCAAGCCGATAACGGCTTGGAAGTTGACGGCGTTGTGGGAGCCAAGACGTGGAAGGCGCTGGGTTGCGATGGCATCGCAACAGATGGGACGGTAAACCCTTTGTGTGTTGACCCGAGTGTGGTGTATTGCCCGCTGACTTGTTGCATAACCAAGAAGGCCAACAGGAGCATCAAGTACCTTATCATCCACTACACGGCAGGGACAATCTCGGCAGCAGGAGTGGCAAAGTCTATGAAGACCTACTGGGAGAGGAAGAAGCTGGCGAGTGCCGACTTTGGCGTTGATGACGGCACTATGGTTCAGTTCAACCCCGACCCGAGGAACTACTACTGCTGGGCGGTGAGCGGCGGCAACGGCATCACCAACGCCAACAGCGTATCCATCGAGATTTGCTCGTCGTTGAAGAAAGGCACAGACCAGACGCATCCCAACCATGAGGGCTGGTATTTCACGGAGGCTGCTCTTGCCAATGCAGTAAAACTGGCGAAGATTCTCATGGCGAAATACAACATTCCCATTGAGAGAGTGGTAAGGCATTATGATGTCACTGGCAAGCTGTGTCCCGGGCTTGCAGGTTGGAATGACGGTGACCTCTATGACACCAACGGGAAGAAGACCGGCAAGAAGAACAACAGCAACGCTTGGATGGCTTTCAAGGAGAGGTTGAAATAGTAGTAACGCATAATTGCGAGACTGACGCTCGCAATACAAAAGATCGGAAGAGCGTCGTGTAGGGAAAGAGTGTAGATCTCGGTGGTCGCC
>CALDIG010000297.1 GCA_937904375.1 uncultured Prevotellaceae bacterium
CCTCGCTTGGTGAGGGTGATTGCGAGACTGACGCTCGCAATACTTTGACAGCATCCTCGCTTGGTGAGGGTGATTGCGAGACTGACGCTCGCAATACTTTGACAGCATCGATGCCCGTTATTTTTGCGAGACTGACGCTCGCAATACTTTGACAGCATCGATTTGGGTTAAAACTTTTTGTGCCTTTTGGGTTTATGATGCTTTTTTTTGGGGTGTCCTCCTTTATGTCCTTTGTCATTGACATAATTGATGATGGCATCTCTCCAAATCAGGTAGCCAGGTCCTAGGAGGTGTAGCCCGTCGTTGGTGAGGTCTTCTCGGAGCTTGCCGTTTTTGTCAACAAAGAGCGGGTAGAGGTTAATCCATGTCACGCCTTGTCGCTTGCACGCTTCCTCCATAGCTCGGTTGCCGTCAATTACCACCTGCTCTCGGTCTTTAAGGAGTTTCCACATCTGCACGTCGGTGTTGAACGGCAGCATCGATTGCAGGTAGATTTTGGTGCGTGGGGAGCGTTCCTTGATGAGGATGATGAGCTTCTCCATCACTCGCCCAATGCTGTCGCCATCCACTCCGTGCGACACATCGTTGACGCCGCTGAGGATGAAAATCTTTTTGGGTTGCCCTTGCAAGATTGGTTCCATGCGCTCGTATAGCCCTTGCACGATGTCGCCAATGATGCCTCGGTTCTTGACATGCGGATTGTGGAACAGCTCATTCCACTCGGCGCCATCGGTGAGGCTGTTTCCCAGCATGATGATGTCGCTGTGGTAAACTGGCAGGTCATCGAAGTGTGTGGCTCGGCGCACGTAGTACTTGTCCTGATTGGCGGTGCGCTCGGGTGGCTGTGCCTGCAGTGCGGTTATCGTTGTGATAACGCCAATTAATAGAATCAAAAAACGTTTCATAATAGCATTATTTTGTTGTGGAGAAATTTATTCAGCAATGCCGCGATAGGCGTCACAGGCTTTTTTCACACTGCCGTGGAGGAGCAGGAGTCGCTTTGCCTCGTCGTAGCTGAGGCCTAGCTCCTCGACCACCATGCGTGTGCCGCGGTCCACGAGTTTCTGGTTGGTGAGCTGCATATTCACCATCTTGTTGCCCTTCACGCGCCCCATCTGAATCATGACGCTGGTCGAAATCATGTTGCAGATGAGTTTCTGACCTGTTCCGCTCTTCATGCGGCTGCTGCCGGTCACATATTCGGGGCCCACAATCATCTCGATGGGAATCTCGGCGACCTCGCTCACGGGGGCGTCAGGGTTGCTGGTGATGGCGGCGGTGAGACAGCCATGAGAGCGCGCGTCACGCAACGCGCCAACCACATAGGGCGTGGTGCCGCTGGCGGCGATACCGATGACGGTGTCGTTGCGGGTGACGTTGTAGTCTTGCAGGTCTTTCCAGCCTTGCGACTCGTCGTCCTCGGCGTTCTCCACGGCATTGCGCAGAGCATAGTCGCCACCGGCAATAAGGCCGATAATCCACCCAGGGTCCATGCCGAAGGTGGGCGGTATCTCGCTGGCGTCGAGCACGCCGAGCCTGCCGCTGGTGCCGGCTCCCATATAGAAGATGCGCCCGCCACGTTTCATGCGCTCGACGATGCCGGTGACAAGACGCTCGATTTGCGGTATCGCCTTCTGCACGGCATCCGCCACCTTGTGGTCCTCTTGGTTCATCTCGGTGAGCAGCTCATGCACGCTCTTCTTCTCGAGGTCGTTGTAGAGAGAGGGCTGTTCGCTAATCTTTATAAAAGCCATAACTTAGTAAGTGTTAAGTTATAAGTTTTAAGTGTTAAGTTTCTCTAGACGTTCTAGATTTACTAGAAATTCTAGATTATCTAGACATTATGCATTCTGCATTCTGCATTAATTAGAGTGGTACTTAATGAGGCCTTCCATCGGGGCTTGGATGATGTTGCCAATGGTGATACCGAGCTTGCCGGCTGCCTCCACGAGTACGTCTTTCTGCAACAGGGCGATGGAACCCACGAAGTTGCATGGTAACTCTTTGTAGTTGGGATAGTTTGCCACGTTACGCACGAAGAAATCGTTGAACGAGCGCATCACCAGAGCCTTGATAGATGGCTCGTTGATGTTGTGCTCGAGGAATGGCGCAAACTGCGCCAGGAAGCGGTTGGCTGCGGGTTTGCGGTAAACACGGTCGATGATGGTGTTACGGTCGAGGTTGTACTCCTTGAGGAACTTCTCGCACAGGTGTTCGGGGAGCTGTTTCTTGAGCACGTCGCCCACGAGGAGTTTGCCCAGCACAGCGCCGCTGCCCTCATCGCCGAGGATGTAGCCAAGTGGCGACACGTTGTCAACCACTTTCTCGCCATCGTAGTAGCAGCTGTTGCTGCCGGTGCCAAGGATGCAGGCGATGCCCGGCTCACGCTGACACAATGCGCGAGCTGCAGCGAGCAGGTCGGTATCGACCTCAATCTTATTGACGTGAGGCATATTGCGCTTGAGTGCGTTAATCACCTGATTCTTAATCTCGTCGCTGATAATGCCAGCGCCGTAGTAGTAGATTTCGGTAACTTCATACCCTCTGAGGCTGGGCATGAGTTCGTTCATGATGCACTCTGCCATCTCTTCCTCGGTCATGAGCAGGGCGTTCATGCCGGTGGTGAAGATTTGGGCAACTTTCTTTTTTCCGTTTAGCAGACACCAGTCAATCTTGGTGGAGCCGCTGTCAGCAATTAAAATCATAATAGTAGAATTTTTGTTATATTTTTATGTATATTTTTTTCTTGTAAAGGATATAGCCAAAGCACCAAGTGATTAGCACAAAGGTGATGGCATAGAGGCAAGAAGCCGCCTCGGGAGTGGTGGTGACGGCACTCCAGCCGTCGTAGATGAGAGAGTGGATAGTGACAGTGTCGCCAGCGGCGTTAGTGCCAAAGCGCACAGCTCCAAACACTATTGAGAGGATGGTTCCCACCAGATAGCAGAACAACGGGTTGATGCCAAACGACTGGAAGAATCGGCACCAGCGGTTGTGGCCCTTGATGTCGATGGCGTAGATGAGCATCGCGAGGATGCACGACGCCATGCCGCATGTGATGAGCACATAGCTTGATGTCCACGCCTTTTTGCTGCATGGTATTCCATATTGCAGCAGCCAGCCCACAAGGAGCATGAGTCCACCCCACACGGCAATCTCAACGATGCGGTCGCGGTTGTTCTTGACGGTACTTATGCACTTGCCTATCATAAAGCCTATCAGCACATGGGCGATGCATGGCAGAGTGCTGAGTATGCCTTCGGGATCGAGAGCCAGTTTAATGCCATAGGCTTCCTCGTGATACATGTGGTCTTCTCCCAGCACGGCGCAGTCAACGCGCGAGAGGATGTTGTCGAGAGAGAACTCATAACCGTTGCCAAAGCCAAGAATGAAGGCGTAAGCAACGAGCAGGAAGCCGATAATCCAGGGTATGAATTTTGTCTTAAACAGCACGGCAATCATCGAGCCGAAGAAATACACGAGAGCAAGTCGCTGGAACACTCCCAGGATGCGTAGATTGCCGAACATCTTAGTGAAGAAGTGCGACTCGGGGTCGTAGAGTCCTCTCAGCCACATTCCGAACCATTGCACCATCCAGCCGATGAGGAAGAGGATGATGGTTCGCTTCAAAATCTTGAGAAAGACTTTGCCGCTGAACTCAAATTTGAACTTGCTCAGCGAGAAATACATCGACACTCCCATCACAAACATGAAGAACGGGAACACGAGGTCGGTGGGTGTGAGTCCTATCCACTCGGCGTGCTCCAGTGGGGCGTAGATGTGGCTCCAAGTGCCGGGATTGTTCACCAGGAGCATTCCGGCTATGGTGATGCCTCGCAGTATGTCGAGTGAGAGGAGTCGTTTGTTTTCTTTTGCCATATAAGAAACGTTTATCGTTGTTAGTTTGTCGTTTATGGAGACTATAATCTGTGCTATTGTCTTGTTAGCTTGTTTGCTAGTTAGCTTGTCAGCTTGTTTGTCACTTCATCGATTAAGTAGATTAGCGACTGGTAGGGGATGCCGCTGTGGGTGGTGAGGCCTATCTCGCAGGTGCGGCTGTTGCTGAAGCCTCGGCGGATGCCCGCCGCCTCGATTTGGGGACGCAGTTTGCGCAGGGCGTAGGCGTTTAGCTCGGGATGCGTGAATCCCTTGTCGCCGGCAAAGCCGCAGCAGCCCACGCCCTCAGGGATGAGAACGCTTGTTGAGCATCGCTTGGCGAGGTCTAGAATCTTGTCGTCAATCTTCATCAGGCGTGTTGAGCAGGTGAGATGCAGCGCGATGGGCTCGTCGGTGGGCGTGAAGTCCAAATCTTTCGCCACATAGTCGTGGATGAACTCCATAAGCTCCAACGGCTTCACTTGCTTCATGTGCACGCGCATGTGGTGGAGGCATGGGCTCTGGTCACACACGATGGGATACTTGCCGTCTTCGCTGGCTTTAAGCAATGCCTGCTCAAGCTCGTCGGACTTTTGCTGAGCGATGTCGGGCATACCTTTGCTGTTCCAAATCATGCCGCAGCACAGGTTGTTCATGTTCTCGGGATAGATTACTTCCCATCCCGCCTTGTTGAGGAAGGCTACAACTTTATCCACGAGGTCGTTTTCGACGCTATGCTTGTCCTTGCCGAGCGCCTGGTTGAGGCAGCTGGGGAAATATACCACCTTTTTGTCGCTGGCAGTTTGGTGGAGGGCTTTCATCTTGTGAGGCTTGGGCGTGGCAGGAGTCCATAGTGGCGCTCCAATGGCGTGCATAGCTTTGCCTACAGCCTTCACGCCGCTGTCGCCAAATACCGAATGTGCCGCATTGGCGACATAGAGCAGTGACTTGAGGCTGCCTTTAGTAAATGAGAAGTGTCGTGCCACACTGTTGCCCACTCCGTGAGCGAATGTGCCTTTGCGATGCCGCTCGGCGCGCAGGTCGTGAGTGAGTTCGCCCACATTGATGCCCATCGGGCACGATGTGGAGCAGAGTCCGTCGGCGGCGCAGGTGGCTTCGCCGTAATATTTATACTGTTTCTCTAGGCGTTTCAACCGTGCAGGATCTTCGCCAGTCTCTCTAAGCCTTGAGATTTCACGTTGCACGATGATTCGCTGACGTGACGAGAGGGTTAGTCCGCTGCTCACGCAGTTCACCTCACAGAATCCGCACTCGATGCACTTGTTCACGTTGTCGTTGGTCAAGGGCATGGGTTTGAGGTTCTTGATGAAGCACTCAGGGTCGTCGTTGAAAATCACGCCCGGGTTGAGGATGCCTTTGGGATCGAAGAGTTGCTTCACGTCGAGCATCACCTGATAGGCATTCTCGCCCCATTCCTTCTTGACAAACGGTGCCATGTTGCGGCCCGTGCCGTGCTCCGCCTTGAGCGAACCGTCATATTTGTCTATAACAAGCTCCACCACTGCCCGCATCAGGTTCTCGTAGCGGGAAATCTCTTCTTGGGTGTCAAAAGATTGAGAAATGATGAAGTGGTAGTTGCCCTCAAGAGCGTGACCGTAGATGCAGCTGTCGTCGTAGCCGTAGTCTATGAGCATCTGCGCCAAGTCAACGGTGGCGTCGGGCAAATCCTCGATGTGGAACGCCACATCCTCTATAAGCACTGTGGTGCCAAGCGGACGCGTGCCACCCACGCTCGGGAAGATGCCCGAACGTATAGCCCAGTATTTGCCATAGACTTTCGGGTCGTCGGTGAAGACCGCTGGCACATACAGGTGGAACGGTTCAAGGATGGTCATTATCTCATTAATGTTGCTCTGTAGTTCCTCTTTGCTGTCGGCAAAGGTCTGGATAAGTACTGCGGTGAGGTTCTCGCCAGTGTTGTCGTCAACGCTGGCAAGCGATTTCTTGTCGAGAATCTCGGCGCAGTGCACAGGACCTTTCTTCATCGCCACCACCGCCTCGCATGACTCGCGCATATCCTGGAAATAGAGCATCGCGCTGGCGCGGCAGGGATAGAGATGACCTGTCTTCATCGTAAACTCGCTGGCAAAGGCGAGAGTGCCCTCGCTGCCCACAATGAGGTGGGTGATGATGTCGAAGGGGTCGTTATAAAGCACAAACGGAGAGATGTTGAGACCCGTCACATTCTTGATGGAATATTTACGGCGGATGCGCTCGGTGAGTTCCTTGTCGGCCATCACCCGGTCGCGTATTTCCTCTATGCGCTTGATGAAATCTGGATGCGACTGCCTGAAAGCGTTGCGGCTTGCCTCGTCGCCAGTGTCAAGCACGGTGCCGTCGGCAAGGACGATGCGCATCGAGAGCATCATGCGGTCGCTATTGGCGTGCGTGCCGCAGCTCATGCCGCTGGCGTTGTTGATGACGATGCCACCCACCATCGCCGAATTCTTGCTGGCAGGGTCGGGGGTGAAGCTGCGGTTGTGGCGCGCGAGTATCTTGTCAACCTCGCTGCCCACGATGCCTGGTTGCAGCTTGATGTAGCTGGCGTCGGGTGCAACCTCATAGTTCTCCCAGTTCTTGCCGGCGACGATGAGAATGGAGTTGGTGTTGGTCTGTCCACTCAGACTGGTGCCCGCAGCACGGAAGGTCACCGGCAGCTGCATCTCGTTGGCGATGGCAAGGAGTTGCGACACTTCCTGCTCATTCTTTGAGCGCACCACCACTTGAGGGATGTTGCGGTAAAAGCCGGCATCGGTGCCCCACGCCAGGCAGTGCAGGTCGTCGGTGTAGATGCGGTCTTTAGGTATGAAATCCCTGATGCGCTTGAGATATTGTTGATGTTTAGTATCCATCTTTAACCAGAATTTTTAGACATTCTAGATTAGTGATAGAGGTAATATTTTGAGGACTTGGCTTTGAACGCCTCGTTGTCTTTGTTGAAGTAGTCGATGATGTCTTCCACTTTGTAGCGACGACAGAAACGCTCGCGGATTTCTTTTGTGCCGCACACCTTGTCAAACATGGCATATCGCTTGGGGTTCTGCTCAAAGAGCTCCTGCTTGGGGTACATCTCGTGAATCACTTGCAGGAAGTAGAACTGTGTGAGCACAAGGTTTGCCTTGTCGAGGTCGGTGATATAGATTTGCACGCCGTGTACCTCTTGCAGCGACTTATCGACAGCCACGCTCAAGGCGAAGAATGGCTTGTAGTTGATGGGGCGGAAGTGCATGCCAGGCAAGTTCAGGGCGTTCATGTTCTTGGCAAGGGCCTCGGCGTCTATCCACGACGCGGCGAAGCACTCAAACGGCAAGGTGTAGCCAATGCCGGTGTTGAAGATGTAGAGCTCGCCCAGGATGCCGCTCACGGGATAGAAAAACGCGTTCTCGGGTGCGGGAATCTGTGGCGATGGCAACACCCAGGGCATGCCGGTGTCGCGGAACTTCATGTCGCGAGTCCAACCTTCCATGGGGATGACGGTGAGCTTGCACTTCTTGCCGGTTTTAGACCGCTTGGCGATGACGCCTTCCTCGTTGAGATATTGCGCTAACTCGCCAGGGGTGAGGCCATAGAGGTAGGGGATGGCATACTTGCTCACAAAGGAGTAATATCCTTCCTCCACGAGATTGCCCTCCACCTTGTTGCCTCCCAGCGGGTTGGGGCGGTCGAGCACCATGAACTCCTTGCCGTGCTTGGCGCACGCCTCCATGCACACGCCCATGGTGGCATAGAACGTGTAGCTGCGGCAGCCTATGTCCTGAATGTCATAGACTAGCACGTCGATGTCGCGCAACATTTCGGCAGTAGGTTCGGTGGTCTTGCCAAAGAGCGAGTACATTTTCACGCCAGTGGCGGGGTCGATGGCATCGCCCACGGCATCGCCGGCATGGGCATTGCCGCGCACGCCATGCTCGGGGCCAAAGAGTGCCACGAGTTTCACGCCAGGTGCCTCGTTGAGGATATCGACTGTTGACTTGAGGTTGTTGTCGATGCCGCTGGGGTTGGTAACCAGTCCCACGCGCTTGCCTTGCAGCTGCTTGAAGCCGCCATCACGAAGCACCTCGATACCCGGTTTCACCACCGCGCTGGCAGCCAGCGCCACCAGTGCCAATGCCATTAATATAATGTGTCGTTTCATAACTATGTTGTTTTATTATATTTTAATATCGACAGGTGTATATTCCACATTTCTGAGTGTCAATTCAGGGTTCTTTTCAAGAATTTCACTCGCTTTTACCCAAATGGGCTTGCCATCATGACCTGCTGTCACTACAAGTTCATTGTGTATAGCCATTTCCTTTATCATGTCAAGAGTGGCTTCACGACAACACTTCACAAGCATCTTGTCAAAGTCATCTCCATAAGTAACTTCAGGCTCTTTAGCTTCCATAATATCATTAAATATATTAAAGCTTTGAATATCAATAGTGTTATTATAACTCCCTTTTGCTATAGTAAAAAAGTTAGGATATGTGTTTATTATAGTCCACTTATCAACTATAGGCATGAAAAGTTCCTTGAGGTTTTTCAACCCCAAGTGGTAACGACGCTCAATTACTTCATCAGGAATATTATGCCCTCCATTTCTTACTCGGTGAGCAACTCGTTTCTTTGCTATCTCAGGTGATGGCAGATAGAAAAATAACAGCTCAACCTTGTAACCAATAGAGTGAGCTTGCTCAACAAGCTTATGGTAGCTGCGGGTTGCAAGAGTTGTTTCAATGGCAAAGGTCTCCTCCATGCTTAATAGTTGTTGTATTCGCTTAAGCATTATTCTGCCAGCCTCAAACGCGACACTGCTGGGGTCAAAAGGCGATAGGCCAGCGGCAATCTCGTCGGCATTTACCCAATGCTTGCAGTGTAGAAGCTGTGGCAAGACACGCTTTGATGTCGTGGTCTTGCCTGCTCCGTTGGGGCCAGCTATTATGTATAGGTGTTTGTTTGCCATTGCTATAATGAACTCTAGTGTGTGAGAAATGACTTAAATGGAATTACGATTTATTATCTTCGCTCTTCTCTTTGAGCCCAAATGAGGGGTCAACCTTGATGATGAATGCAGCACCAATGGTGAACAAGCAGCAAATCATCGTCCAGATGAAGAAGTTTTGATAACCGATAAGGTCTTCGAGCCATCCGGCAATCATGCCCATCATCATCGACAAAGCCATGAATCCTGTGCAAATGGCATAGTGCGCTGTTTTGTATTTGCCCTCGCTATAATAAATAAGGTAGAGCATGTAGGCCGTGAATCCAAATCCATAACCAAACTGCTCAATGAAGACACAGATGTTGATGGTTAAGAAGCTTTGGTCTTGTGTGAAAGCCAAGTAGATAAACGTTAAGCAAGTTAGAGACATGCTCCAAGCCATGGGGTGTAACCACTTTTTTAGTCCACCCTTTGCCGCCAAGATGCCGCCTATGATGCCTCCAATTGTCAGACCAATAATACCTACTGTGCCATAAACGATACCTACTTCGCTAGTTGATAGTGCCAGTCCTCCTTTGTCTAATGGGTCAACAAGGAACGGCATGATTATTTTAGTCAATTGAGCCTCGGGGAAGCGATAGAATAGCATGAAAAGAATAGCGGCCACCGTCTGCCACACCGGGAACTTAGTGAAGAATGTCTTGAAAGTATCTAAGAAGCCCAAGATAATTTCTTTAGCAGTTTTCTTGTCTTGATTGGCATCAACAGCAGGTTTAGGCATTGCCCAGGTGTGGTAAAGCGCGATTATTAAGAAAAATACTGAGAGCACCACAAAGACCAAAGCCCATGCAAGCGGAATATTGCCCGATGTCCCTATAAAAGAAGATGAGACTTCTTCTTTGATTTTATTGTCGATAGAGAAGTGAATATAGGCAGGTTTGTTCCAGTTGTTCTCATTAAATACAAATCTTGATTGTGTTGCCTTGATGTCGGTGCTGCCTTTGTCGTTGGCGATATTTAAGACATACTGTTCGCCAGCTTTAGGCTGCTTGTTTAATCTAACTGCAACGACAGCAAAATTGGATGTTTTGTCATTGGCTTTCTTTTCTTTGAACTTGTCGGGGAAAGTTGTAGCAATCCAATTTTCTAAACCTGATTTTTCTTCTTCTTTTTTGGCTAGTTTGTCATCAAGAGCAGTAATCTCAGAACCATTGTTGTCCTTGCCGTAGTAAATGTAGTGGTCGTTTTGCCAGCTTGCACTGTCAAGCTTGAAATCAGTGTTTTTTTGGTAAACAAGTTTGTCATCTTTAGTGAATTTAGGGTCTGGGATGTAGAAGCCATTAGTAATGTTAACGTTGTTGATAGAGTCGCCTATGGCTTTGTTGTAGTCGGCAAAAGCGAGTGTGCTGTCGCCTAATAGCGCCTTGTCAGGAGCTTTAACCGAAGTTTTTATAGACGTTTCGCTGGTTATAAATTGTATCTCATTGGAATTATTGATGTCTTTGTCACTGATGGTGGGCATTTGTGCTACCACGGCTGGTGCATCAGGATTGGCAGTAATGTCAATTCTCACTGGCTCTAGTCCAGAGTTCATCTCAACGACACCTGCAAGAATAACAAGAAGACCTTGCCCCACTACAGTGGCAATTCTATAGAAAGTGGAGCGTATGCCCACAAAGAGCGATTGCTCATGTTCTGTAAGAGCCAGCATATAGAAACCGTCGGCTGCAATGTCGTGAGTGGCAGAGGCAAAGCCCATGAGCATAAACACCGCAAAGGTCAATTGCACCCACCAAGCAGTGGGAATAGTAAAAGCAATGCCAGCTAGGGCAATAGCAATAACCCATTGCATAATAAGTACCCACCAGCGTTTAGTCTTAATAATGTCAACAAAAGGGCTCCAGAAAGGTTTTATTACCCATGGAAGTCCCAACCAGCCTGTGTATAGTGCAATGTCGGTGTTAGACATTCCAAGGCGCTTATACATTATGACCGAGATGGTCATTACTGCAACGTAAGGTAATCCTTGTGCAAAATACAGAGTTGGAATCCATGCCCAGGGATTACGTTTAGTAGGGATATTGTTTTTCTTGCTCATAATAGTTCTCAATTATAGTAGGTTAATTAGTATATGCTTTTGATTTGTGCGTCGATGAAGTAGTGGAGGAGGATTTGCTGGTAGTTGTAGCCTTTTGCGCCCATTACTGCGGCACCTATTTGGCAAAGGCCTACTCCGTGTCCCCATCCAGCCCCTCGCAAGATAAATTTCTCGGGGAACTCATCGTTGCCTTCTTCAATCTTCTCCACGATGAACGCCGAGCTGTAGAGACACGACGGCGAGAGGGCGTAGCGTATAGACAACTCTTTGCCAATGGTCTTGGTCATCCTCTCGCCCACGATGCGGAGTTTATAAAGGCGTCCGCTTGTGCCGCGTGCCACTGGCTCAAGGTCGATGATGCGTCCGTAATCGTCGCCGGTGCGCTCGCTGATGATGCGGCTCAGCTCTTCTTGTGTATATTCCACTCGCCACCGATAGAAGTCGGTAGTCTCTTGGTCGTAGTCGTTAAGCACCTGTGAGAGGATTTCCTTGTCGGTGGTGTTGCAGTGTGCATGCGGTGACGAGAGTATCCAGTCGGCGGCATTGTCCTCACGTGTAAGGTCGGGGAAGTTCATCTCGTCGTCATCGTCACGGCGAGCCACCAGATAGGGGTGGTGATCATCTTGCCAGCAGTTTTCAAACTGCTCATACACGCCGCCGCACGACTTGGAGAATCGCGCGTCGCAGAGTTCGCCGCCATACATCAGCACCTGTCCCCAGGTAGCTTCGATGGCTTGCCTCACGGTCTCGGTTGAGGCACGTGTGATGCCCTGATATCGCTGGCAGTGGTCGTCGGCGCACACGTCGAAATTCACGTGGTCGTCACGGTCCCACCATTTTATCTCCTCATCGTCGCTGCTTGCTGCAAATTCTTGATGCAGACCAGGCTCGGCAGCTGTGGCAACGCTGTCTTTGTGAATTTGTGCCAACAGCCAGCTGCGGGAAATTACAGCGTGAGCCTTGAGCAGTTCGAGCGAAGCTGTGGCGCTCATCTCGCTTGAAATCACGCTCAGCAGGTATTCCTCCACCGAGAGGATGTTGATGGTGGTAATGCCATCATTCTCGACAATGAGGTGCAGTGCGCCACGGAAAGTCTGGTTTTCCTTGCGTTTCCAGTGGAAGCTGACCCCGATAGTCACATTCTCGAGCGTGAACGAGTCGCTATCAACGTTGATAGGCTCAAAAAGCAAGTCGTGGTATCGCTTGCCGTTCCATTCTACCATGCCATCGACGCATTGCGCCAGTTGATTGCCGGTCACCTTCTCGCCATTGACAAGATAGTCGCCGTTGAGTTCAAACTCTATCATAGGCTCAGTCATGATGCCTACTCTCACTTGCGGAACTTGTGCCATATTATTATACGTTATTTATAAAATAGTCTAATATATATTCTTTATCGTCTTCGCTTATAGTTACTTCTTCACTGACAGATTGAAGCAATGAGGGTGTAATGCGATTGAAGTCAATCTCCCTTGCGATGGGCCATATTCCTGTCATTTCAACAGATGCTGGACTCAATAGAAATTGGTCTTCACCTTCTCCATAGCAATCAGGTCGATGCTTAGAGCGTGGAATTATGATGATATGCCATTCTTTCTTGGTTTTCCAGCATAGCACATTTTGTGGATGTTCGCTGTTTCCCTCGCTTATTTCTTGCAAGCCCTCTTCAAAGACATGGAACCAGTGTTTTGCTTCGGTAGCTTTTTTCCTGATAATATAAAAGAAAGGGAAATAAACGCTCAGGTCACAATCGTCATGGATAGCTTCTCGGCATAGAGGCAATTCATCAAATGGAACTGCTTGAAAATGCAGGTGGTCGGGAGCCGAAGCCCCACATTGAGGTCCATTATAGAGAAGCACATAACCTGGCAGTTTTGCCGCCATCTGCATCATGTCGTCAATGAAGGGCTCAATAGCCTGAGGTTGATGCTTGATAGAACTCAGTGTGAGGTGCCTATTGAAGATTGGGTAAGGGTTAATTTGAATCTTATATGAGTCTTGCCACAAGATTGTTTCTTGTTCGATAGGTTGGTGCTCAGAGCAGAGAAAGCACTCTCGCTTGCTAAGCGACAATGAGTCAACTTTTGCGGCTGCCGAGTTGTAGCGGCAAGGGTTAAACTGTACTACTATCTCACGACCATTGTAGTTGAACTTTTTGATGTTCATGTGAGATAGTGCGTCATAGTTTTCCCTTGCCAGCCCCCAAACTTTCAGTTGGCGAGAGTAGAGTGCTTCTATTTCAAAGATTAGACTCATAAATAGGTGTTTATTTGCAACAACAGCAGCAGCTCTTCTTGTTCATCGCGATGCGTGCCATGAGTTCCCAAGTGCGCATGCGGTCTTTGTAGAGGTTATTGTTGTTCATCTTAACCACATCGACGTTGGCGTCGCTGTTGTCGTCCCAACGGCGGCACAGGTACACTGGCTCATAGACTCGACCAATCTGGTAGGTTCGCGAGATGTTAAGCCCCAGAGCGTAGTCCTCGCCGTAGCTCACGTTGGGCAACATCACCTCACGCAGCACTGGAGTGTAGAAAGCGCGTGGCGCGCCGAGACCGTTGATGCGCAGAGCGTTGTTGCGGCCGTTCTCGGGAGTCCACTCCTTGTGGTCGATTACGCCAGGAGGAATGGGGTTGCAGTGGATGTCGGTCATCAGGTAGGTGCCTACCACCATTGCCACGTTCTGCTCGTAGAAGGCGTTTACCATAGTTTGCAGCGTGTTCTCGTCTTTGTACATGTCGTCGCTGTCGAGCTGAACGATGAACTTGCCAGCCTTAGAGTGGTGAGCTGCGAGGTTCCAGTAGCCGCCGATGCCCATGTCGTAATAGTCGGCGATGATGTGGATGAGGCGTGGGTCGTTATATTCGGCAATAGCCTCGCGTGTGCCGTCGGTCGAGAAATTGTCAACCACCATGAGGTTGAACTTGAAGTTTGTCTTTTGACAAAGGACGCTGTCGATGGCGTCGCGGATGGTGCGGATGCGGTTGCGCACAGGAATCATCACTGTGGCCTCCACCTCAAACTTGTCGTGGTCAAACTCGATGTGCTTGAAGTTGGGCACTTCCTTGCCGTCAATCACCTTAACTGGTGGCAGATAGCCGTCAATTTCTTTGAGATGCTCGGTGCATGCTGCTTCCATCTCGATTTGGCGGCCGCGGTTGCGTGGGTCAACGTAGTCGAAAATCTTCTCGCCGCTCTTGCGGGTGTCAAGCTCCACGTCGCTGTAGAGATATTCGTTGATGTGGGTTAGAAGGTTGTATTGCGAGAGTTTGAGGCGCAGGTCATAGAGGCCGGCAAACTCGTAGGTCGCCTTCATGGCAGCGGCAGCTTTCTTGAAGCAGTCGGCGCAGAACACGAGCACTGAACCAAAGTCGAAGTCGTCGCGCAGCGAGCCAATCTGATAGTCGATTACTGGAGCCTTAACTGCGCCCTTGTCAGTCACGTTATAGTGGTCGGCATAAACCATGCCGCTCTGTGTGTCGGCAAGAACTTTCACGAAGCGCTCAATAGCGTAAGGCGCGAACTTCAACGTCACATACTTTGTGTAAAGCAAAGTTACGCATGCATCACTACGCTCGGCGATAGCCTTGATTGTGGCAGTAGAGGTGAGGTTGTTCACCTTTAGCATCTCGCATCCGTCGATTGAGCCTTGAGCCTCCTCGCCCACGAGCAAATAGATTTTGTTCACTAATGGGCTGGCTTTCAGTCCATCGACAGTAGCCTGTGCCTGCTCGGCGTTGGCAAAAGGAATAAAGCAATTGATTTTTGTCATGTCTTTTATGTTTTAGTGTTATTTATTCTCAAAGAAGTTGAGCACTCGGCTCATGAATGTGTTGCGCTCGGCTTCGCTCTTGATGGTCTCGAAGGGGAAACCAACAACGACAGTCTTGTAGCCATATCGGCTTGAGGCGATGCCGGCGGGGATGTTGTTCTCGCTGTAGCGCAGAATGGTAGCGCCGCAGTCGTCGCTCGCCTTGATAGCGTCGGGCGACTCCACGGCATAGAAGTCGCTGTTGAGGGTGTTATAGAACGAGAGTCGTCCCATGCCGTCGCTCATCTTGAGGGTGCTGGGTACGCTATAGACCTCGCCGAGGAGAGTGGCGCGACCATCTACCCAGGTGTAGCCCATCACGTTCTTGGCGAAGTTCATCTCGTTTTGCGCTGGGCTGTCTTTGTCCCAGATGTCGCTTCCCACGTAGGCACCTGTCATCAGCACATTGCCGCCGTTGCGGGTGTAAGAAGTGATGGCGCTCATCAGTCCGCTGGTGAGAGCTTTGTAGCGCGAGGGCATTGCTCCACGTCCTGTGGGAATCTCCTTCTGCTTGCCCATTATGATGTCGAGGGCGCAGTAGTCAGTAGGGTTAATCTCTCCATTCTCCACTGCCTTAGCACTTGTTGAGACAAAGGAGTAGCCCGCTTGCATGATGGCTTTACCATGCAGAGTGGGATAGTTGAAGGTGTTGCCGGCAATATTCTCTGTCTCGTGGTTGCTGCGGCAAGCGCCGAAGCCTGGTGCGTCGTCGTCGCGCCAGGGCAGGTTGCGTCGGAACTCAAACTGCGAGCCGAGGAAGTTGATTTGCTCCATGTAAGGCACGCCGTGGTCTTTGTTGTCGTAGAAGCCAGCCATGTTGCCGCTCTCGAACCAGTCGGGGCCGCTGATGCGTGTGAAGTCGTTAACCACCATCACTGTGCCTTTGCTGTTCTTGGCGGCCCCCAGCGACAGTGTCTCGCTCGGGAAGCTGCGTCCGCCCTCGTTCATAGCAATGATTTTGTAGCTGTGAATCTCGTTGTCGGTGATGTGGACCGAATAGTGTGGCTCGTCAACGATTTCAATCTCTTTAAATCCGCCGTCGCCCACTTGTTCCAGGACGATATATTTCTTAGCTACCGCACTGGCGCACAAGGGGTCGGGAGTTGGCTCCCAGTTCAGCATGTAGAGCGACTCGCTCACCTTGTTGATGGCAAAGGCGCTGACGGGCAGTGGCTGGATGACGCATTCGCGGTGGTCGCGCTTGGCGATGAACTTGGCGATGCCCTTGTAGATGGCGCGGCTCACGTCGAAACGGAACTGCGGGTCGAGGCCATATTTCATGTCGGCGAAGTTCTGGTGCGACAGCAGCTCCATGAGCAGAGCTGGCACCTCGGGCACGCGTGCCTCGTAGTAGCTCTTGTCCCACATGCCTCGTCGGGTCCAGTTGGGTTCGTACTTGGCGCGTATGTCGTTAACGACCTCAGTAGAGACAATGTTGGCAAACTGTCGCGAGAGTTCGCGTGGTGTGCCGTTCTCATATTTTCCGAACTGCTTTCCGTTCTTGGTGGTGCAGTAGATGAGCAGAGTGCCTATGATGTCGTCGTTTTTGGTGGTGCCAGCGTCGGTGTGCAGGCAAAACGACACATCCACAGGCACTTTGAGACCTGGCTTGCCTGGCAACACGTCGCTGCCTCCGGCGAGCCAGTTGACCCACTCGCCACGGCTGCGGTAGTCGTCAACATAGTCGTTGATGCCGTCGCTGGTGGAATACACCTTGTGTGGAAATCCCGACCATTGCAGGAAGTAGCGCGAGCCCAGGTGGAACCAGGGGTGCTCACCGCTGCCCACATACTGGTAGTCGATGCCTTCCTTGCCCAAGTATTTCATGTCGTCGTTCTTCTCGGCGATGGCACGGTTCTCGGGGGTGGGTAGCGCCACACGTCGCACGATATTGCCCTTGCCGCCGCCCACCTTGATGGCGTCGGCTGTGATGACCGCCTTTTTGTCGCTGCTGAGGTTGCTCAGCGTCACCACGTTCTTGTTCATGCCCTTTGCGAGCTCGAATGAACCAAGATATACCCATACTCCTCCTGCCATGCTCTGGTCAACCTTGAACTGGTGGCTGCCTTCCTGTGAGTTAATGGTGTAGGTGGCGTCGTGTGCGCTATTGGGCAGTGACTTGTAGCTCACATAGATGGCAAAAGTGCCAGCCTCGGGCATTTCCACGTCCCATGATGCGGTCGCTTCCTTCTTCTTGTCTTTCTCGGCTTCTATCATGCGGTAGGTGCCTTCCTCGAAGGGGTTCTCGAAGTCTTTGTACTGGTCACGGAGGTAGGCGAAGCCGCTGCCATCGCCGTTTTTCCATTTCTTGCCGCCATTGGTCTCGTGATATCCGCTTTGTGCGTTGCCGCCGTCGTTATCTACCACTGCTCCGAAGTTGTGGGTGTCGCGCTCGCGGGCGTCCCACACGTATGCCCCCGCATTCTCAAGCATGGGCATGATGAACGGTATCATATAGCTGTGGGTGTACATGTCCTCCACGGTCTGGAACATGCGTGCGCGCTGCCACTCCCAGCGGTTGAGGTAAGGCTCGAAATACCAGCCGTGGCTGGGCCACACCGCCACGATGTTTCCGCTCAGGCCTTTCTTATAGTGGCGGCTCTCATCCACAGGGGTGACGAAGGCGTTGTGCTTGCGCTTATAGGAGTTCTCGAACTCGGAGAAATAGTTCTCGATGTCGTTGCCGGCGATGCTGATCGCCACCTTGTGGTTGCGGTACTGCTCTGAGAGGACCTGCGAGATGTCGTCTTTGAGCTGCTTGATGCTCTCCTGGGTGAAAGGCACGTCGCCGAAGTTCTCGCTCAAGTCAATCTTCACTGAGTCTTCGACAACATCGATAGACCTAACCTTCAACTCGCCTATGCCCATGTGCTCGGGCATAACGGAGGTGATGATTTGTTGAACTTTTTGTGTCTCATCTTGGGTTAAGGTTTGAGCCATTGACATTGATGAAAACAGGAGTACCGATACTGCAAAAAGTAATAGTTTCTTATTAATTATCATAATGTTTCGCGTTTAGATTACAAAAATACAACAAACATCTGGAATAAAAAATAAAAAAAGTGTGCATTTTTCTTAAAAGCGTTTTATTTATAGGTTATAAACATATTTTTAGTATAATTTACACAATAATTTAGCTGACAAGCTGACAAGGAACAAGCTGACAAGGCAGTGGTAGTTGTGTCGCATCATTCCACTTGCCTTGTCAGCTTGTTAGCTTGTTAGCTTGTTAGCTTGTCAGCTAAGAACTTATCCGTTCATTGCCACTGAGTGATAGACCACGAGTCCTGGCATGGACTCGCTGACGATTTTCTTGACGTTTACGTTGTAGCTGTAAGCCACTTGCAGCAAGATCTCGCTGTAGCGTGTGGCTACTGAGCCCACGAAGCACACGGGGAAGTCTTTGTATTCATACTGGCAGATGTTGCGGTCGAAGAACCGTTTTATCTCATTGGTGACAAGGTCGTGGCAATACTCGTTGTCGAGGTGGTCGGCAAGGAAAAAGGAGTAGTTGTGCAGGTTGTTGTTGGCGTGTGGGTTGTTATACACAGCATCCATCACATTGGCGCTGGTGATTTTGTTCACAGCATAGAACTCTTCTATCAACTCTTTCGGAGCCAGGTTTTTGAGCACATCGCTCAAGAAGATGCGTCCCATCGATGAGCCGCTGCCCTCGTCGCCGAGGATGAAGCCGCCAGGTGTCACGCTCTTGGTGATGCGCTCACCGTCATAGAAGCATGAGTTGGAGCCGTTGCCGAGAATACACGCCAGGCCCGCCTCGTTCTGCAAGAGTCCGTGAGCGGCCCCCACGAGGTCGCTCTCAACAACGACTGGTGTCTTGAACTGTGCCACAAGCGACAGTTCAACAATCTTGTTGCGCTCAGGGTTGGAGCATCCCGCACCATAAAAATAAACTTTGTCCCAGCGTCGCTTGAAGAACTCGCGGGGCAGCTCGAGTCGGATGATGTGGCTGATTTCCCTGCGTGTCAAGAAATAGGGGTTGATACCCGAAATCACAGCGTGTGCTACCACGTTGTTGCCGTCAACCAAGCTCCACTCGGAGCGCGTTGACGAACTCTCGGCAATTACTTTAGCAAATTGACTTGCAGCCATTTATAGTTTGTTTTTAGCTGACGAGCTGACAAGCGAACGAGCTGACGAGCGAACGAGACAAGTGTAAAGCTGCGACAATTACAATTGCCTTGTAAGCTTGTTCCTTGTTAGCTCCTTTACCATTGTCTTGTTTTCTTGTTCCTTGTCTGCTTGTTAGCTTCTATGTAAATAAATAATTTTGGCTGCAAAATTATAAAAGATTATTCTAATAAATATTAATTGAAGAATGTTTAACTAAAAAGAAGATATGTTAACTAAAAGGCTGGTTTGATGGTTAAGGATTGTAAAAAACGATATTAAAAAACAGCATTAATGCAGACAATCGAACAATCGAATAATCGAACAATCGAATAATTGAACGATCGAACGATCGAACAATCGAAAAATCGACCGATTGAACAGACGAACGATCGAACAATCTAACAAGCTGACAAGACAAAGGTAGAGGATTGCGGCTTGATGTAAGTGCCAGTATCTCTGCTATTGTCTTGTCAGCTTTTTTGCTTGTAGTGGTGAGGACACCTTTAGTGCTTTACTGCTACATGGTGGGTTGACACCTCGTCGCCGCAATACACCTTTAATATATAGTGGCCGTCGTTGACGCTTTCCACGTTCATGTAGTTGCCGCCGTTGCGTGCCACGAGGTTGCCGCTCAGGTCGTAAAGTTCTACGCCCTGGATGTAGCCTTGCGCGCTCGCCATGATATAGTCGCTAGAAGGGATGGGTCCCACCTTCACGCCACTCTTGTGAGCAGATTCTGGAAGGAAGGTCGGTGCGTCGTTGCTTGGACCGAGCAGCACGACATACACGGCGGTGATGTCGGCGGCGGTGATTTCTCCATCGTCGTTGAGGTCGCCATTAACGATGTGGCTGTCGTCATTATAGAGAAGATAGTTGTAAAGCTCTGTGATGTCGGTTGCTGTTACCTCTCCGTCGCCGTTCACGTCGCCATACACCGAAACTGCCTTCTGGGTCTTGAGCAGATTGTCGAGCTTGATGGTGGCACTGTTGATTGGGTCATCCTCATCGCTATCGGTTTCTATCATCACTATTTTGTAAGTTTTGTTGGGGTTAAGATTTCCCTTTCCTGTGATGTATCGCCATCCGTGGAAGTCGATTTTGCCGAAATCGATGAAAACGTTATCTTGGCTCTCATCGGTACTCCTGAGGTGCAATCTGAGATATAAGTTACTCATGTCGCCATTCACATGCAGAGAAAGCTCTTCATCTCCATTTACTATGACATCATCAAACGATGTGCTGTAGATGCCTGATTCCAGTGACAATGGGTCGTTAATCTTGATTTGCAACGACTTGCTGCCAAAGAGGCGGTCGGTAGATGCACTCAAAGCAACATCGGTGTTAACCGAGACATCTTCCACCGAGAATGTACTTGCATCCTCAAAGCCTTCAATCACTGTTGCGTCGGGTTTCTCCTCGCCGGCATCTACAGCGGTGAACTTGTGCACGATTGTCTCGGGCAGGTGGATCCCTGCGGTGTCGCTCATCTCACTCAAGATGGTGAGGGTGTATTCCTCTCCAGGAACCATAGTTGAGGCAACAGGGATGCGTATGAAGCCGAATGGGTCGGTGTTTTTGCCGGTCTTAGTGTTGCGGCGGTTATAAGTCAGGAGATTGCCGTCTTTGTCGGTGAGGAGTATCTTGTCGTAGTAGTAGCTGTTGTTGAGCATCGAGTCGGTGCGCAGCTCAATGGTGGCAGCCTTGTAATGCACTGGGTCGCCCTCATGCGGGAAGATGTCTAGTACCTCAAGATATTTGCGGTAAGTGGTCATGAACTGGAGCGTAAAAGGCTCTTGGAGTCTCATGCCTCCGCCGTGCTCGGCTGTGGTGTCGAGGGTGACGGTGTAGAGGGTGTTGATGTCGTAGGCATCGTTGGGCTCAAACACCATGCGGTAGTTGCTGTCTTCCCAGCGGAAGTGGCCCTCTACAGCGGGTTCGATGTGGAAGGCATTCTCGGTGACAGCGGTGTTCATGTCCCAGTTGAACTCAAAAATCACGGGGGTGTTGGCTTTGAGAGGCGCGTCGCCCTCGTTCCATACCGGCGAGTAATTGATGATCTCGGGCGGTGTCTCGCGCACTCGCGCGAGGTCGAAGTTGCAGTAGCTCGAGTGGTTGGCTTGAATGGTCACTTGCTTGGTTTGAGAGAAATAGTGCTCTTGCTCCACCCTGATTTTGTAGTTCCCTGGGTCGAGCATCTTGAATGCGTAGATGCCGTTGTAGAGGTCGTCGGTGTAGCAGGTGTCGAGAGGGTTGTCGTCCATGTCGAGGAGGATGACGGTTGCGTTGCACACTGGTTCGCGGTTGTCGTCGCCAAACATGATGAAGTCGTTGATCACGCGTGGCATGCGGTTGTCGCGGATGTTGCCAGCCACACAGCCCTTGCCAAAGAAGCTGTAGCCGAAGTAGTCATCGGCGCCGAGCGAGAAATTCCAGCCTTCCATCCAGCAGTAGTTATCGTTGAGGAGGCGGTAAGTCTCGGGGATATAGTCGTGGAAAGACCCCTCGCTGAGCATCGACACGGCGTTGTTGCCTCGCAGCACGCCCAGCCCGGCGTTGTGCCAGTCGGGATAGAAGGTGAAGTCGCCGGCAATCTGGTAGCTACTGGTCCACACCGCCGCCTGGTTCTGTTGCAGTCGCTCCATGAGGGTGCTGGCAAGCACGTCGCTGTTGGCTATTACTGGCGAACCAGTGTAACCTCGGTAGAGCCCCAAGATGTGGTTGCGCCGCGCCGGCACGCCAGTGGCGTTGCTGTGGATGGCGTAGAAGATGTCGGCACCGCTGCTGTTGCACAGTGCCACGATGGTCGAGAGTGCGAGGTCGCTGTTGGCGTCATTTGTCACTCGCGACATGCTTGTGGTGTAGCCTTTGGCTCGCAGGCAGCTGTTGAGGGCAAAACCTTTCTTGAGGTTGGAGTTCGACTCCCAGAATCCCGAGGTGTCGCCAGCGGCAAAGGGATATACCACCACGTTGCGGTCGTCACTCTCATGCCCCCCGTGACCAGGGTTGATATATACATGGGGCATATAGTTTCGGTTGGCGGTTGCAAAAACTGCAACGACCATAATCAATGCTATTGGAAATAATATCTTTTTCATATTTTTGTCAAACAATTGCAAACAATTAAAAAACAATTAATAATGAAAAATTAGTGGTTATTGTGGAGTCAAACGACTAGAAACGACCATGCTCTTGTTTTCATTTTTAGACATAAGAACATAAGCTCATATTTTCTGTCCTTTGTACTTTGTACTTAGTCCTTGGTCCTTTGTCCACTAAAACTCTAATCTCTAATCGTGCGGAGCACCAACTAATCGTGCGAAGCACCAACTAACCTTGAGTTAGTTAATGTCTATTGTTATCAACGTGATGTTGCCGTCGATGGTGGTGTAGGCGATCTTGCCGCCGCCGCAGGTGGGCTGCATGGTCATCGAGGTCTTGGGGGTTAGCTCGTGGCGGAAGGTGCCGTCGGCTTTGAGGAGCAGGATCTGCGACGAGGTGTACTGGTAGCCGTCGTCGCTGGCGTTCTGGGCAACGAGGTAGTCGTTGTTGTACCAGCAGGGCATCTCGTAGTTGCCGAGCTGGGCGAGCACCTTGCCTTGAAGGTCGGTGACAACGATGCCCTTGCCGGCGGCAAAGAACGCTATCTTGTCGCCTTTAGGCGACACCGACGCCCACAGATATCCGGCGTAGCTCTCAACGGGAGTGTAGCGGTTCTCCTTGCCGTCAATGTTCACCACCAGCTGCGAACCAGTGGTATAGACGCTCACGCCGCGGTTGGGCGCAGTGGCGAAATTGTGCTTCTCGCCGTTCATCGCCATGCCTCTGGTGCCCGCTTCGAGGTGTACGGCACCGTGCTGTGCCTCAAGCACCACGTCGCTGGTGTGGCGTGCCATGTCGTAGCGCATACCGGTGCGCAGCACCAGTCGGCTCAGTTCGTCAACCTTGCTGGTGATGTAATACACGTCGCCGTCGTTACTCCACTTGGCGTCGTAGCCCGCACCGCTGAGGTCGCTGATGGTGGTGATGGTTTGTGTGCTCAAGTCGAGCATCTTGAGTCCGTGAGCGTCGGCGTCGCTGTAGAGCAAGCGGTCGCCGCTGGCGTTCAGAGTGGGGTAGAAGGCGGGCTCCACGCCCCTGAGCAGCGGCGTGCTCGATGTCACCGTCACCTGCTGCGCCCAGCCTGTGAGCACCCACGCTCCCAATAGTAACAGTAAAGTTCTTTTCATTGTCAGTATATTTTAAATGTTAGTATTTTCACTGTTTTTCTCTCAGGGAAAAAATCACACGAATTAAAACGAAATTGTTTATTCTTGCAAATTTAGTGTTTTTTTTCAAACAATTACAAACAATTCTTAGTGAAAATTAGTGCAAATTGGTTGTTGTTGAGTCAAACGACTAGAAACGACCAGAAACAACAAGCACAGAATTGCCTTGAGAACTCATTGAACACGCTTCGCGTGGAAATTCAACAAAATTATAAAATAAAATTACCCAAAATTTAGAATAAAATGCTCACACTCTCAAGACTTTGTGCTTTGTGCAAGCACAAGATTTGGATAAATTAGGCTGCGGTTCAGAAATCTCAAACAAGTTTTGCTTTCATTCACCTTGCACTAATTTTGTCTCGCTTAATCGCATTTTTGATTAATTTTTATTCCAAATTTTGTTCAATTTGAGTCAAGCATGATGGCTTCGCCACCGCCCACCGCACTTTGTGCGACTTGGCTTCATGCTCTCGTCGAGCTAAAGGTTCTAGGCGAAGCCGATTCTTGCTGCGACAGCAACCATTCCCTTGTCAGCTTGTTCCTTGTCAGCTTGTAAGCTCAATTGTGCTCTAGCTGTTTCGGTATTCCATGGGTGTCATTCCGAGGTGCTCTTTTACGTATTTTCCGAAGAATGAGGTGTTAGAGAATCCCACCTGGTTGCACACTTGCTTGATGCTCAGGTCGGTGTTTTTCAGTAAATATCGGATGTCTTCGAGCACTTGCTCCCTTATCCATGTGCTGGCAGTCTTTCCCGATATTTTCTTGCATATCGAGGTGAGGTGCT
Organism: uncultured Prevotellaceae bacterium; assembly: GCA_937904375.1. Classification (GTDB taxonomy): domain Bacteria; phylum Bacteroidota; class Bacteroidia; order Bacteroidales; family Muribaculaceae; genus Sodaliphilus. Next base: position 23,914 of record CALDIG010000297.1, read on the forward strand.
TTGGCGAGATGCAGAGTTCGCCGGCATAATAATCTACGGGTCGATATTTCACATCGCTGTTGTGCAGCAACTCGAGAAATCGCTGGAAGTGGGAGTTCGACAATTTTGTCTCTTCGTTGCGATGTTCATTAGGCAGCATCAGCTTCATCTCCCCGCACAAAGTGAGAATTCCGGTGGTAAGTATCGACTGAATAATCTCAGTTCCGAAAGGGTTCTCTTGAGAGCGTTCCACTGCTCTGTTGAGCATGTCATAAAACATAGGGAAAGTCTCTAAATAATCTTTGTCAAGCGTGATGACATGGTGGTGGTGAATATACATGACATCATTCCATATCGCCATCTTCTCCCTCAGCAGGCTTTGAAGAATGCTATTGTTGAGGAACAGGGCTTTCAGGTTGAAGTCGGGGCTAATCATAATGTCGGTCACCAGCACATTTTGAGGCACTATCGCCACCTGGTTTTTTGTCAAAGAGAGGTGCATGTCGTTCATGCGGGCTTGTATCCTGCCGTTGGTGCAAATCATAATCACATTCATAGCGATGTGTGCGGCATTGATTTCGGCAAACTTCTGAATGCTGTCAACAATCACCATGTCGTTGTCGGAGTAGCCAATTCTCACTTCCTCCCTTTCGGCTAATGACTGAAATGTTATTTCCTCGTTACGGTTCATCTTTTCCTGTTTTTTTAATAAAATGCTCACGCTTGGCAATGTTCAAGCAAGCTTGACGCTGCTCTCGCTTAATCGCATTTTTAATGTGCAAAAGTAATAAAACTTGACAGAATGCGATGTTTTATTTGGCGATAATTTTGTTCTATCCGCTACCTGCGGCAAAATTTTACGCATTTTTGGACAAATATAAGCGACTTCTTGCGTGACCTGCTCATTTCGATGGCTGTCATCATTCTGGTGATGATGATTCTGTTCCCGTTCAGGTCGGCGATAGTGGCTGCGATTACAGTGCCACTAAGCACATTTATCTCGGTGGCTATCATGTATATGGCGGGATTGGAGCTAAACATCGTCACTTTAGCGGCGATGATCGTGGTGCTGGGAATGGTGGTTGACAACGCTATCGTGGTGATTGACGGATATTTAGAATATCTAGGCAAGGGCTACGAGCCCAAGCGTGCCGCCATCGACTCGGCAAAGCAGTATTTCATGCCCATGATGCTTGCCACACTATGCATCAGTGTCATCTTCTTCCCGCTGCTGCTCACCATGCGTGGCGCGTTCCTTGACGCCATTGGCGTGTTCCCGTGGACTATCGCGATAAATCTCATGGTGTCGCTGCTGCTGGCAGTGACGGTGATACCTTTCCTCGAGGTGCTGATTATCAAGCCCAATAAAGTGAGCACCAACGGCAACGTCATCACTCGTGGCGTTCAGAGGTTATATAACCGCGTGCTAGATTTCACCTTCAGCCATCCGTGGTTCACGATAATTGGCGGCATAGTGATAATTTTGATTTCTTCATTAATTATTCCTTCGTTGAAGGTAAGAATGTTCCCCTACGCCGACCGCGACCAGTTTGCCGTTGAGATTTTCCTGCCCGAGGGTAAGAGTCTCGACGACAGCCGTGCTATCGCCGACTCGGTGCGGCAGGTGCTGATGCAGGACAAGGATGTGAAATGCGTCACAAGTTTCATTGGCTGCTCGTCGCCAAGATTTATGACCGCCTACGCACCGCAGATGGCTGGCAAGAACTTTGCGCAGTTCATTGTGAACACCAAGTCGCAGGAGGCGACCATCGACCTCATCAATAAATATCAGCCCCAACTCTCGGAGCATTACCCAGGAGCCTACGTGCGGTTCAAGCGCATCGATTATCTGGAAGTGCCCGAGCTGGAATATCGGTTCTATGGCGAAGACATCGACTCATTGCACGTGGCTGCCGAACGACTGATGTCACGCATGCGGGATATGCCCGAGCTGGAATGGGTGCATGCCGATTACTTTGAGCCGTCGCCTTACATCAACGTGACGCTCGATCCCGTTGCCTCGGCGCAGTTGGGCATCAGCCGCAGTACCGCCTCACTGGCGATAAGTGCCGCCACTAGCGACTTGCGCGTGGGGCAGATTTGGGAGGGAAACACCGAAGTTCCCATTGTGGTGAAAGACGATGCGGTGTTGAACTACACCAATGTGAAAGATATAGGTGTCGCGACGGCATCGTCGATTCTCGATGGCTCTATCAGTGGCAAGAACACCACCGTTCCGCTGCGTCAGGTGGCTGAGGTGTCGCCAAAATGGGGCGAGACCCGCATCCTGCACCGTGGCGGCGAGCGTTGCCTCACTGTGACGGCACAGCTTGCAAGTGGGGTATATGCCTCACCTGTCGAGCGAAAAGTTGCTGATATTATGGAGAACGAGACAGAGCTTCCCGAAGGTGTGCGCACCGAGGTGGGCGGAGAGATAGAATATGTGAATGATGCCTTTCCTCAAATCTTTGGCGGAGTGGGAATTGCCATGATTATAGTGTTCTTCTTCCTGTTGTTCAACTTCAAGAAGTTTGGTGTCACCACAGTGTGCATGGCGGCTCTTGCATTGATGCTTCCAGGCTCTTTGATAGGACTGAAATTGATGGACAACACATTGGGCTTAACCTCGGTGATGGGTGTTATTACTCTCATGGGAATAATAATGCGCAACGAGATACTAATCTTTGAACATGCTATCGACCTTATAAAGAAATATGTGGAGGAGCATGGCGACTGGACGGTGGACCGCAAGGCCTACAATGCCGCGGTGAAGCAGGCCGCCTACGATGCCGGCAAGCGTCGCATGGTGCCCATCTTCCTTACCACAGCGACCACGGCAGTGGGCGTGGTGCCCATGATTATCGCTCAGTCGTCGTTCTGGATGCCTGTGGGCGTCACCATCTTTGCCGGTGGCATAGGTTCGCTGATTATGGTGGTCACCATGTTGCCCGTGGTTTATTGGAAAGTTTCAACGAAATAAGTTTTTAGTTTTTAACTATATATTATGAGGAGATTTTATTTAGTGATGCTGGTAGTTTCGAGCTTTGCTATAGTGGTGGACGCTCAAAATTGCTACACTTTAGAGCAAATCTGCGACTCGGCATGTCGCAACAATATCGCGATACGCACAGCGCATCACAACATTGAGGCTGCTAAGCTTCAGCGCAAGGAGGCGTTCACGAAGTATTTTCCTGAAGTGAGCGCTACAGGCCTGATGTTCAACTCCAGCAAGAGTTTGATGCAAATGACCCTGGACCCATCAAGTATGATTTCGCCAGAGCTTGGCGCGGCTCTTGCTCAGAGTTTCCCTCCCGAGGCCTTGGCATCGCTGGCTAGCCCTATCAATATATCGATGATGAAAAGCGGCACCATTGCGTCGGTGATGGCGGTTCAGCCCGTGTTTGCTGGCGGTCAAATAGTCAATGGCAACCGTTTGGCGAAGGTGGGTGAGGACGTGAGTCATCTGCAACTCCAACTCTCAGAGAATGAGGTGGAGAAAACCGCCGAGCAATACTTTTGGCAACTTGCCACTTTGCAAGAGAAGATGAAGACTGTGCAAGTGGTGGAGACGTTGCTCAATGACATCTACAAAGACGTGGATGTGGCGGTGCGGGCTGGCGTGGCGATACGCAACGACCTGCTTCAGGTGCAGCTGCGGCAGAACGATGTGGAGAGCCAGAAGCTGAAACTCAGCAACGGCATCGCGTTGGTGCGCATGTTGCTGAGTCAGTATTGCGGACTTCGCGACACGAGTTTTGTCATCACCTACAATGCCGAGACTGTGCCACCAATGGCAATGAAACAAGACCACCACACTGCGGTGCTCCGCACGCCGGAATATAAGCTGCTTGATAAGCAGGTGGAGGCTACGGGATTGCAAGAAAAAATGACATGGGGCAAGAACCTGCCCACTGTGGCGGTGGGGGCAGGATATAACTTCCATAACCTGCTTGACAAGAATCAAACGTTTGGCATGGTATTCGCTACTGTGAGCATCCCCATCTCGGGATGGTGGGGAGGCACACACGCCGTGAACCGCAGCAAGTTGGAGCATCTGAAGGCTCAAGAGCAGCTTGCCAATAACACCGACTTGCTCATCATAGGCATGCAGAATGCCTGGAACGGTGTAGAAGAGGCTTACAGCCAACTGCAGCTGGCTCAACGGAGCATAGAACAGGCGACAGAAAACCTGCGCGTGAACCGCGACTACTATAATGCTGGGATGTCGAAAATGACTGATTTGCTTGAAGCACAACTGCTCTACCAGCAGGCTTGCGACAAGCGCACCGATGCCTTTGCCGAATATCAGAACAAACTTTTAGAATACAAGCATGCAATAGGAGAGTAGAGGTTTTCGTTTATTATTTATCATGGACGAGAGGAACTATAAAGCCGAGGAGGTGGTCGCTGTTGTTGACCGTGACCGCTATGTGGAGGAGTTTCGTGATGTGGCGACCTTTGAGGCGTGCTGCCGGCATTGTCCCAACTACGGGAAGAGGTGGGGCTGCCCGCCGTTTGACCACGACACACTACAAGATTTGTTGCCCTATAATAAGGTGATGATAATTGGCGTGAAACTCACGCCTCACGATGCGAAGATGCCGCTGGAACGAGTCCATGACCTCATGCGACCCGAGCTGGAGCGGCTAAACCGCCGTCTGCTGGAGTTGGAGCGTGAGAAGCAAGGCTTTGCGCTGGGCTTTGTGGGCAAGTGCGAGCGTTGCGGCGATGCGCCTTGTGCCCGCCTCGAGGGCAATCCGTGCCGCCATCCCGATGTGGTGCGCCCGTCGCTGGAGGCCTACGGCTTCAACGTGAGCGAGACGGCAAGCCAGTTGCTGGGCATCGACATGGTGTGGAGCCGTGACAAGAATGTGCCGCGCTACCTGACGCTGGTGTGCGCCCTGTTTTTCAATGATGAATAATGCACAATAGATGTTCTTGAACGCCGTTAATACGGCGCACTACATCAACAACACCCACTCCTGTTGGAGCATTACCAATCTTCATAATATCAATAATTAGTGTGCTTGTTATTGCAGAGTTGCGAGTTTTTTGTTGTAATTTTGCGCTGTGATTGATATCGACGAGAAATACATGAATAGAGCTTTGCAGCTGGCACGGCAGGGTGGGGGACATGCCTCGCCCAACCCCCTGGTGGGTGCTGTGGTGGTGCACGGCGGCAAGATTATTGGTGAGGGCTTTCACCGCTGCTGCGGTCATGCCCATGCCGAGGTTAATGCCATCGCTGGCGTGCGTGACCATTCACTGCTTCCCATGAGCACCATCTACGTCACTCTTGAGCCATGTTCACACTATGGAAAAACACCACCATGTGCTAAACTCCTGATAGAAAAAGAAATAAATAAAGTTGTGGTGGGTAGTCTCGACCCCTTTGAGAAGGTGAGCGGCCGCGGCGTGGCGATGCTGCGTGAGGCGGGAATAGAGGTGACAGTTGGCGTGCTTGAGCGTGAATGTCGTGAGCTGAACCGTTGCTTCTTCACTGCCCACACTAGCGGTGTGCCCTGGGTGCTGCTCAAGTGGGCGCAGAGCAGCGACGGCTACCTCGCCAATGAAAATGGCGCGGTGCGTTTCAGCACACCATTGACTCAGGCGCTCATGCACCGTGAGCGGTCGATGGTCGATGCCATCGTGGTGGGGGCCGGCACGGTGAAAATCGACAACCCGTCGCTCACCGTGCGCCACTGGAGCGGCAACTCGCCCTTGCGTGTGGTGCTTGACCGAAACCTTTCGATGCCACAAAAGTGCCACTTGATGACCGATGGAGGCAAAACGTTGATATATAATGAGAAAAGGCAAGCAGTAGAAGGCAATGTCGAATGGATGCGACTCGACACCAACGAGCCGCAAGCATGGCTTCGCGACCTCTATCGCCGCGGAATCACCAGCGTGATGGTGGAAGGTGGCGCTAATGTGTTACATCAGCTGCTCGAAGCAGGCACTTGGAACAAGATAAGGATAGAGACCGCCCCGGTGACATTAGGTGGCGGAATAAAATCTCCAACGGTGGATAAAACTAAAGCCACCAGCTTTGAAGTTGATGGCAATAGAGTAGAAATCATCGATCACCTATGACTGTAATCAGAAAGGGGTTGTTGACGGCATTCACGGCGCATTGCTGGCAGAGAGTGCGGTTCTCATCGGTGACGGGGACGGTCTCGTAGGTGGAGTAGTTCTGCTCGGCATCGGTGATAGCGTGAACAGCGGTGTTTCCCATCACGCTCACGCCATAGACCGGCTCAATTAACGCCTCAAACCAAGTGCAAGCAGCCACATATCTCCCCACTCCGAAAGCCAGGTGCTTCTTGTCGCGAAGCAGTCCGTGAGGAGTGTTGAGCACAGTGGCTCTAGCGTTTAGAATTGCTGTGCCTGTTGGTATGATCATGTCGATGTCGTAGCTGTCAACCATCTTGACAACATCGATGATGTTCTGCCAGTCATTGAGGCTTATTTCTAGACTTCCTCCCCAGTAGCTCCACACTTGCTGCCAGGCGATGACCACATTCTTGTTAGGACAATTCTCTCTGATTTTGCTTACCAGAAAAGGCAAGTGTGGAGAGAGCTTATTGGCATCTTGCGCCAGGTTGGAGAGTTGCTGCACCGTCACCACGTCCCAGTCTTGAGCAAGCAGCTCGTTGAGAGAGGCTTGTGTGGTGGGCATGGTGATAAGTCCCGAGCGACGAGTAATGGAGACCTCTTCGCCGCTATTGCAGACCTCCGCCCAGTATTCGAGCGAAGTGCTTCCTTTAGTTGCCGAATATATGCAAAGCGTGCTTCGGTCGATGCCAGAGGCTCGCACTATTGCATCGAGGTATGCCATTGGGTCATCGAGAAACGAGTTTCCAATCGCCAGCACCTTAAGAGCGTGTTTCCCGGCAGGAAGTTCATGCTTGTTGTTGTCATCAACCAATGGTGTATCAATCTCTTGCTTAGAGCATTGAGCGCAAAGTAGCAGCAAGCAGCGAATATATGAATGAGTATTGTTTTCATTACGACATGATGTGTTTCAGAGCTTTACAAAATTAGTAATTATCACGGCAAACTCATAGTAAGTTGCGGTTAAAAGTTGTGAAACGATGGTGGCAGTTGTGATGTGAGAGAGCAGAGTAACTTCGTTAAAAAGGTGTAAAAAATTGACTTTTGCCTTTTATTATCTTAATTAAGGTGTGGGTATTGATATATTAACACTAATTTTGTTGTAATTTTGCAAGTTATTTCAAGAAAACCACAAAAAATAAAGAAAATGAACAAATACATTCCATTATATTTGCTTCTCTTCGTGCTGCTGGCATCGACAGTTGCCTCTTGCAACAAGAATGATGATCCTGGCACATCTACTGACACCGACTATAGCTCCTATTCCTACACGACAACACTGATATCGGCATTCTCGTTGCAGGCCAACACCAAGATTGCCACTGGTCTTGACTCGGTGAGTTTCACCATCGACCAGGACCTGGGCGTTATATATAATGCCGACTCGTTGCCCTACGGCACACGCGTGACGGCACTGTGTGTCAACGTGAGCAGTGCCAGCACAGTGGCGTCAAAGCAGTTCATCGTCAAGAATGGAAATGTGCAGAAAGATACTACTATTACCTATAGAAGCAATAGCAGCGATTCTATCGACTTCAGTGGCGACGTGACACTGCGCGTCACTTCCTACGACGGTCAGCACACCCGTGACTATAAGGTGAAAGTGAATGTTCATCAAGAAGAGCCTGATGTCATTGAGTGGGAGCAGAGTCACCGCCGTGACCTGCCAAACGTGTCCTCAACGTTGCAAGCGTCGAAGACCGTGATGCTCGACGGCGAGTTTTTGTGTCTGGTAAACGATAACGGCACCTTTGTGCTAAGCAGTGCCGCCGACCCGCTTGCTGGCACATGGAGCAAGACGGTGCTGACGTTCCCGTTTGTGCCGCAGGTGTCGAGCTTTGCGGCGACTACCGATGCTCTCTATCTCCTTGACGCGAACGGCGAGCTTTACAGTAGCAGCGACATGGGTATCACCTGGAGTGACTGCGGCGTGGCGTGGAACACCATCATAGGCACTTATGACGACCGTGTGCTCGGTGTGAGAAACGACGGCACGTCGTGGGTTCACGACGAGTATCCACATCGTGACGGATTTGTGGCTACTGCGATTTCCAGTGACTTCCCCATCGGTGGCATGAGCCAGCTAGTGATGGCGAGCAACGACTGGACTGCCAACCAGCAGGCGATGTGTGCCGGTGGAGTGCTTGCCTCTGGTGATTTGACCAACGCCGTGTGGGGATATGACGGAGAACGGTGGGGCTTGCTTAGCGTCGCTGACAATGCGCTGCCGCCCATTAGCGACGCTTCGCTCTTCAGTTACTACACGTTCACACTGCCGTCAACCTCGGTTGCACCTGTCAAGCGTGTGACGTGGATGGTGATAGGTGGCAAACTCGCCGACGGCAGTCTCAACGCCACAACCTATATTTCTCGCAACCAGGGTATCAACTGGAGCAAGGGAGAGGACGAAGTGCAGCTGCCGGCTACTATCCCCTCTTTTAGTGGCTCACAAGTTTACATCTTTGAGCGCACCCAGAGTGCCGGAGTGCCTCGTCTCAACGCCTATAACCCTGGTCAAGTGACCCCGGTAAATGAGTGGGACTGTGCTTACATCTACCTCTTTGGCGGCTATGCCTCTAACGGTCAAGCCCTCAACAACGTGTGGGAAGGCGTGTTGCGACGCCTCACTTACAAACCGGTATTCTAAAAAAGATTAATTAATGACTTGTTGCTCATTGAAAATATACTTTTTCATCGCTCAATAGCGTTTTTTCAAATAATATTCAAGAAAGATGATAAGGTTATGATGAGAAAAACCGCTATGATAATGACCATGATGCTCATAGGAATAACGTGCGCTTGGAGTCAGACCTACCGCTATGAGATAGGTCCCGCCCTCGGTGTGAGTGGTTATCTGGGCGATGTGAACACGAGCAACATGTACAAGATGCCGCGAGTGGCAGGAGGAGGCATATTTCGCTATAACATGAACTCCCGCTTTGCCTTTAAGGGCAACCTCTTGTATGTGAACCTTGCTGGCGACAGCAAGAACATAGAGTCGAAGTTCCCATTTGATCAGCAGTACAGCTTCACTGCTCATGTCGTGGACTTGGGAGGACAGGTGGAGTTCAACTTCTTTCACTTTGGCGACGGTCCCCGCTACAAGCACTACAAGCGCATCACGCCATATATCACCGCCGGTCTCGGAGCCGAGTTGACGTTTGCCAATGGCAACACGAGTTTTGGCATGGTGCTTCCGCTAGGTGCAGGTGTGAAGTTCAGGGTGAAAGAGCGCCTTAACTTGGGTTTTGAGTTCACCATGCGCAAGTCGTTCAGCGACAAGGTTGACGGCATTACCGACCTCTATGGCTACAACCACGGCATCGCCAAGAACACTGACTGGTATTCAGTAGCGATGTTCACGGTAACCTACGAGTTCAGCAAGCGCTGTGTGAAATGTCATTATATTGAGTAATCTAGCAACAGAGATATGTCATCGATAGAAAAAATAGACCGCACCCGATTGCCAAAGCATGTTGCCATCATTATGGACGGCAACGGGCGATGGGCAAAGCAGCGAGGGCTGATACGCTCTATCGGTCACGAGAACGGTGTGACTACGGTGAGGCAAATTACTGAGATTGCCAGCGAGCTGGGAATAGGCTACTTGACGCTCTACACATTCTCTACCGAGAACTGGAACCGCCCGCAAGACGAGGTTGACGCTCTCATGAACCTGGTTGTGGTCTCCATTGAGCAACAGACGCCCGACCTTATCAAGAACAATGTGCGACTCACTGCCATTGGCGACCTTGAGCGCATGCCCCTCTTTGCCCGTCAGCGTCTCGCCAAGTGCATCGATGACACCTCACACTGCACCGGGCTGGTGCTGTGCTTGGCGTTGAGCTATTCGTCGCGCTGGGAGATAGTTGAGGCATGCAAGACACTGGCTCGCAAAGCTGTGGCAGGAGAGATTGATGCCGAGTCGATTGATGCCGACATGCTATCTCAGTCTCTCGCCACCAATTTCATGCCCGACCCCGACCTGCTAATCCGCACCGCCGGCGATGAGCGCATCAGCAACTTCTTGTTGTGGCAGATAGCCTATAGCGAACTCTATTTTACCGACAAATATTGGCCTGATTTCACTAAAGACGACTTTTGCGAGGCACTTCTCAGCTATCAGCAGCGAGAACGTCGCTACGGCAAGACCAGTGAGCAACTGACGGCAAACTAATACGTTCAAAATATTACAAATACTAATATGCGATATATCAAGTTTTTAATAGTCTTTCTTGCGGTAATAGCACTTGGCACTACACTCAGTAATGCCCAAGAGTCCTATACCTTGAATGATACAATCTTCTATCCGAAACTCACATTTAACGGCTCTCCATCGAGGTATGAGATAATGGGAATAAAAGTCTCTGGTGCCGACAACTATGAGGAGAGTATTGTCATAGGATATTCCGGGTTGTCGCTTGGACAACGCGTAGATATCCCTGGCAGTGAGATTAAGAATGCGGCGAAACGCCTGTGGCATCAAGGACTCTTCTCGAAGGTTCAGATTAGAGTGGAGAAGATTTATGGCGGCAAGGCTTGGCTGGAGTTCAATCTTCGCCAGCAGCCACGCATCTCCAAGGTCAACTATGTGGGTATGAAAAAAGGCGAGCAAAAGGACCTCAGCGAGCGCTTAGGCAACATGGTGGGGCAGCAGATCTCCCCCAATGTATCAAACCGCATCGAGCAAATTGTGAATAAATACTATGCGGCTAAAGGTTTTGAAAAGGCCACTTGCGAAGTGCGTCAGCAGCCCGACCTCAGCAAGCAGAACGAGATGATTGTTGACATCGTGGTCGATAAGCATGAGAAGATAGGTGTGCATAAAATATATATAGAAGGTAACGAGGTGTTTGGCGACGGCAAGATAAAGCGCACGATGAAGAAGACCAATGAGAGTGGCATTCTTAATGTCTTGAAATGGTTCAGTCAGAAGAAGTTTGTGCGCACCGACTACGAAGATGATAAGCAGCGCATCATCGACAAATATAACGAGAAAGGCTATCGCGATGCCGTGATAGTGTGGGACAGCATTGCCAACTACAACGATAAATCGGTTGACGTTTACCTCAAGATTGATGAAGGTCGTAAATATTATATTTCCAACATCAACTGGGTGGGAAACACTGTGTATCCCACGGCTACCCTCAATGATATATTAGGTTTTGAGAAAGGCGACGTATATAACCAGAAACTGCTCAACAAGCGAGTGAGTGAAGATGATGATGCCGTGTCTAATCTATATATGAACAACGGCTACCTATTCTTCCAGCTCATTCCCACCGAGACCAAGGTGGAGGGCGACTCCATCGACCTTGAGATGCGCATTTTTGAAGGAAAACAGGCTCGCATCAACAAAGTGGTGATAAACGGTAATGACCGCCTCTATGAGAAGGTGGTGCGTCGCGAGCTGCGCGTGCGCCCTGGTGAGCTCTTCAGCAAGGAAGATCTAGTGCGCTCGGCGCGAGAGATTGCCCAGACTGGTCACTTCGACCCCGAGAAGATGGACATACGCCCTGAGCCTAACGAGGAGGACGGCACCGTGGATATCATTCTTAATCTAGAGTCTAAAGCCAACGACCAAATCGAGCTTTCGGCAGGTTGGGGACAGACGGGTATCATTGGTAAGGTAACGCTCAAGTTTACCAACTTCTCCATCAAGAACCTATTCCATCCGTCGTCCTATAAAGGCATCATTCCTCAAGGCGATGGACAGACGTTCTCGATAAGCGCACAGACCAATGCCAAGTACTATCAGGCCTATAGCATCTCGTTTGTTGACCCCTGGTTTGGAGGCAAGCGCCCTAACACTCTGCAAGTGTCGGCCTTCTACAGCCGCACTACTGGTATCAACTCGTCGTTCTACAGCAGCCAGTACCAGAACTACTATTACAACTACTTGTACAACGGTGGCTTGTATAACGGTTATAACAACTATTATGGCAACTACGGCAACAACTACTATGAGAATGCCTATGACCCGGGTAAATACCTGCAAATGGCGGGTGTGACAGTGGGATTTGGTAAGCGCCTGAAATGGCCCGATGACTACTTCACTCTCATGGCTGACCTGAGCTACCAGTGGTACAGCCTCAAGAATTGGGAATACATGTACTACATGAAGAACGGAGTGAGCAACTCGCTAGTACTGGGCTTGACTCTTTCCCGCAACAGTATCGATAACCCGCTCTACACTCGCCGTGGTAGCTCGTTCACGCTCTCGTTCCACGCCACGCCTCCTGTAAATCTATTTGGCAAGAAAGACTGGAAGGCTCTGAGCGAAGCAGGTACCGATGCCTCTAAGAAAGACCTATATCGCTGGATAGAGTACTGGAAACTCAAGTTCCAGTCGAAGACCTATACTCCACTTACCGACCCCGATGGCCGCTGGACATTGGTGCTCATGACTCGCGCCGACTTTGGTTTGCTCGGCAACTGGACAAAACATGTAAAATCTCCATTTGAGACATTCTATGTGGGCGGTGATGGCATGAGCGGGAGCTACACCTATGCTACCGAGACTATCGCGCTGCGTGGTTATGAGAATGGAGCATTCACTCCTTATGGTCAGGAAGGTTACGCCTACACTCGCCTGGGCATGGAGCTTCACTTTCCGCTCATGCTCTCAAATAGCGCAACGATCTATCCGCTCATCTTTGTTGAAGCGGGAAATGCTTGGACCAGTGTTAAGAACTTCAACCCGTTTGACCTGAAACGCTCCGCCGGCGTGGGAGCCCGCATCTATCTGTCAATGATTGGTATGATGGGTATTGACTGGGGTTATGGTTTCGATAAGGTTTACGGCACAAAGGGTGGCAGCAACTTCCACTTCGTGCTCGGACAGGAATTCTAAGATAAGTGTTAAGTGATAAGTGTTAAGTGTTAAGTGATAAGTGTTAAGT
>CALDIG010000298.1 GCA_937904375.1 uncultured Prevotellaceae bacterium
CCCATCCACGTCTTCAACATGGACGTGAAAGGCAACCTGCGCAAAGTAATCGCTGGCGAGCCTATAGGAACAGTGGTGACGCCGTAAATAATTAACAACCCTATAAAATAAACCGTGAGGACCCAAATCCTCACGGTTTATTATATCCTAGTTATTCCTATCTTAGTCACTGATCCTCCTGGAACAATGGGTCTTCGGGCATGACCATGATGGGTTTCTGCTCGCTGGCTTTGAGGATGTGGGCGGGGACGTATTTCTTGTCAACCACCAGGCGGAAGGCGTACTCGTTGAACCAGTCGTTGGTCATGATGATGTAGCCTTTGTGACCGCTGTCGGCACCCCAGGAGTTCTCCACTTTCCACTTGATGGGCTTGCCGTTTTCGTCGAGGTCAACGGCGGTGAGTGTCATGGCGTGGGTGGAGCCGCTGTCGAAGGTAGCGATGCGGTCGGCCTTGTTCATGCCGAAGGTGGTGCCGAAGAGCGTGCCGTAATCATAGTTGTCGAGTGCAAGGTAGCCGTTGTTGCGGTTGAGCTGCTTGCCCACGTCGTAGCTGGAGTATAGCTTGGTGGAGTCTTTGAGCGAGGCTATCGCCATCTGCGCGATGTCCTCCATGGGCAGGTTGATGTATCGCCAGTTGTGGCCGTCGTAGGTATGGCGGTCCCACTCCACTTCGTAGGTCTTGTAATACTCACGCCTGGGGTCGTTCATCGCCATGATGAAGGTGCCGTTGATGGGTCCGCCCTGTGTCTCGCGGTAGAACTCTAGCGGGGTGTAGGTGCGCGCTGGTGTCACCGCCTTTCCGTCTTTGTTTTTGAAGGCGTAGGTGAACGACTTGATGGGCTCGCCCAGGGTGAGCGACAGCATGCTATAGATTTCTCCCAGCATCTCGGTCTTGCGCTGACGTATGGCGCTCTTCGACTTGCCGTCGGCAACCATCTTGCGCAGCTCCAGTCCCTGCTCGCGCAGCTTTGACGAGATGAGCTGGCTCATGCGCGAGGTGCGCTCGGCGCTGTAGGTCTCGGGTTGTGCCTCCACTGGCACGAGGCCATATTTCTCGGCGAGGTCGGCCGCTCCGCAAAATGTGCCACCATCGTTGATGGGGTGGTGGAAGAAGAACTGCACGCGCTGGTCGTCGAGGGGTTTGTCGGCGCAGTCTATCACGCCTTGCAGCATGAGGTTCGCCTTCTCTAGCTGGTCATAAAAGAAGAGGTAGTCGTGGCTGTACTCCACCCGCAGCGTGTCGTTGTGGCGGCGGGCGAAGTTGGCGCGCATCACGTTGAAGCTCGAGTACATCCAGCACCTGCCGCTGGAACGCTGGTTGTGGATGCTCTGCTTAGGAGTCTCGATGCTGAAGTGGGTGTCGGTGATAGTGGCGTTGCGGTAGTTCTTGGCGAGGTCATCGATAGAATTTGCCGCCATGGCGTTGCTCAGCGCGGCGTTGCTCTTGCCGGCTGCCGCCTGGGTGATTTGTCGCATCATGTCGGCGTCGATGCCGCCTTGCGCGCTGTTCTGCGCCATTGCAGGCAAAGCAGCCGCCACTGTTGCGATAAGTGCTAATGTTTTGATTGATTTCATGTTGTAAAATATTTTATATAGTTTAATGGTTTAATAATGGTTTCTCATACAAGCCGATGGCTTGCAATACATAACTACTTTCAACAATTAGCGTGAAGCGCTCCTTGTCGATAATACTCATCTAGGTTGTTGAGATACTCGCTCTGTGCGTTGTAGCACACCACGAGGATAGCAAGCAAGATGAAAGCATAGACTATCATCCAGATGGTGAACGAGCGGCGGTAGTTGCCGCGTTTCACGTTGAGCAGCACATAGAGGGCAATCACCACAAATAGCGGCTGCAAGGGAAGGGCATACCGGCTCACAGTGCCCCCCGTGATGTAGGCGATAATCATAAACAGCGCCAACGGCCACCATGCCCACATTCCCAAGTTATTGTTTTTGGGATGGAGGATGGTGATATAGAGGAAGTAGTGCAAACACGCCCCACCAACGAAGTACCACATAAATCTAAAGCGTGGCAGCAAGGTGAAAATGGTGGCGTGTGAGTAGTCATAAAGCCACGGGAAGGGTATCACATACTGCACACCTGCCGTCACAGGCAACAGCAATAGACGTTTCCACTCGGGGTAGTGGTAGTAGTCGCCAATGATGGCGAAATAGGGCTGCTGAACGATGCCCACCTTGAAGGCGAGTGCCATAGCGTCGCCACCGTCAACGGTGCGGTACTGCTGCCCGAAGGTGTAGGAGAACACGATGCTGAACACCACGGTAAACACCGCTGCTATAACCGCCAGCATCGCGCCGTATTTCCAATGCGCGCATCGGTTGGAGAACGACATCATTACAGCTCCCACTATGGCGAAATAGGTGAAGTTGGTGCGCACCAGTGAGAGCAGCAGGCTGCCTGTGACAAATATCGCGATGTCGCGGTAGCGGTCGCGCTTGGTGAGCGTCTCACCGCTAGCCATTCCCGCCAGCGTGTAGCCCACAAGCAGGAGTCCTAGGGCACATCCCGCCTCCTTCTGGATTCTCAACCCCTGCGAGATGAGAAAGCCCATCATCGACACCAGTAACATTGCCGCAGCAGCGATTGTCGAGGGCTTGAAGTCATCAAACTTGCGGCACAGCATCCTGCATGCCACCATGCCGGTCATCACGATGGTGAGCAAGGTGAACATGTAATTGAGCGCCAAGGGCCACGCCACACTCACACCTAGCACTTTCCATTGCCACAGCATGAACAGAGGCAGGCCTTTAAATGGCAATTTGGGAGCAGGGCAGCGGCCGTCGTAGTGCGACAGTGCCCATGCGTAATAGCTGCCAGAGTCGGAATACAATGCGGGTTCTTCAAGCGTTTCGCCCACATCGACGGTGCAGACCTTGATGCTCAGAACCACATACAGCGCCAATAGGAAGCCCACTAAGAGCAACAGCCAGTGTCCCCAGCGGCACCAGCAGGAGCTGCGGGAGTAGATAAAGCGTGGGATGAGATAGGCGACTGCCATTGAGAGAATGACATCTGTGGCGTCTTTTAGCTCAAAGACCCTCACGGCAAATATCGCCAGCAGTGCCAGCGCCAGCACCTCGCCCAGCAGATGCCACTTGCCACCCGCCGAGAAAGGGAGTCTTATCCTCTGTGCCACACAATTCTCTCGATTGCCCATCTTAAATAAATGAAATCAACTCGCAAATTTACGCTTTTATTCAGTAGGATGCAATTAAAAATGGCAGATTTGGTAAGATTTTCATCTGAAATTAACCAAATCTCGACTTTTAAGGCATATTTGGTAAGATTTGCATCTAAATTTAACCAAATATCGATTTTTAAGTGGGATTTGGTAAGTTTTGCGCGCGATTTTAACCAAATCTCGGTTTTACTGGGAGCAACTGGGAGTAACTAGAAATGGATAGGAATAGATATGTAAAATAAACTTCAAAAAACTAATGACTAAAAACTGAAAACTGAAAACTTTTTTCTACCTTTGCAGTGGCATGATATTGGAGCAGATTTCCATATTGAACTATAAGAACATCACCGAGGCGCAGTTGCAGTTCTCGGGGAAGGTTAACTGCTTGATAGGCAATAACGGCATGGGTAAGACCAACGTGCTCGACGCCATCTACTACCTGAGCTACTGCCGCAGCTTCACCAGCAGCAACGAGCACAGCGCCGCCATCAACCACGACGCGCAGTTCCTGATGCTGCAGGGACGCTACAGTCGCAAGGGGGCACCCGAGGAAATCTCGCTGAGCGTGCAGCGCGGCAAGCGCAAGACGGTGAAGCGCAACGGCAAGGACTACAAGCGGCTGAGCGAGCATGTGGGGCTGCTGCCGCTGGTGATGGTCTCGCCTCTAGATTGGGACCTGATACGTGGTGGAGGCGAGGAGCGCCGCCGGCTCATGGACCAGATTATTTCGCAGGGCAACCGTCAGTATCTCGATGCCCTCATCCGCTATAATAAGGCTCTTGAGCAGCGCAACTCTATGATAAAGAACGATTACCGCGACCCGTTGCTATATGAGACGGTGGAGCAGGTGATGGACAGCACCGCCACACTGCTGCACCAGTCGCGTCAGCAGTGGCTCGAGGAGTTTGCCCCAATCTTCATGCGCTACTATCAGGCTATTGCCGGCGATGGCGAGAGGGTGCGGCTGAGCTACAAGAGTCACTTGGGCGAACTCACCATGCAGCAGCTGCTTAACGCCAACCGCGACCGCGACATGATAATGGGCTACACCACGCGTGGTGTGCATCGCGATGACATCGAGCTGTGGCTCGGCGACCACTCCATGCGCAAGACGGGTTCGCAGGGTCAGTGCAAAACCTACACCATCGCGCTGCGCATGGCACAGTTTGAGTTTCTGAAGAAATACACTGGCACCACACCCATCCTGCTCCTTGATGACATCTTCGACAAACTCGACGAGCAGCGCGTGGTGAGCATCATCAATGTGGTGAGCAACAGCCAGGATTTCGGGCAGATTTTCATCACCGACACCAACCGCACCCACCTCGACGAGATAATCGCCATGATGAGTGGGGACTACGCCATGTTTATGGTGGAGAACGGAACCATAATCCCCATCGCCAGCCGTCAGGAGGAGGCTAAAGAATGAAACGCACCGAGGCAAAGTCGATAGCCGAGATAATAGGCGACTTCATGCAGCAAGAAGACATTGAGGATGCCGTGCTCGAGCAGAAAGCGTTGAGGCTGTGGCAGCAAGTGGTGGGACCCGGCGTGAACCGCATGACTACCGAGCGATATGTTGAAAACGGAGTGATAACGGTGAAAATCTCCTCTGCCGCCCTGCGCAACGACCTCATGCTCTCACGCACAGCAATCATCACCCAGCTCAACCAACTCGTGGGCAAGCCAGTGATTAAGGAGATAGTGTTCAGGTGAGGTGTTTCGTTTTTGTTTGTTGAGTTATTTAAACAGGCTATACCCAAATATTTAAAATTGTCCAAAACCTACCCTTTAGGGTAGAAATTTGTGCGTAAACGTGCGGAATCGTCATTTTTTTGGCACATTCCGCACGTTTACGCACATTTTTTGCTATCTTTGCGGCAAACTTTTGCATTATGTTAATAGGACGAGAAAAAGAGAAACAGCTACTGCAAGACACCCTCACACAGGAGTACTCGCAGTTTATTGCGGTGTATGGACGAAGACGTGTAGGAAAGACTTTTTTAATAAGGGAGGCTTTTGATTATAATTTCTATTTTCAATTTACTGGTTCAGCCAACATTTCAAACCGCAAGCAATTAGCAAAGTTCAGGTCGGCACTTAAAGAGCAGGGGCTTGTTGATGTCGCCAGCTCTATCACCAGCTGGATGGAAGCCTTTGCTGAGCTACGTCGATTTATCAATCAACAACCCACGGGCAAGAAAGTGGTTTTCTTTGATGAGCTGCCGTGGATGGATGCTCCTCGGTCGGGATTTTTGTCGGAGTTGGAGTCGTTTTGGAACGGCTGGGCTTCAGCAAGAAAAGACATAGTATTCGTGGTGTGTGGCAGCGCGACATCGTGGATGATGAAAAAGATTGTCAAAAACAAAGGAGGATTGCATAACCGCCTCACCCGTCGCATTATGCTCGAGCCGTTTCCCCTGCGACTTTGTGAAGAGTTTGTAAAATCACTGGGCATAATCTTTACCCGAAAGCAAATTCTTGAGGCATATCTGATTTTTGGCGGGATTCCTTACTATTGGAGCTTGTTGCAACGAGGCAACAGTTTGCCACAAGAGATTGATAGGCTCTTGTTTTCAAAGAAAGGCGAGATGCACGACGAGTTTGAGATGCTTTATGCCTCTTTGTTTAGTAGTCCAGAACCTTACATGAGGATTGTTGCGCTGCTGGCACACAAAAAGAAAGGCATGACACGCAAAGAACTGATTGAGGCAGGAAAATTCATTGACAATGGTAGGCTAAGCAACCTGCTTAATGACCTTGAATGGTGCGGATTTATTCGTTCCTATTCAGTGCTGGGAAAGAAGACAAAGAGTGAGATATATCAGCTAATAGACCACTATACTATCTTCTACTACACATTTTTAATCGACAATCCAGGCAAGAATTATTGGGAAGCAATACAAGGCACTCCAATATACAACACATGGTGTGGCTTGGCATTTGAGCGTGGTTGCCTGTGGCATATTGAGCAAATCAAAGCTGCGCTTGGCATTACCGGAGTGCTTACCAACGAATATGCATGGCGCTATGATGGCGACAAAACTTTGGGGCTACCAGGTGTGCAGGTCGATTTGCTTATTGACCGCAACGACGGCATCATCGACTTGTGTGAGGTGAAATACTCTAAAGATCAATACTTAATTACCGAAGCCTATCATAAAGATTTAGTTCGCAAAGAAAGTGTTTTCTCTTTGGTGACAAAGACACAAAAAGCGGTACATACAGTTATGATAACGACCAACGGACTTACGCGTAACGCATATAGTGGAGATATCCAAAAAGAAGTGACACTTGAGGATTTATTTAGATGACACAAATTTCCAAAAAACCACCCTTTTAGGTAGAAAAATGTGCGTAAACGTGCGGAATCGTCATTTTTTTGGCACATTCCGCACGTTTACGCA
>CALDIG010000299.1 GCA_937904375.1 uncultured Prevotellaceae bacterium
CTCTAACCTCTAAACTTCAAGTTTATAAAGTTTTAGAACTTTAGAAACTTGAGTATAAATATAAATTTCTAAAATGTGAATTTGTTGTATCGAGCAATTTATAGAACACACCTAGTAAATTTTATTTTCAGCCAGCAAATAGACATTTTTTCTTGCATCACCACCCCATGAATAAATGTTTTACAACAGAAATTTGCCCATGCGTGGAATTCTTGCTAAATTTGCAACAAGAAACATTTAAGGACTATGAGCAAAACCGATAGCAAGCGATACGCAATTATAGTTGCCGGAGGGAGCGGCATGCGGTTTGGGAGTGAGGTACCTAAGCAGTTCCTGCCGCTTGGCGGCAAGGCGGTGTTGATGCGCACTATTGAGAAATTTGACCAAGCTGGGGCAACTATCATGGTGGTGCTTCCTGTCGAGCATCAGCAGATGTGGATCGACATGTGCAAGGAGAGCAATTTCCCTGTCACCCACACTGTTGCCACTGGCGGCAAGACGCGCTTTGAGTCGGTGAAGAACGGCATCGCGGCCATTGAAAACCTTGCCGACAGCGACCTTGTGGCAGTGCACGACGGTGTGCGCCCATTGGCAAGCGTGGAGCTGATAAACCGTTGCTACGACACTGCATTAGCCACTGGCAGCGCAATCCCGGTGGTCAATCCCAGCGACAGCATTCGCCAAGTTATGGAAGACGGCACCTCGCGCCAGTTGCTGCGCTCGTCACTGCGAGCTGTACAGACCCCTCAAACCTTCCGTGCCGAGCTGCTAAAAGGTGCATACGACGTTGACGAGTCGCCGCTGTTCACCGACGATGCCAGTGTGGTGGAAAGTGCCGGGCATCAAGTGACTCTTGTTGAGGGAGAAGTGACCAACATAAAAATCACCACTCCCCTCGACATGATTATCGCCAAAGAACTCATAACGGGGGTTGATAACAAAGACAATCTCTATTAGCTTGTTAACTCGTCAACTTGTTAACTCGTCAACTAAAAAAGAACAATGCAACGACTTGCTAAGACCGACATAAAATACCTGCCTGGCGTGGGACCGAAGCGTGCCGAACTGCTGGGAAAAGAGCTTGACATCCACTCGTTCTACGACCTGCTCTATTATTTCCCTTTCCGCTACATCGACCGCTCCACCATCCACAAAATCAGCGAGATGCAGGGCGAGATGCCTTACATCCAGCTCAAGGGGCATTTTATCTCATTCGCCCCTCAGGGCGAGGGTGCCAAGCGCCGCCTTAACGCCCTGTTCACCGACGGCACGGGCACAATCGAGGTGGTGTGGTTCAACCGTGTGAAATATATCATGGAGAATTACCACACCGGCAAGGAGTACATCCTCTTTGGCAAACCCACCATCTACAAAAGCCATTACAACATGGCGCATCCCGAGGTGGATCCTTACAAGCCCGAGGCACTGAACCGCGGACTCGTGGGTGTATATACCCTCACCGAGAAGATGCACAACCGCAACATCACTACCCGTGTGATGCAGAAGATTATCAAGTCGCTGCTTGAACACCAACTCTTTAACAGCATTCAAGAGACACTGCCACAATCGATTATCGACCGCTATAGACTCATGCCCTTGCGTGAGGCTCTTTTCAACATCCACACCCCGCAAAGCATCACCCTGCTGCAACAAGCGCAACGACGGTTGAAGTTTGAGGAGCTGTTCTTCCAGCAGATGAACATTCTCAAATACATCAAGGGCCGCAATGCTCAGGTGCCAGGGCACATATTCTCCCGTGTGGGCGACTATTTCAACAACTTCTACAAAAGCTACCTGAAATTCCCGCTCACCGGCGCGCAAAAGCGGGTCATCAAGGAAATACGCCACGATATGGGCAGCGGCAAGCAGATGAACCGCCTCTTGCAGGGCGACGTGGGCAGCGGCAAGACAATCGTGGCGTTCATGACCATGCTGCTGGCTGCCGACAACGGCTATCAGGCGTGCATCATGGCACCCACCGAAATCCTTGCCACCCAGCATTTTGAGAGCATCGGCGAGATGGCTCAGGCGGTGGGACTGAAGGCGGCATTACTCACCGGCTCCACCCGCAAGAAGGAACGCGACAGGATTCACGAACAACTGATGAGCGGCGAGCTCAACATCCTCATCGGCACCCATGCATTGATTGAGGACACCGTGCAGTTCAAGAACCTAGGACTAGCCATCATCGACGAGCAGCACCGCTTCGGCGTGGCGCAGCGTGCCAAACTGTGGCGCAAGAACACCACCCCACCCCATGTGCTGGTGATGACGGCGACACCCATCCCGCGCACCTTAGCCATGACGGTATATGGCGACCTCGACGTGAGCGTCATCGACGAACTGCCACCGGGCCGCAAGCCCGTAACAACCGTCCTTCGTTACGAGAACAACCATAACGCAGTGTATCACTTTATCGGTCAGGAGCTTAAAAAAGACCGTCAGTGCTACATCGTCTATCCCCTCATCGAGGAGAACGAGAAACTCGACCTGCGGGCGTTGGAGGAAGGCTACGAGATAATACGCGAGAACTTCCCGAGCTATAATGTGGCTTACGTCCACGGCAAAATGAAACCCAGCGAGAAGGACTATCAGATGGGGCTTTTCGCCAGCGGCAAGGCGCACATTCTCGTCTCTACCACAGTGATTGAGGTGGGCGTGAACGTGCCCAATGCCAGCGTGATGGTGATAGAGAACGCCGAGCGGTTCGGACTCTCGCAGCTGCATCAGCTGCGCGGACGTGTGGGACGCGGTGCCGACCAAAGCTACTGCATACTGATGTCGAAGTATAAGGTAACAAAAGAGACGCGCCACCGCCTAGAGGTGATGACGCAAACCAACGACGGCTTCGTAGTCGCTGAGGAGGACATGAAGCTGCGAGGACCGGGCGACATGGAGGGCACACAGCAGAGCGGCATGGCGTTCAACCTGCGCATCGCCAACCTCGCCAGCGACGGCATAGTGCTGCAAGCAGCCCGCGACGAGGCACAACGCGTCCTCGACAACGACTTCAACCTGGAATCTCCCGACGGCCAGCTCCTCCAACGCCACATGCGTTTCCTCTTCTCAAGAGAAACCAACTGGGGAATGATAAGTTAGTCTTTCAAACGATTAAGTTGGATTTCACTAACCCCTAATTGTGCGAAGCACAACTAATCCCTAATCAGCGCCAAGCGCCTTCACCTCTCCCTTGCCGTTTATCTTGTCGATTATCAGGGCGATGGCGCCGTCGCCGGTGACGTTGCAGGCGGTGCCGAAGCTGTCAATGGAGATGTAAATGGCAATCATCAGCGCCTGCATCTGTGCGTCAAAGCCGAAGAAGGACTGTATCAACCCCAGAGCCGCCATGATGGCGCCGCCAGGCACTCCGGGTGCGGCAACCATGATGATGCCTAGCATGAAGATGAATCCTGAGAATAATCCCAAGTCGAAGGGTATTCCTGCCATGAGCATGAGGGCAAGGGAACATGCCACAATCTTGAGGCAACTGCCCGAGAGGTGAATGGTGGCACACAGCGGCACCACAAAGCCGGCAATGTCCTTACTCACGCCATTGTTGAGCGTGCTCGTGAGGGTGACAGGGATGGTCGCAGCGCTCGACGAGGTGCCGAGGGCGGTGAAATAAGCCGGCATCATGTTCCACAGCAGGCGGAACGGGTTGCGACGCACGATGGCGCCCGCTATGCAGTATTGCAGCACCAGCAGGAAGATGTGAAGCGCAAAGATTACGCCTATTATGGAAATGAACACGTTGAGCACTCGCCATGCCTGCCCCGTATAGGTCATTTCAAGGAAGATGCCGAAGATATAGATGGGCAGCAGCGGGATGAGCGCAACCTCGATGGTCTTGGTCACAATTTCCTTGAACTCGTCAAATCCTGCCTTGAGAGTCTTGGTGCCTAGGAAAGCGATGCCAAGACCCACGGTGAACGCAGTCACCAGCGCCGACATCACATCGACCAGCGGCGGAATGTTGATAGTGAAGAACGGCTCTAAATTCTTTATCTCGGCAACATTTTCCACCCCTTTTCCGGCTCCAATGAGCGACGGGAAGATTGAAGAGCTGGTAAAATAGGACAGATAGCCCGAGAACACCGTGTCGCCGTAGGCTATAAGAGTGGTGATGAGCAGCAACTTCCCTGCCCCCTTACCAATGTCGCTGATGGCAGGAGTGATAAGCCCGATGATGATGAGCGGCACCAGAAATTGCAGGAAATTGCTGAAGATGCTGTTGAAAGTGACAAACACCCTAACAGCGGGCAGCGGCAGCACCAGCCCAAGTCCTATACCAAGCGCAATGGCGATAATCACCCGCGCCAGCAGCGGCAGTTTTTTGAGTTTTTTCATTTTTTAGTTAACAAGAGAACAAGAGAACGAGAGAACAAGAGAACGAGAGAACAAGAGAACGAGAGAACAAGAAATCGAGCAGTCGAGAGTTCGAGCATTCGAGTGTTCGAATTCTCGAGCATTCGAGAGTTTGAGAAGAGAACTAGCGCATTGCGCTCTGCTCTTTGAGCATTGTGTTGATAAGGCTCTTGTTGAGGCTCTCGATATTGGTGGGCGACTTGCGGGCGTTCAGGTATTTGAGCATTTGCTGCAAGGCAGCCGTGTCGCATAATGCCAACATGCCGCGCGTCACGGGACGCATCGAGAGCACTGCCCAGCGGTCTTTCATGCCCTTGTAGGGGCTGCGCACCCACTTGAGCGTGAATTTCTCGTCACGGTATTTTGAGTAGCACGCGTCGAGATCCTCTTGAAAAGACTCAGCAAGTTCCACAGCAAGGTCGTTGCCTTGCGGCTTCACGAGCCACCATAGCGGACCATGCAGCGAACCATGTCCTTTGTAACCTGTAGGCATAGAGCGCAAGTGCTCAAATTCTTCTCTGGAAATCTCTTTTCCGTCGGCATAAAAATGCGGCACCCCTTTCTCATCTTCTTTCACCGAAGGTACAGGCATGTGAACGCGTTTCATGCGCTCGGGGCAATAAGCCACTTGCAGATTGTCTCTTAATTTAGGAGAACCATCGCTATAATCCATATATTCCAGACTATAGTCGGCACCAGGCTGCCAAGAACGAGCCATGCCATGAACAGCGCCAAACATCACAGTGTCGCCGGCATTCTTTCCAGTGCCCACATACACACCGTTTATCATGTCGCGCAAGTCGGCGGTTACCTCATCGTTGTTGTTGGAATTCTTTTTCAGAGCCACATCGAGCACTGCGCCTTTAGCGTCGCGGAACACAACCATGTCCCAACGTCCAGCAAACTTGTGCTCCACGGTCACATCTTTACGATTGACAACTACGGGCTTGCCCTTTACCAATTTTACTTCGTAGTAGTGCTCGCTGCTTTCCCAGTCGTCGCACTCTTCGAGCAGAAACGCCACATGATCTGGTTCGTCTTTCTCGTTATAGCAGCTCACCACACTGCAATACTGAACGCCATTGCGCCACTCAATATTATTGTCGGGCAGGAACACGTCGTTAGAACCTTGCTGGAATTTCAGCTTGGCATCGGCCATGACAGCCTCTATCTTGGCATCATTCTCTTGCTGTTTTGTTGCGTGAGCATTAAATGTCATCATAGCACTAAATGCAAGCGCAAATAATAATAAATTTCTCATTATTCTATAGTTATTAGTTGTTAGTTTTATAGTTAGATTGCAAAATTAGTAAATAGTTTACTTTTTTCCACAAATTAAGGCAAAAAACAAACCGCCATCCTGCTTTTTATAACAGAATGGCGGTTTTATTTAATCTATCAAGCTAGTCTCCCTAGACAATCTAGACAAATCTAGTAGTTCTAGAAAATATTGACTAGTTCCTATCGTCGTAGCTCTGGTCGTTGCGGTCGTCGCGGCGGCGGTCGTTGTTGCGGTTGTCGCGTCGAGGACCACGGCTGTCGTTGCGGCGGCGGTCATTAAAGCGTGAGCTGTTGCCTCCATTGCCGTTGCGCGAGCCGCCGTTGCCGCGTGGGCGGTTGCCGCCGTTGCTACTGCGACGCTGCTCCTCATAGCCCTCGGGCTTGTCTTGCAGAGCGCGCATCGAGAGGCGGAACTTGCCGGTCTTCTTGTCAATCTCGATGAGCTTCACCGTCACCTCGTCGCCTTCGTGCAAGCCGCTTGCCTCCATGTCGGCGAGGCGCTCCCAGCTTATCTCACTGATGTGGAGCAAGCCTTCCTTGCCAGGCATAAACTCAACAAAAGCGCCAAACTCCAGGATGCTCTTGATGGGACCGGTGTAAACTGTGCCTTCCTCGGGCACGGCGATAATCGCCTTGATGCGCTCAACGGCAGCCTCGATGCTGTCTTTGTTGGCAGCCGAAATCTCAATCTCGCCCTTGCCGTCAATCTCGTCGATAGCGATAGTGGCGCCGGTCTCCTCCTGGATGCCTTGGATAACCTCGCCTCCCTTGCCGATGATAGCACCGATGAACTCCTTGTCAACGGTCATCGTCACGATGCGTGGCACGTGAGGCTTGTAGTCCTCGCGAGGCTCTGGAATGGTCTCGTTGATGATATTGAGGATGTGGAGGCGACCGTCACGTGCCTGACGCAGAGCCTGCTCCAGAATCTCGTAGGGCAGTCCGTCGCACTTGATATCCATCTGAGTGGCGGTGATACCGTTCACGGTACCTGTCACCTTGAAGTCCATGTCGCCCAGGTGGTCCTCGTCACCGAGGATATCGCTCAGCACGGCGTGCTTAACATTGCCTTCGTCGGTGATGAGACCCATGGCGATACCTGCCACCGGGCGTTTCATCTTAACACCGGCGTCGAGCAGTGCCAACGTGCCGCCGCACACCGTTGCCATCGACGACGAGCCGTTGCTCTCGA
>CALDIG010000300.1 GCA_937904375.1 uncultured Prevotellaceae bacterium
TCTGTACTATGAACTTTTAAAGTTATTTCGCTTTCTCTGCACTCTGTACTCTGCACTCTGCACTCTGCACTCTGCACTCTGTACTCTGTACTATGAACTTTTAAAGTTATTTCGCTTTCTCAAGCACTTTGTCAATCATGCCATAGTCCAGAGCCTCCTGCGAGGTCATCCAGTAGTCGCGGTCGCTGTCGGCATACACCTTGTCGTAGGGCTGACCCGAGTGAGTAGAGATGATGTTGTAAAGCTCTTCCTTGAGTTTCTGAATCTCGCGGGCAGTAATCTCAATATCGGATGCCTGACCTTGAATGCCGCCCATAGGCTGATGAATCATCACGCGGCTGTGTTTGAGGGCATAACGCTTGCCTTTCTCGCCGGCAACGAGCAGGATGGCAGCCATCGATGCCGCCATGCCAGTGCAAATGGTGGTTACATCGCTCTGGATATACTGCATGGTATCGTAGATTCCCAGACCGGCATATACCGAGCCGCCAGGAGAATTGATGTAAATAGACACGTCCTTACCGGGGTCGGCGCTGTCGAGATAGAGAAGCTGTGCCTGGATCACGTTGGCGGTGTAGTCGTCGATCTGAGTGCCCAGAAAAATGATGCGGTCCATCATCAAGCGAGAGAACACGTCCATCTGCGCGACATTCAACTTGCGCTCCTCGATTATGGTTGGAGAGATATAACTGTTCTCAATCGTTGATTGAGCATACTGGTCAAGTGCCAAACCATTCATTCCCAAATGGTTTACTGCAAAATTTCTGAAGTCATTTTTCATTTTTATATATTGTTTTAGTGATTTTATTTTCAAAGATAGCAAAATTTTCTCATTCACACAAATTTTGTCCTTTTTTTAAACGATATTTCACAAAATTAGTGCAAGTTGAGTGCAAAGTCAAGCTTGCTTGGGCTTTGCCGAGACGCAGCCTAATTTATCTAAAAAATGTGTGGCAACTAAATCAAGCCGCCACACATGTTATCTCTAAGATGTGATATCAGATTATTTCTCCTCGTAGAGTTTGTTGAACTCCTCTACCGATACGCTTTTTTCGGTGAGCGACACGTTGTCACGAATTGTGGCAAACACTTTGTCCTCAAAAGCACGACGAGAAATCTCGCGGGCATAGTCCTTGTTTTCCATCAACTCGCCGGCATAGCGGTCGAGGGTCTCGTCGGGAACGTTGCCGATGCCGTACTGCGCAAACTGCTGCGCGGCAAAGATGCGAGCGAGGCGCATCTGGTCTTCTTTCTCGATTTTCACGTCGTAGGTCTTAGCGATCTTCTCCTTGATGAGCCGCCAAACTATCTCCTCACGGGTGCGGGGATATTCTTCCTCAATCTTAGCGGCATCTGTCTCTTTGTTGGTCGAGAGCAGATAGCGTTTCAGGAATTCGTCGGGGAGCTCCAGGTCGCCAACTTTCTTCTTCAACACAGTCTCAGCATCGATAGTGAAGCGATAGTTGCTGTCGCTCTTCAACTGGCCGGCGAGCATCTCCTTAATCTTTGCCAGATATTCTTCTTCACTCTTGGCTACATCTTTTCCAAGAACCATGTCATAGAGCTCTTGGCCCATCTCGGCGTCTTTGTTGACTAGAATCTCGTCAACCTTGAACGTGAAGTCGCTCTTGACATCGGCTTTGTCCTTATCCACGGCAAGCATCGATGCCAACTCTGTGAGATTGCCGCCAGCTCCATTATAAGGATTAAGGGTCACTTCGTCGCCAACTTTCAGACCAATCAGCTTAGCCTTCTCGGCATCATCTTTCTGATATTTTGGGGAAATAATGGTTCTCTCGGCCTTGATGCCGTTTTCCTTCTCGGTGCCGTCTTCGTTAAGCTCTGTGAGCGAGCCGCGAAGCAAGGCATCCTCGGTAGAAACCTCTCCAGGCACCTGGGTGCCAAAACGTTGTGTGTAGGCCTCATTCTGCTTGTCAATCATCTCTTGGCTAACCTCGATATTATAATAAGGCACTTTCACACGCTTGTCGAGCTTGAGTTCAAACTCCGGGGCGAAGCCGAGGTCAAACTTGAAAGAGAAGTCCTTCTCGTTGACTAAATCAACCTTGGTGTCCTTTGAGAGCATTGGCTCACCGAGCAAGTCGAGATTGTTGTCGCGAATGTATTTGGTCAGCTCGCGGCTAACTACCTCATCTACCACCTCGGCAGTAACAGCACCACCATATTGCTTCTTGAGCAATGCTGCCGGCACATGACCCGGACGGAAGCCCTTGAGAGGACGCGTGCGATTTAAATGTGATAATTGCTTCTTAACTTCGGCTAGATAATCTTCTTCAACCAACGATATCGTGAGCACACCTGTCACGTTACCGGTCTTGTCTAATGTTACGTTCATTTCTTTCTTTATAAGTATTTTATTGCAATAAATTATCTCTTTTATCGAAGAGGTGGAAGGTGGAAGGGGAAAGGGGAAAAGCCGTTTCTCATTCCACGTTTTACGTTCCACCAATAAAGGTGCAAGGTGGCATGCCGTTCTTCGTTCCACGTTTTACGTTCCACCAAAATTATTTTGAGCGTGCAAAATTACTGCAAGTTGAGCGAAATACAAAATGAAATGCGAAGTTTTTCATTTTTATTTCCTAAACGACACATAATTTATCAAAAAATACGAACAACCTGCGACATTGTTTTGCAATGCCGCAGGTGTATTCTTGATGTTTCAGTATTTTTTCAATTCATATTTTTACGTCATTGGACGTATTTGGGAGAAGGACCGTACTGATTGGGAGCTGGGTTACCATCAGGAATGCACATGCAAAAAGGAATGAGGCCACCAATGCCACATACCAAATAAAGCAATATCATGGCACCACTCTTGCCCACATCGTGTAAACGACGTGCCATAGCTGCTAACGATGGCAAAAGCAACGCTAGAGCGACAATACCAGCCAAAACCATCAGAATCCTGATCATTGTTGTTGGATCTTGTGCATCTACCTGCGAAAGAGTCATTTTTCCAGCATTATAGGCATCAATCAGACCTTGTTTCTTGTTAATAAGAAAATAAAGTGGCATGCTGAAAATTGAGTTAACAATACATGAAAACAGCCAAAACCACCAAAACTCGCTACGGCGGGCACGGCCTTTGAAATTTGCATAATTGGCAAAACATTTCTTTACCGCTTCCATAAATGTTAAAGACGGAGTTGAATTCATAAAATAATGTTTTTTAAAAAATTATTAGTAAAAATGTTGATTTTAGTCAAATAAAAAATTTTAACTCAAAATTTTCTGCAAATATAAACATTTTTAATCAAAAATCAACTATTTATCAAAAAAAATTGACCTCCCAATTATAATTGGGAAGTCAATAAAATAGTTCTTGTTTATACTTCCTCATAAGGAATATCTTGTGCGCCGTCGCCGCCTTGATTGTTGCCGCCTTGTGGACCAGCTCCAGGATTGCCACCGAAGCCTGCTGCGCCTGGGTCAAAACCAGCACCGGGGTTGAAACCGGCACCTGGACCGCCTTGCGCGCCACCTGCTTGGTTATACATCTGCTGCGATGCCTCGTGGAAGATTGCCTCAAGCTCTTTCATTGCCACGTCGATAGCGTCGATATCCTGATTCTTGTGGGCCTCTTTGAGTTTAGCGATAGCTGCCTCAATCTGGCTCTTCTTGTCGGCCGGGAGTTTGTCACCCAGGTCTTTCAGGCTCTTCTCGGTCTGGAAGATCATAGCGTCGGCCTGGTTGATCTTGTCGATGCGCTCTTTCTCCTTGGCATCGGCAGCGGCGTTAGCGCTAGCCTCGTCCTTCATGCGTTGAATCTCGGCGTCGCTCAAGCCACTAGAGGCTTCGATGCGTATGCTCTGCTCCTTGCCGGTAGCCTTATCCTTGGCGCTCACGTTCATGATGCCGTTAGCGTCAACCTCAAAGGTCACCTCAATCTGTGGAATGCCACGAGGAGCGGGAGCAATGCCGTCGAGGTGGAACATACCCAGAGTCTTGCAGTCGCGGGCCATGGGGCGCTCGCCTTGCAGCACGTGAATCTCAACGCTAGGCTGGTTGTCGGCAGCTGTCGAGAACACTTGGCTCTTGCGAGTTGGGATAGTGGTGTTAGCATCGATGAGCTTAGTCATCACGCCACCCAGGGTCTCAATACCCACGCTCAGAGGCACCACGTCGAGCAGCAGCACGTCTTTCACGTCACCGCTCAGCACGCCGCCCTGGATTGCAGCGCCCACAGCTACCACTTCGTCGGGGTTCACGCCCTTAGATGGAGCTTTGCCAAAGAAGCGCTCCACAATCTGCTGGATGGCAGGAATTCGGGTAGAGCCACCCACGAGGATCACCTCGTTGATGTCGCTTGCGCTCAAACCTGCGTCGCGCAGTGCCTGCTCGCAAGGCTTGATGGTGGCCTGGATGAGGTCGTCGCACAGCTGCTCAAACTTAGCGCGGCTCAAGGTCTTTACCAAGTGCTTGGGAATACCGTTAACCGGCATGATGTAAGGCAGGTTGATCTCGGTGCTCATCGAGCTCGAGAGTTCAATCTTGGCCTTCTCGGCAGCCTCTTTCAAGCGTTGCAGAGCCATTGGATCCTTGCGCAGATCTATGCCCTCGTCGCGCTGGAACTCCTCGGCCAGCCAGTTGATGATGCGCTGGTCAAAGTCATCGCCACCCAGGTGAGTGTCGCCGTTGGTCGATTTCACCTCAAACACGCCGTCGCCCAGCTCCAGGATAGAAATATCAAATGTGCCACCACCCAGGTCAAACACTGCGATGCGTTTGTCGCTCTGGTCTTTGTCGAGGCCGTAAGCAAGAGCGGCAGCAGTAGGCTCGTTCACGATGCGCTGCACGTTAAGTCCAGCAATCTCGCCAGCCTCTTTTGTGGCCTTACGCTGAGAGTCGTTGAAGTAGGCTGGTACGGTAATAACAGCGTCAGTAACTGTAGTTCCCAGGTAGTCCTCGGCGGTCTTCTTCATCTTTTGGAGAATCATTGCCGAGATCTCTTGTGGAGTGTATTGACGACCGTCAATCTCCACGCGGGGCTGATTGTTGCCGTTGTTCACCACCTTATAAGGAACACGCTCAGTCTCTTTAAGAGTCTGGTCATAGGTCTCACCCATGAAACGCTTGATAGAATAGACTGTGCGGGT
>CALDIG010000301.1 GCA_937904375.1 uncultured Prevotellaceae bacterium
AGAGGAAAGGAAACGAAAGTAGGTCAGAAAACTTTCGTTTCCCGACCTACTCGATGGTTGTCAGTGAGTTTAGAACTCAAGGATTAGGGTTTGGCGGGGTTGCATCACGATGTCGCTCACGAGGCTGACGTGGGTGCTGGTGGGGATGTCGCGGCCTACCATGGCGTTGCCTATTATCTCGGCATAGCGTTTCACCGGCATGGTGGCGGTCTCGTTGGTGCCGTTGACGATGGTCATCACGGTCTTGCCGTTGTATTGGCGCGCCACTACATAGATGCCGTTATGAGGCAGGAACTGTGTCTGCTTGCCTTTGGTGATCACATCGCTGCCGGGACCTTTGCGCCAATGGAGTAGGGCGCGCAGCCAGTTAAACATGTCATTCTCTTCTTGTGTGCGCCCCTGCGAGGTAAAAGCGTTGTGCGAGTCGCCCGGGAAGCCTCCTGGGAAGTCCTTGCGCACATTGCCGTCGGTCACCTGCTTGGTGCCGTTGAGCAATACCTCGGTGCCGTAGTAGAGCTGCGGTATGCGGTTGATGGTGAGCAGCAGAGCCAATGCCTGTTTAAGTGTGTTGGCATCCTTGCCGTCCTTGAGGAAGCGGTCGGTGTCGTGGTTCTCGATAAACGCCATCACGCTGCTTGGGTTAGGGTAGAGGTAGTCAAATACCAGACTGTTATACACGCGGTTAAAGCCTCGCCACTGGTTGTCGGTGGTCTCGATGCTTGCCGAATCGACACAGGCATAGAATGAGAAGTCCATCACAGTCTTGAGGTAACTGTTCTCCATGGCGATTTTGCTGTCGCGCTGCCAAGCGGCGGTGTAAGGCGGCTGCTCAAACCAAGTCTCGCCCACCACGTTGAAGTTGGGATATTCGCTGTCGATTCTCTTCATCCAGCGTGCCATAGGACCAGCGAAGGCGTAAGGATAGGTGTCCATGCGGATGCCATCGATGCCCACTGTCTCAATCCACCAGATGCTGTTCTGGATGAGGTAGTTCATCACGTGAGGATTGTTCTGGTTGAGGTCGGGCATGGTAGAGACGAACCAGCCCTCTACGGTCTGCTTCTTGTCCACCTCGCTGGCGTAGGGGTCAAGCACAGGAGCCAGTTTATAGCTCGTCTGCATGAAGCTCGTGTTGCGCGAGTCGCTTGTGCCCCCCGACTCCTTGAGCCACTCGTGGGTGTTGAACCAGTCGTTGCTGGGCATGTCAGCCACCCAGGGATGCTCAAAGCCGCAGTGGTTGAAAATCATGTCCATCACCACCTTGAGACCTTTGCCATGAGCCTCGTCAACGAGACGGCGATAGTCGGCGTTAGTGCCGAAACGTGGGTCAACGCGGTAGTAGTTGGTGGTTGCATAGCCGTGATAGGTGTCGTTCCACGGACTCTCAGGCGAGTCGTTCTCCAGCACTGGAGTGAACCACAACGCCGTCACGCCCAGGTCGTTGAGGTAGTCGAGGTGCTTACGTATTCCCTCCAAGTCGCCACCATGACGGTAGCTGGGCTTGTTGCGGTCGCACACCTGGCTACGCATCCCTGCCACACGGTCGTTGGCGGGGTTGCCGTTGGCAAAGCGGTCGGGCATGAGCATGTAGAGCACATCGGCATTGGTGAAACCCATGCGACGGTCGCCGCTCATCTCACGCGCCTTGAGCTCATACTTCACGTCATAAGAGAGTTTGCCCTTCTTGAAAGTGAGAGTCATGATGCCTGGCTGGGCACCAGCGGTGTTGAGATAGATGAGCAGGTAGTTGGGGCTGTCGAGCCGCACCAGCGAGTCGATTTTCACCCTGGCATAGTTGGTGGTCACCTCGGCATCGCGGATTTCGGGACCATAGACCATAAGCTGCACCGACGGGTCTTTCATGCCCACAAACCAGTTGGTAGGCTCAATGCGGTCAACTTTCAGAATAGGCATCTTGGGAATTGCCCAAGCGCCTGCCGCTATGAGCACTGCCATTGATATGAGAATTGTTCTTTTCATTTTGTTATTTTTATTAATCGATTGCTCGAATGTTCGAGTGTTCGAGCAATCGAGCGTTCGAGATGAAAAAAGGATTAATCGTGCAAGATAACTGCCGCGCGGGGTGGAGCGATAATCTCGTCGGTGGTGAGGGTGTAGATGCCGTCCTCGTTGATGACATCACCATCTCCCACAATGGTGTAGGTCGATTTTGGCAGTTTCACCGTGCGTTTATCATTGTTGCCGTTAAGAATTACAATCATATTGTTCCACTTGTCGCCAAGTTCGTTGAGGTTCTTATATCTGTAAACCACGAGGCAGTCGCCGCCAGGCAGGAACTCGAGCGCTCCGGCAGTAGAGGTGCGCTTGAATGTGGGGTCAGAGATATAAGCAATGTGATGATTCTTGCGCAGGGCGATGAGGTTCTTGTAGTAGTTGAATACCTGCGGATAACGCTTGAGGTTATTCCAATCGAGGTGGTTGATGCTGTCGGGACTCTCGAAGCTGTTGTGAACACCCTTCTTGTCGCGCAACATCTCCTCGCCACTGAGCATGAATGGGATGCCTCGTGAGGTGAAGACAGCGGTCTGCGCCATCAGGTCGAGCTTGATGAGATCTTTCTCTGTGAGGCCAGGAATGCTGGCTTTCAGCCTATCTACCAAGCACATATCGTCGTGGCAGCTCACGTAGGCAATCATTTGGTTGGGGTTGTTGGCAAACGGCGCCTTGCTGTAGTTCACCTTGCTGTAGTCGATTTGCGGATGTTGTGAGGCACCGGCGATACCGAATTTCAAGCTTTCCTCATATCCAGGGATGCCACCGAGGAAAGCGGCCTTGTCGTCGCCATCCCATGGACCACGCAACGCGTCGCGAATATCATCGCTGAATGCTGCGATGCCTGGCATACGTTTGATATTGGCCTTCATTCCAAGCTTATCGTTAGGATAGGCACAACCTCCCGCGCTCCACCCTTCGCCATAGACGATGCGGTTGGGATCTTTTTTATGCACCATGTCGGCGATGGCGTTCATCGTCTCGATGTCGTGAACGCCCATCAGGTCGAAGCGGAAACCGTCGATGCCGTACTCATCCATCCAGTATTTCACGCTGGCGAGCATAAAGGCGCGCATGATGTCGCGCTCGCTGGCGGTCTCGTTGCCGCAGCCGCTACCGTTGCTCCATGAGCCGTCGGGGTTCTTGCGGTAGAACGTGTCGGGGCATGTCTTCTGGAAATTGCCGTCATCGATGCTGAAGGTGTGGTTATACACCACATCGAGCACCACCTGAATCCCCGCATTGTGAAGTGCCTGCACCATCTGCTTGAACTCACGGATGCGTGTGGCGGGGTCGAAGGGGTTGGTGGAATAGCCGCCCTCGGGCACATTGTAGTTCACTGGGTCATATCCCCAGTTGTAACGGTTCTTTTCCAAATGCTCCTCATCGATAGAACCATAGTCATAGGATGGCAGGATGTGGATGGTGTTCACACCCAAACTCTTGAGGTGTTCTATAGCCTTACGTTCGGTGAGCGCAAGGAACTTGCCCTTGTACTGCAATCCGCTTGATGGATCGATAGAGAAATCACGGTGATGCATCTCGTAGATGATGTGGTCGCCAAGAGCGATGAGTGGCGAATGCCTGCCATTGTCCCAACCTTCGGGGTTGGTTTCTGTCATGTCGATGATGGCACCACGGCGGCCGTTCACTCCCACCGCTTTAGCAAAGATGCCTGGGTTCTCGCCCATATACTTGCCGTTGTATTTCACGTCGAAGGTGTAGAAGCGTCCTTTGAGGTCGCCCTTGATGGTGGCGTGCCACTCGCCGGCGATTTTCTTGTCGCGCTTCATCTCCACCTTCTTGAGCATCTTGCCGTCCTTGCCGGCATCGTAGATGCGCAATGTCACGCCCTGCGCGTCGTCGTTGGTGTTGAGCAAGAATTCGGTGGCCTTTGGGGTGTAGGTCATCTCGTTGAAGTTATAGTCGCGAGCACCTGCTGTTGCCATTGTCAATGCGATTATTGCTGTTAATAGTAATTTTTTCATTTTTCTTATTTTTTATAGAGCGGTCGATTATTCGATTATTCGAGCAATCGAACAATCGAGTAGTCGTAGTACTCTTAGTTTAAATTGCCTTGAGAGATATTGCGAAGCCGCCGCCGGGGGCTTCGGTGAGCTTCAACACGTCGCCTTGTTTCACGGTTTTCTTCGTGATGACGTAGGCGGCGGGGTTGGTCTCGTAGTGGGCATCTTTAGCGTCGGCATAGATGATGCACTCATACTTGCGTCCCTTGTCGAGGAAGTCGAGTTTTACATCTACTTTGTGCCCGTTCTCGTTGCACTTGCCGCCAATGAACCAGTTGTCGGTGCCTTTAGCCTTGCGTGCCACGGTGATATACTCGCCCGGCTCGGCATCGATGTAGCGGCTGTCGTCCCAGTCGAGCGCCACGTCGCGGATGAACTGGAAAGCGTCGTCAAATTTCTCGTAGTTCTGTGGCAGGTCGGCAGCCATCTGCAACGGACTGCACATCACCACATAGAGAGCCAACTGTCCCACAACGGTGGTGTGGACGATGTGCTTGTTCTCGCTCCAGTTCTCAAGACGTGTCTCTAGCACGCCGGGGGTGTAGTCCATAGGACCGCCCTGGAAGCGGGTGAACGGCAGAATCACGGTGTGGTTGGGATTGCTGCCGTAGAATGCCTCATATTCGGTGCCTCGCGCGCTCTCGTTGCCTACGAGGTTGGGCCAAGTGCGGCACAGACCCGTCGGGCGGGTCGCCTCGTGGGCGTTGACCATGATGTGGTGCTTGGCGGCCTCCTGAAGCACATAGAGGTAGTGGTTGTTCATCGACTGGCTATAGTGGTAGTCGCCACGTGGGATGATGTCGCCCACATATCCACTCTTCACGGCATCGTAGCCGTAATCGTTCATGAGCTGATAGGCCTTCTCCAGATGACGCTCATAGTTTGTCACGCTCGAGCTGGTCTCATGGTGCATCATCAGCTTCACGCCCTTGCTGTGGGCATAGTCGTTCAAGTATTTGAGGTCGAAGTCGGGGTAGGGTGTCACGAAGTCAAACACGTCGGCCTTCCACATGCACGCCCAGTCTTCCCAACCAATGTTCCAACCCTCAACCAGCACCTCGTCAAGACCGTTCTTGGCGGCGAAGTCGATGTAGCGCTTCACCTCCTGGGTGTTGGCGCGGTGGCGGCCGTTGGGCTTGGCTTTGGAGTAGTCAGTCTCACCGAGTTTCACGCTGGGGAACTCGTCGGTGTAGTTCCAAGCGCCATGACCCACAATCATCTCCCACCACACACCGCAGTATTTGGTAGGGTGAATCCAGCTGGTGTCCTCAATCTTGCAAGGTTCGTTGAGGTTGAGGATGAGGCTTGAGGCGAGCATGTCGCAAGCGTCATCGCTCACCATCACGGTGCGCCATGGTGTGTGGCAAGGTGCCTGCATACAGCCCTTGTAGCCAGTGGCATCGGGGGTAATCCATGAGGTGAACACCATGTTCCTGTCGTCAAGGTTGAGGTGCATAGCGCCATAGTTTACCAGTGCTGCCTCGTGCAGGTTGAGGTATATGCCGTCGTCGGTCTTGAGCTGGAGGGAGGTCTGCACGCCGGTAGGAGAGAAAATGGTCTGCGAAGCGTTGTCCCACACCACAGCGTCGCGCATGCGGTCCTCGGTGTAGTCGGTGCGGCGTTGTCCCACGCCATCGGGCTTGTCCCATCGTGCGCAAGCGGTGATGCGGCTGCGTATGTCGCTCAACCTTGTGACTTGGGTGGGATATTCCTCAGTGTCGTAGTCGCCGGCTATCCACCACGCACGGTGGTTGCCAGTCATGGCAAACTCGCTCTTCTCCTCCTTGATGATGAAGTAGTTGAGGTCTTTCTGCAACGGGAACTCATAGCGGAAACCCATGCCGTCGTCATAGACGCGGAAGCGGATAATCATCTTGCGGTTGGCACTCTGCTGATAGAGGTCAACGGCGAGCTCGTTGTAGTTGTTGCGGATGCTCTTGTACTGTCCCCACACGGGAGTCCAGGTCTCGTCGTGCGATGTCACCTGCGAATTGGTCACGGTGAAGCCGTCGAGCAGGTCGGTCTCATCCATGCCCTTGCTGGCGTGTTTGTCGGGTGCCAACTCAAACCCCAAATGGCTGGGATTTATCACCTTCTTGCCCTTGTAGAGCATCTCGTAGGTGGGTCGCCCCTGGTCAATAGAGAAGTTCACCTGCACGTTGCCGTTAGGCGACATTACTTGCTGTGCTGCGATAGTAAACACACAGCAAAAAGTCAATAATATTGTATTTAGTATTTTTTTCATAAAAAGTTATCGGTAATAATCTAGAAGTTCTAGAAAATCTAGTCAATCCAGAAAATCTAGAACTTCTTGTGGTTGTTTAACGGTAGCTTTGAGCGATGAGTTGCTTAACCTTAGCGTTGAACTCGCTGTTCTCCATCAGGTCCTCGATGGTCATGTGCATGCGGTAGCGCCAGTAGTGGCGTGGGTTGGCAGGCACATTGATGCGCTCGGCATTGGCATCGGGCAGACGCAAGTCTTCATCAATCGAGAGCCAGTCTTGCAGACTCAGCAAGCACAGCATCGACGGGCTGTAGAGGTGCTGCGCCACGATGTCGCGGGCAAGCCATCCGGGCAGTGGATGAGGTGCAGGACCTGTCTTCCACATCACCTCGTTGTAGTATTCCTGCGATAGCTGCCAGTCCTCGTCCCACCACTGCCGCAGAGTGCTCATGTCGTGGGTGCTGATGGTGCTCACCGAGCGGTAAGGATTGCTCTGGAGGTTGCCGAACTTGAGTTTGTTGTCCTTAGGCATCGACTGAATCTCGAGGCTCAAAATCTTAAGCTCGTTCATCACCCAGGGCACGCAGTCGGGCACCATGCCGAGGTCCTCGGCGCACACGAGCATACGGGTCGCCTGAACCAGACGTGGCAACTTCTTCATCGCCTCGTGATACCAGAAGCGGTTGTTGCGGCGATAGTAGTAGTCGTTATACAGGCGGTTGAACGCCTCCTTGTCATTGTCCCACAATGCCTCGTAGATAAGTGCCAGCTGAGCGGTGATGCGTGGATGGAACTTGTTGGGGTCTTTGCGGTCACGCACGAAGAGCACGTTGTTGATGAGCGAGAACAAGCCGTCGCGCACCCACTTGTCGTCGTCGGTGGTCTTGCCGGCGAACGCCGCCTCTATCTTGCGCTGAGTGTCGAACTCGGGACGCATCTTCCAGATGTCGTCGTGAGAGTGCTGCAAGAAGGTGTCGCGCACGCGCTGTGCGTGAGGACCGAAGACGCGGTCGATAATCCAGTCGGCGATGAATGGCTCGGTGAAGAACTCTTCCTGCCAGCGCAGTCCGTAGCCCTCAACCTCCTCGCGGGTCATGCCCAGGGCGGGCGAGAACTGGCCCAACAAGCCTTGAACCGAACTGATAGGAATCTCCCAGATGCGGAAGAAGCCCAGCACGTGGTCGATGCGGTAAGCGTCGAAATACTCGCTCATGTTCTGGAAGCGGCGCACCCACCACTGGCAGCCGTCCTTGAGCATCTCGTCCCAGTTGTAGGTGGGGAAGCCCCAGTTCTGACCGTCGGCACTGAAAGCATCGGGTGGCGCACCTGCCTGACCGTTCATGTTGAAGTAGTTAGGTTCTACCCAAGCGTCGCAGCCGTTGGGGCTGATGCCGATGGGAATGTCGCCCTTGAGAATCACGTGCTTGCTGCGCGCGTAGTCATGAGCTGCCTTCATCTGAATGCTCAGCTCAAACTGCACAAACATCCAGAAAGCTGCCTCACGGCCCATGTCGGTGGCAGGGTCTTCCACGAGCTTCTTGAGCGATGGTGTGAACTGGCGGTGGTTGGGCCAGTCCTTGAAGCATGCTGTGCCATACTTGTCGCGCAGCACGCAGAAGGCAGCATAGGGCACGAGCCAGCGCTTGTTAGCGTTATAGAAGTTCTTGTAGGCGTTGCTTTTTACAATCTTTTCACCATCTTGAGCCCACACGTCGCGCAGGTAAGAGAGCTTGAGATTATTGACACGCTCATAGTCGATCTGTGGCAGAGCATTGAGCTCCTTGCCTTGGGCCAAATAGTCCTTCATCTTCTTGACGTCCTTGAGGGCGGGAAGCTGGCGCAGGTCCACATACATGGGGTGCAGGGCATAGATCGAGATGCTGTTGTAGGGATAGCTGTCGGTCCACGTCTTGGTGATGGTGGTGTCGTTGATAGGGAGCACCTGCAAAGCACGCTGGCCTGTTTTCTCCATCCAGTCAATCATCTTCTTGAGGTCGCCGAAGTCGCCCACGCCGCAACTCTGCTTGCTGCGCATCGAGAAAATGGGAATCACAGTGCCGGCGATGCGCCATGCCGGCAGTGGGAATGTGGCTTGCGCCAACTCATAGCTTACCACCTCGCCAGTGGCGAGTTCGGGCAGGTCGATGCTGCGGTTGTCGCATTCCTCCCAGCAGATGTTGCCCTTGTCGTCGATGGCGACAAACTTAAAGACGATGTGGTTGCTGGCGAGTTTGGAAGTGTTGAGCTTTATAGCCCACTGGTTGTGGGTAATCTCGGTCATCACCAAGCCGCGTTTTGCGCTCCAGTCGCCTAAAGCTGGACCTTCGCCACAGAGTACCAGATGCTGGTTGCCGGCGAGCTGTGGTGCGCGAACGTTGATAATGGCTGTTTTGCCGAAGCTTGTGCTGGTGAGCTTGCTCACGGGACGCTCGGCGAGGCAGTCGGTGAACGCGCTGCTGTAGAGGTAGCTGTCCTCGGGCAGGTCGAGCCAGTGGTCATAGATAGTGTAACGCTTGGCTTTAGCGCAAGAGAACACTAGGCGGTGTGGCACCGTCTGCCACTCATGGCGCATTTCCTCGTCGCCACGGTTCACACTGTAGTAGTAGTCGATGTGACGTCCGCTCACTCCGGGATAGCTCACTTCGCAAGTCCATCGACGGCCGTCGGTAGTGGTCATCTTGTGGGTTGCATCAAGGAAGTCAAGCTTGCTGTCATCAATGTGCAGCACTATCTCCTCTCCAAAGATAGTCTGATAGTCAAGGTTGAAA
The DNA here is from genome assembly GCA_937904375.1 of uncultured Prevotellaceae bacterium. Taxonomy (GTDB): domain Bacteria; phylum Bacteroidota; class Bacteroidia; order Bacteroidales; family Muribaculaceae; genus Sodaliphilus. The sequence continues at coordinate 9,033 of CALDIG010000301.1, forward strand.
ATTAGTTTCATAGTTGTATATATATTATTTATTCATTTTTCTAGTGAGTAAAATTAGTAATAAATAGACTATAAATATCAATTAATTATTATAATAGTGTTGAATAAAATGTGAAAACGTTTGCAAAAAAGTGATTGCCTAATCTATTTTTTATTATTTTTGCAAAAAAAAGAAAAGTTAAATGAATCGACGAGACATGCTAAAAACTATGGGTGCAGCTACGGCAGGAGTTGCTGTGCTGGGGATTCCTGTGGCAGCCAGTGCAGCAAGTGAAGAAAATGGCGATAAAGCAAGGCGGCGTCGCAAGGTGCTGGTGATTGGGGCGCATCCTGATGACCCCGAGACGGGATGCGGAGGCACGATGTGCCTGCTCGCCGACGCAGGGCATGAGGTGGTGTGCGTCTATCTCACCCACGGCGAGGCGGGTATCGCAGGCAAGAGCCACGATGAGGCGGCCGCCATACGCGTAGTGGAGAGCGAGAACGCCTGCCGAGTCACTGGCGCGCGTCACATATTCATGAGCCAAATTGACGGCAACACCGAGGTGAATTTGGAGAGATATAAGGAGATGCGCGAACTCATCGACCGTGAGAATCCCGACGTGGTGCTCACGCACTGGCCCATCGACGCTCACCGTGACCATGCTGTGTGTGGCACATTGGTGCTCGATGCGTGGCGACGCCTCGACCGCAGGTTTCAGCTCTTCTACTTCGAGGTGATGACCGGTGAACAGACGCAGATGTTCCACCCCACCCACTGGGTGAACATCGAGGCGGTGCTGGAGCGCAAACACGAGGCGTGCAACTGCCATGTGAGCCAAGGCATGAAAGAACTTTACGACGGCTGGCACACCACTATGGAGAAATTCCGAGGCATCGAGAGCCGCTGCGCCGCCGCCGAAGCCTTCGCCCTCCACAGCGACAGCTTGGCGGGGCTATGAGTGGATAGGAATAGCTAAGAATAACTAAGAATAACTAAGAATAACTAGGAATAGCTAAGAATAACTAGGAATAGCTAAGAATAGCTAAGAATAATAGGAATAACTAAGACTAAAAGCCAAAAATGAACTAATTGGGGACGATTTTCTTTTAGTTCATTTTCTGCATTTGGCATCTGAAAAAAGTGTTAACAATGAGACTCGGAGCTTTACTCCGAGTCTCATTGTTAATTAGTATATTCTGGTTAAATTTACCTCATCATCACCTTTGAAGTTTCTCTAGAGCCGTCGGTGTATTCCTTGACGATGATGTTCACGCCCTGGAACGGGGTGCTCGACTCAACTCCCATGAGGTTGTAATAGCGGGTGCATTTGAGTGTGCGCACGCCAGCGGCCTTGTCGGTGTTGATGGTCTCAATAGCGGTGACGAAGTCATCGTTGAGCAGGATTGGATAAACGGTATATTTTGCCGCTTTTTGGGTTGATGGCGCGATGTCGTCCTCTTCAAACGTTCCCCTCGACTGTGGGGCGCTTTGAGTTGATGTGGTCTCGGTGAATTTGATGATAGCGAGCCATCCCGAATATCCATTCATGTCAATTAGAGTGCCGGGATCTATACCGCAAGCATCTAGATCCAGACCGGTAGTGGTCGTCATGTTGGCGTCGCTGTAGCCTGGGTCGTGATAGCTCCAGTCAACGTTGATGGTACCGTCGAATCCCGCATTAGAGTAGGCATAGAACGCACCGTCGTTGTAGATAGTCCAGTCAATCTCGGCGAGCTCGTTGGGTTTGGGCTCCACGAAGAAGTACCACTCGTTGTCGCCACGACGCTGCTGGAAGCAAGAGCCATTGAAATGGGCAGGACTGTAGTGGTTAACTTCATATTCACCGCCATTGCTCACATTGCTGATTGAAATTGCCTTAAATCGTGGGTTCACACTGCTGAGTTTGGTGCCATAGAGGGTGAAGTCAGCCTCTATAAGCATCTTGAGATCATCGGCGGTAACCGACTCGCTAGGCTCTATCTCCACCCAGATGCTTTGGTCGTAATCCCAGGATTGGAGTACATCGCTATGCACTCCGTCGGTTATCACTTTCGAGAAGTCGATGTATCCACGGCTGTTGACGCTCTTATTGTTGTAGTCGTTGTTGCCCTTGGCGAAGAGTGTGCCTTTCACGCGGCTGTACCACACGCCCCGCAGGGTGAGCGATGAGTTTTCACCGTCAGGCTCGTTCTCGATAACGTCGATATTGCCGCCAATGCGGTAGAGCAGACCCAAATAGTCGTAGCAGCCGTGATTCTCCCAAGTGAGGTTTCCGGTTTGGCGCTTGTTGGTGGCGTGTGAGTCGGTTACGCCATTGTTAAAGAGGATACCCTCGGCATCGCTCACGTCATAGTTGGAGAGATCGGCGAGATACACGGGGTGTCCCTCGTCGTCATAACCCACTTTCACCATCTGTATGCCGGGCCATTCGATGCCTGGCACGCTCCACACGTAGCAATACACGTTGTCATCGCCCCAGCCCTTGATGTCGGTGTAATAAACGTAGTTGCCGTCGCGGAAGGTAGAGCACAGGGCCTTTTGCTTGGCACTGCTCTCGTAGGTGCGTGTCACGTCAATCATCTCACCGTTGTCACGGCTCTGGTTGTTGGCATCGAGAGTAGCGTCGAAGTCGGGTGTCCACACATACCATAGCTCGCCAGCGTTCTGATTTATCTCTTCCGACTCATAGTGAGCGAAGAAATTGTAAACATCTTTATTACTCTCATAAGTGGGATATTCGTTAAGAGGTTCGCCATATCCAAACCTGATGGTGGCAGTACTGCGGTCGCAGTACCAAGTGTACCACTCGGTGCCATCTTCGGCGGTGACGATATATACATCGGGGTTGCCGTTAAGACCATTCTCCATGTAAAGGTAGCGAGAGTTGTCGTAGTTGGCGAGGATACCATCGGTCCATGCCACCGAGCCGATCCATGCGCTTTCGAGCGATGTTCCCCACCAGGTAGTGCCAAGATTGGTGGTGTTGGTCCAATTGTCGGCATCTTGCACTTTGGTATCGATACCAAGCACATTGTTGTCGTTAATAGGAGGTGTGTTGCGGTTCTTTTGCAGGTGGATGATAGTGCCTCGGCCGGTCTTGTTGGCAAGGCGGCTCTCGAGCGTTTCATTATCAAGCACGATGTAGTTACCACCATCAGCATCAGTCCATTCTAAGTAAACATCGCTGGTGATGGGGTTGTTGTTGTTGTCGTAGTGATGAGTGCCGTCGGTAATGACAACATTCACACCTTCGTTGTATTTGGTCACTGCCATCCAGTAGTACATCTGTCCGTAGAATGAGCTGGGACCGTTCATCTCCACACCGTCGCAGGTGGGCACCTCGGTGCCTTGCACGCGCACGTGAGCCACGATGCGTCGCAGGTTGGCAACTTCGTCACGAGAGTTAAGCTCCACATACTGCTCGCCATCCCAGTAGTAATACACGTCGCCATTGCCATTGAGCATACCGCTGGGGACAACGGTCTTGTCGTTGTTATGGTAGAACTGGAAGGTGATGGGGGTGTTGTTAGAAGGAACGGCAAATTTGTACCAACCCAATGTTCCTGTGCCCAAGCCCGAGCCGTCACCCGCCTGGCTCAAGCCGCTGTGTCCGCCCACTGTCTCGTCGAGAATCTGAATGGGGTTGCCGGGCTGCTCGCCGTTAAACTCCACATCGTTGTTGTCCTTAACATAAATGTAAGGACGGGTGTAGTCATAGACGTAGATGGTGGGGCCGTCGAAAGCCTCAAGCTTGAACTTGTTGTTGGCGCGGTCATAGAAAAACTCGTAGGTGCCGCTGCCGTTGTCGGGAATAATGGTCCAGCCCTTGTCGCTCTCGCCTACTGGGGCTGCATCAACCCACACACCGAGGTAGTTGGTGCTGCCGTCAATCCAGAAATTGCTACCACCTGTCGCACCAATCATATACTGCTGAGTAGTCTCCCAGGTAGTGCCAAAGCCAGTGGTGAGCATGAAGAGACCGGCTCCCGTGCGGTCGGTGTAGCCGGGCATATTCAAGATGTCATAAACACCATAATAGTTGATACCGTCGCTGGTGGTGAGTTCGGGGTTGGTGTAGGAGTAGAGCCAAGTGTGCTGCTTGCCCACCGAGCCAAAGAGGTAGATGTTGGCATACTTGATGGTGTATTCGGCGGTAGCTACAGCGCTCACATTGGTGCCATCGACTGTCACGGCTTTGAATGTGAAGTTGTCCTCATGGTGCAGCGGAATGGGAGCAGTATATGCCATGCGGGTCGAACTGGTCTCGGGGTCGCTGCCATCGGTGGTGTAGTATATAGTGCCGCTGGCTGCGGTAATTGTCACATTCTGGTTGCAGTCGTAAGTACCTGCAGCAGGTGAGAATACAGGAGTAGTAGCAAAGAGTGGTGTAAGAGTGGCTGTAGGTGTCTCTGCCTCCTCCACATAGGTAATAGTGAGAGTGTAATCACCAGCTCCATATTGTGGGCTTACGGTGATATTGGCTCCGCTAGGAATCCACGTCTCGTTGTTGCCGCTTTTCTTCTTAACCTTAAAGGCAATGGTAGCATCTGAAGCGAGGGTGATAGGGCTCTTTGTCCAAGTCCATGTTGTGCCGTTAGCTGTCATCAGCTGCGAGTCGCCAATACTCCATCCGCTGGGGAACACGTCAGTAGGCTCGCCCACTACATAGTAGCTATCGGGAATAACCTCTATCAAGTTGAGAGTACCCACTGGCACGTCGCCAACGGTATAGGTCACGGTTAGAGTGTAAATGCCGTTTTGGTCGGCTGTGCAAGTGATGTTGCTACCGTTGTCGCCAATCCACTCGCTGCCATTTTTCACCACTTTAAACTCAACGGCATCGCCTTGCGAGAGTGTTGCCTGTCCCGAAGTCCAAGTGTAGTTGGTGTCATCGGTAGTAGTCATCACGTTATCATTATTATCCCAAGAACTGCTGCCAAAGAACGCCTCAAGACTACCGCGCACGTAATACACATCAGGGGTAGTCTGCACTGCGGTAGCGGTGGCAGTGACGGCATTGGTGCTGCTGTTGAAGGTAATGGTCACATTGTAGGTGCCGTTACTGGGAATGGCAAGTTGATAATTGTTATCGGGATAGGATGTTGTCCATCCGTGATTCTTGCACACCTTAAACTCTATTGTGCCAGATGATAATTCCACGTTCTCCTTTGACCATGTGTAGTTCATATCATCGGTGGTGGTCATATCATTGGCAGTATTGCCTGTGTCCCAAGTGGTTCCAAACAATGCTGCACTTCCGCCGGCAACAGTCCATGTGGCAGGCGCATTCTCATCGGTGACATCAGTTGCACTGGTTCCACCGGAATATTCCAAATACACATCGCTGGATGCCGACAGATTGCCAGTTTGTGAGCCACTTCCATTATTTAGGATATACATAGTGGAATTAGCTGAGATGGGAATCACATACCAAGTTTTGTTGTTGATAGTGGTTGTACTTAAGTTTCTAAAGTAGATTTATGCTACCTCCCGGCTACATAAAGCTGCCGC
>CALDIG010000302.1 GCA_937904375.1 uncultured Prevotellaceae bacterium
GTCCATAGCCTCCAGCACGATGGGATGCTTCTCGTCGCACAGGGTGTCGCCGGTGCGCACGTCCTTGAAGCCCACTCCAGCGCCAATGTCACCGCAGCCTATGGTCTCCATAGGGTTCTGGTGGTTGCTGTGCATCTGGAACAAGCGCGAGATGCGCTCCTTCTTGCCCGACCTCGAGTTGAAGACATAGCTGCCGGCGTCGATTTGACCCGAGTAAACACGGAAGAACACGAGTCGTCCCACATAGGGGTCGGTGGCAATCTTGAACACGAGGGCGCACATGGGTTCCTCAAAGAGGGGGCGACGTGCCTCCTGCTTGTCGGGGTCACCAATGGCGTGACCTGTCACCTCGTCGGCATCTTCGGGGCTGGGCAGATAGGCGCACACCGCGTCGAGCAGTGGCTGCACGCCTTTGTTCTTGAACGAACTGCCGCACAGCATTGGCACGATTTCCATCTGCAAAGTAGCGGTGCGCAGCGCGTTCTTGATGTCGGCCTCGGTGATGGTGGATGGGTCGTCGAAGTATTTTGCCATCAAGTTCTCGTCAAACTCGGCAATCTTCTCTAGCATCTCATCGCGATACTGCTGGCATTCGTCGAGCATCTCGGCGGGGATTTCCTCTACTGAGTACTCTGCGCCCATAGTCTCGTCGTGCCAGTATAAGGCTTTCATCCTCACCAGGTCAACAACGCCCTTAAAATTCTCCTCGGCACCGATTGGCAACTCGATGGGGCATGGGTTCGCGCCAAGCACGTCGTGCAGCTGGCGGGCTACCTCAAGGTAGTTGGCGCCGGCACGGTCCATCTTGTTGACATAGGCGATGCGTGGCACGTTGTACTTGTCGGCCTGACGCCACACTGTCTCGCTCTGAGGCTCAACGCCTCCCACGGCACAGAAAGTGGCGATGGCACCGTCGAGAACTCTCAGCGAGCGCTCCACCTCTACGGTGAAGTCAACGTGTCCTGGGGTGTCGATTAGGTTGATTTTGAACTTCTTGTCATCATAGTTCCAGAAAGCTGTGGTAGCGGCCGAGGTGATGGTGATGCCTCGCTCCTGTTCCTGGACCATCCAGTCCATAGTAGCTGCACCATCATGCACCTCACCTATTTTGTGTGTAAGGCCGGTGTAGAACAATATACGCTCTGAAGTAGTAGTCTTACCGGCATCAATGTGAGCCATGATACCGATATTACGCGTCATCTTCAGATTTTCGTCAGCTTTCATCTCTATGATTCCTTTTTTCTCAATTAAAACCTGAAGTGAGCGAATGCGCGGTTAGCCTCAGCCATGCGGTGCATGTCCTCTTTGCGCTTGAAGGCGCCGCCTTGCTCATTGTAAGCGTCCATAATCTCGGCAGCGAGCTTGTCGGCCATAGTCTTGCCGCCACGCTTGCGTGCGAAATTGATCATGTTTTTCATCGAAATAGATTCCTTGCGGTCGGGGCGAATCTCAGTAGGAACCTGGAATGTAGCGCCACCGATACGGCGAGATTTCACCTCCACTTGGGGTGTAATCTTCTCTAGGGCCTCTTTCCAAATCTCAAGAGGAGCTTTCTCAGCATCTTTCATCTTGCCACCCACGAGGTCGAGGGCGTTGTAGAAGATGCGGTAAGAAGTGTTTTTCTTACCATCTAACATCAGGTGATTGACGAATTTCGAAACTCGCACGTCACCGAACTTAGGATCGGGCAAAATGATCCTTTTCTTTGGCTTAGCCTTTCTCATTTTTTTTAATAATTGTAGTTTTTGTCCGCTTGGTTGTTTGCTTCTTTGTTCTTCAACGGCCGACTCTTCGGCCATTTACTCAACCCAAATAAATCAATCCAATAATCAAAAACTAAGTTTCTAAATTTTTTGTCTTTTTTCTAGTAAAAATTGGTCTGCTTTACTTCTTGGCAGCTTTAGGACGCTTGGCGCCATATTTCGAGCGGCGCTGGGTGCGGCCTGCTACACCGGCAGTGTCGAGTGTGCCGCGAACGATGTGGTAACGTACACCAGGGAGGTCTTTCACACGACCACCGCGAACCATCACGATGGAGTGCTCCTGAAGGTTGTGACCCTCGCCGGGAATGTAAGAGTTCACCTCTTTTCCGTTAGTTAATCTCACGCGTGCAACTTTGCGCATAGCCGAGTTTGGCTTCTTGGGGGTGGTGGTGTAAACACGCACGCACACGCCACGACGCTGTGGGCAAGAATCCAAAGCAGGCGACTTGCTGGTACTCTCCAGTGAAGTGCGACCTTTTCTTACTAATTGCTGAATTGTTGGCATCTTAGTTTAGTTTTACTTTGTTTGAATTTTAAATTATTACTTAGTTTCTAAAATGCCCTTTGGGAATTGCGCAGTCCTATTCATCTCTCACTAAATCAGTGATTTAGCCAAAGTCATAGGACGCTTTTTGCCCAAAAAGCGATGCAAAGTTACTAACTAATTGGCTAATAACCAAATATTTTTAAGCCCGCAAACCCCTCACAAAAGCGTTTTATTATATAATGTAAACTCCCCGAAACCACCTAACTTGGTAGATTTCAGGGAGTTTATAAAAAGTGGCTTTTTACTTAAAACCCTAAAGATTTAACTTCATTTAACCTTACGCCACTCTTATCCTTCTCACTTAGCAACATTTCGGAAGGGTCAATCACCCAGTCGATGCCCAAATCGGGGTCATCGAAGGCTATTGTCATTTCGCTTTGAGGGGCATACACGTTATCGACCTTGTACTGGAACTGAGCAACCTCGCTCAGCACCACAAAGCCGTGGGCGAAGCCGCGAGGGATGAAGAGCTGCTCACCACCCTCGTGCGTGAGCTCCACTGCCACATGCTTGCCCCATGTGGGACTGCCCGAGCGCAAATCAACGGCAACGTCGAGCACCCTACCCTGCGACACGCGCACCAGCTTGGCCTGGCTCCACTCGCCACGCTGCAGGTGCAACCCCCGCAGCACACCGCGAGTAGAAAACGACTCATTGTCCTGCACAAAGTTCACCTTGCCCACATGAGCCTCAAATTCCCCTCGCTTCCACGTCTCGCTAAAGTAGCCCCGGCTGTCGCCAAACCGCCGTGGCTTGATGAGCCACACACCCTTGATTTCAAGTTCCCGAAATTCCATCTCCTCAATGTTGCGTGCAGCCGTCATTAATCGGCTACACCTATTATTATATATAAGCAGTTTTAAAAATCGATTACCGCTGCAAAGTTACAAAACTTTTAGCACCTCACCTTTAGCACATGACAAAAAAGTTAAAAAATTATTCTTAGACAGCTGAGTCCACTAAAAAAAAAGCACACGAATTAAACTAATTACAACGAATTATATTTTGTTGATATTCAGCTTGATGGGTTTGTCTTCTTTTGTTGTTTTAGTTGTTATTCAGTTGTGTGAGTTGTTTATATAACGCTGATATTGAGGTTGTAACCTCATTTTAGAAACTTGAGTGTCAGTAGTGTCAAAAGCAAGCAAAACAAATAATTAAAGCCCTTATTTTCAGCAGCAAAAAAAATTAGTTTAATTCGCATAATTCGCCGTTAAAGAATTGCGTAGAAAAAATTAGTAAAATTCGCAAAATTCGCCGTTTTTTAAAAAAGTGGACTTATGGAAAAAACAACACACCCATTTTTGTTATACTCATGGGTGTGTTGTTTTTTTGTTATTTCACAGCTGCGTGACCGCTAGCTGTGCATGCGGCGTCATTTCTTGCTTTCCAGCATGATGGTATATACTATGGTCACGTCGGCGGCGGTGATTTCGCCATCACCACCCTGGTCGCCGTTGACGATAGCGCTATCATCACCGCTGAGCAGGTAGTTGTAGAGGGCTGTAACATCGGCACTTGTCACTGTGCCGTCGCCGTTGACGTCGCCAGGCACCACAACGTCGGCACCGGGAATGTCAACCCATTCGCCGTTGACCATCTTCTTGGGATACCAGCGCTTGTCGCGGGCGGTGTTTACCTGAGCTCCAGTGATGACGTTGCCCTCTCCACTGCCTCCAAGCACTAATAAGGTGCCAGTGCTTCCTGCCGGAATGGTTCTCAGGCTACTGATAAGCATTCCCATATAGTCACCCTTAATCTGGTTGTTGTAGATCACAAGCCGGGAGAGAGAGTTTAGGCCATGAACCGTGAGAGAGCTGAGCTGATTGGCAGCACATTCCAGCTCCTGCAAGCCGCTGGGCAGCGAGGGCAACGAGGTGAGCTGGTTGGCCGAGCAGTTGAATTTCGTCACCGAGGTTGGTACGGAACCAAGCGAAGTCAACTTATTGTTGGCGCAATCCAGGGTCTTCAACGCCGTGCAGCCCGAATAGTTCAACGACGTCAAGGCATTAGTGTAGCAGTTGAGCGTGGTCAAGTTAGCATTGTTTTGCACACTGAGAGTTTTAAGTTTCGTCTTTCCTGACACATTGAAATCGCTGAACTTATTGTTTCCACAATACAGAGTTTCAATATTATCAGGCAACAACAGGTAAGTGAGCTGGTTGGAAGTGCAATCAAGACTGGTCAGCCCGGCAGGCAGCGAGGGCATTGACTGGAGCTGGTTGCCCGAGCAGTTGAGGGTCTGCAAGCTGGTGGGAAGCGTGGACAGCGACGTGAGCTGGTTGCTGGCGCAGTTGAGAGTGATGAGAGACGAGCAGCCACTCGTGGAGAGTGACGTGAGCTGGTTGCTATGGCAATCCAGTGTCTTCAACACTGTGCAGCCATAACATGTTAGCGAGGTCAAGGCATTATTGTAACATTCCAGCGTGGTAAGCAAGGGGCAATTTTCCACACTAAGCAACGTCAAGCTCGATTTTCCACTGATGGACAGCGTGGTGAACTTATTCTCATAGGCATACACTTCCTGAATGCCGCTGGGCAAGTTGGGAAGCGAGGTGAGCTGATTGCAATGGCAACATAGTACCTTCAAGCTGTTCGGGAGAGTTGGCAGCGAGGTGAGCTGGTTGCTGCCGCAATTGAGCGTGGTCATTGCCGAGCAGCCACTCACGTTGAGCGAAGTGAGCGAATTGCTAAAGCACTCAAGCTCGGTGAGGTTCGGGTTATTGCTGATATCGAGCGATTTTAGGCCGTAGTGATGTGTCAACGTGAATGTGCCGCTAAATTTGTTGCCCGAGCAGTTGAGGCTCTGCAGCGACGATGGCAGCGTGGGCAGCGAGGTGAGCTGGTTGCTGCTGCAGTTGAGTGTGGTCAGCGACGTGGGCAGCGTGGGCAGCGAGGTGAGTGAGTTGCTGCTGCAATTGAGGGTGGTGAGATAGGTGAGCTTATCCACGCCAGTGAGGCTGCTGATGCTCTTGCCGCTCACGTTGAGCGAGGTGAGGTTCTGCAGCTGGCTTGTGGTGAGGTAGCCTTTGGGATAGAGCGCAAGCAATGCGCTGCGGAAGTTGGCATTGGGGAAGTTGTCGCTGTTGATCAGCAACGCATAGTTGTCGCTGATGTAGATGTTTCCGCCCGTGATTTGACTGCCCGACGAGTTATACACCGAGTTGCTGCTGTAGTAGGCCCCGTAAGGCTCCAGGATGGTGGTGTTGCCCGAGAACGACATCGACACGCTGCTCACGCTCGCATTCGACCCGTTGCCCTCAATGGTGAGGTCGGTGCCGCTTTGCAGATAGGCCGCAAACGAGCTCAGCGCCGACCGCTGATTGCTGTAGGCTGTCACTTTCGCGCCCTGGAAATACACCTTGGTCGAGCCGGTGCCGTCGCCCTTGATGGCCTCGTAGGCCGACTGGTTGGCCTCAAAACGCATCGTGCCGCTGCCGGTGATGTAGTAGGTGTAGCTTTTCAGGTTGGCACAGATGCGGGCCGAGCTATAGAACAGAGTGCTGCTGCCCGATGCCGCATTAAGCGTGGTGGCTCGCTCGAGCTTCAGCGCATTGTCGGCAGTCCTTATGCTACAGCTACCGCTGAACACTATCTTCAGGTTGTCGCACTTGCGGTTGTGGATGCCATATTTGTCCTGGCCAGTGCGATAGATTGTCATGTTATACAGCGTGAGCGTGTTGCTCGACGCGTTATACACGCCATAGCCGCCGGTGATGTCGCCACCGGTGATGTAGCTGGCATTGTCGCTGTCAACCTCCACACCGGCGATGTTGATTTCATACTTCGTCGCGGCACTCACCGTCATGGATATGGTGGCCATGAGTAATAGGAGTAAGACTTTCTTGTTCATAACTGTAATATTTTGAGGTTAATTAAAAAATGATTTCAATCTATTGGGTCATCATCACGGTATAGACTGCTGTAACGTCGGCGGCGGTGATGTTGCCGTCGCCGGTCTGATCCTTCTCACTTAGCAACATTTCGGAGGGGTCTATCACCCAGTCGATGCCCAAATCGGGGTCATCGAAGGCTATTGTCATTTCGCTTTGAGGGGCATACACGTTATCGACCTTGTACTGGAACTGAGCAACCTCGCTCAGCACCACAAAGCCGTGGGCGAAGCCGCGAGGGATGAAGAGCTGCTCACCACCCTCGTGCGTGAGCTCCACTGCCACATGCTTGCCCCATGTGGGACTGCCCGAGCGCAAATCAACGGCAACGTCGAGCACCCTACCCTGCGACACGCGCACCAGCTTGGCCTGGCTCCATTCTCCGCGCTGCAAGTGCAGGCCTCGCAGCACGCCGTGACTCGAGAGCGACTCATTGTCCTGGACAAAGTTCACTTTGCCCACATGTGCCTCAAACTCCCCCTGCTTCCACGTTTCGTTGAAGTATCCTCGACTGTCGCCGAAGCGCTGTGGCTTGATTAGCCACACACCCTTGATTTCAAGTTCCCGAAATTCCATTTCTCGTTTACACCTTATTATATATAATATCGCTGTATTATATATTTCTCGCTGCATTATATATCCCTGTCCCGCTTGTTGCGTTATCAACGCAACAAGACAAGACGCTATTTTGTGCACAAAATTAGTAAAAATTATTCGTTTATAATGAAAAAACCGCTATTTTTGCACCCTAAAACAGTATTTTTGCAAATAATAGAGTTATGAGCAATATTATATTCTTCGACGACAACGAGGTGCGCCGCAACCTGCTGCCTCTCACCTACACACGCCCTACTGCAATGCTGCGGTGCGGCATCACCACCATCGCCAGCAAGTGGAAAGCCGCCATTGGCGACGAGAAGATGACTTACTCGTTCCTTACCACACCTTACCTAAAAGCTAAATTCCCACTGGTGGCACGACGCGCCAACCTGATGATTGCTGGTCATGTGCTGCCCAACCCAGAGATGGTGAAGCAGGTGCTGGCACTCAAGAGCGGCGAGGCATTGATGCTCGGCGAGGAGCTGATAGCCTTCCGTGGCGCGGCACGCGACTTCGACAACCGTCATTTCACCAACGTGACACACCCCGCGGCAAAGCCCATCATGCTCCACTACCCTTACGACATCTTTGAGCAGAACGCCGCGGCCATGGAGCTCGACTTTGAGCGTCTCACCGCCGGCCGCAAGTCGCAGCCCATCTCCAAGTCGTGTACCGTCATTGGCGACAAGCAGAGGATATTCATCGAGCCGGGGGCTAAGGTGGAGGGAGCATTTCTCAACACCACCGAGGGGCACATCTACATTGGCGCCGACGCCGAGGTGATGGAGGGCGCATGCATCAGGGCACCATTTGCCGCTTGCCGCCATGCCGTGGCTAAGATGGGCTGCAAAATCTATGGCGCTACCACCTTCGGACCCTATTGCAAGGTGGGCGGCGAGGTGGCCAACGTGGTGATGCAGGGCTACAGCAACAAGGCGCATGACGGGTTCTTAGGCAATGCCGTGATTGGAGAGTGGTGCAACATTGGCGGCGGCACCACAGCCAGCAACCTCAAGAACGACTACAGCGAGGTGAAGCTGTGGAACTACGCCAGCAAGCGATTCATGCGCACCGGGCGGCAGTTCTGCGGACTGATCATGGGCGACCACTGCAAGACGGGCGTCAACTGCATGATAAACACCGGCACGGTGATGGGTGTGGGCGTGAACCTGCACGGAGCAGGATTCCCACGGCCCTTCGTGGGTTCCTTCCATGAAGGCAGCGACACGGCGGGCTTCAAAAACGTGAAACTCGACACCTTCTTCGCCACCGCCGAACGCGTGATGTCGCGCCGAGGCATAGCCCTCACCGACGCCGACCGCACCATCTACGAGGCAATCTACAACCTGCGCGACAAGTACAAATAATAAACAGCTTCAAGTTTCTAAAGTCTGAACTTTAGAAACTTGAGCTTTAAGTCCACTTTAAAAAGTGCCCGCAATGGTTAAATCAAACAAAACAACGAATGAAGACAAATCCAACAAGTTGAATATCAAAAAAACTAAAATTCGTTGAAATTAGTTTAATTCATTGTTTTTTATAGTGGACTCAATTTTAGGGATAACGAAAATTTGCCGTTTTCAATTTCCTAAAATGACATTATAGACTACAGTCACATCGCCGGCGGTGATGCTGCCGTCGCCATCCTGGTCACCATTAACCACACCTTCATAATCATTGTTGAGCATCACATTGTAGAGCAACGTCACATCGGTGGCAGTAACCTGACCGTCGCCATTCACGTCACCGGGAACAGCAACCACTGGGGACCGCAGTATTTGATAGGGTCCATGGTATTGCTGGCCCTGAGCATTGCATAACTGCCCCCTATTGAAGTATCCTCCCTCGGGCAGTGCAACATAACAGTTAACAAGTTGCACATCATTAATCACGTAGAACTCGCCATAAGGGGCTTCAGATATGATATTTGAATTATCAACAGTAAGGCACTCGTCCCAATTTTCTGAACCTATATAGGCATTACCTGCCATATTGATATCAATATTCTTGATGAAGGCTCGATGTTCATCGCCACCATATTTACTTATAAAGTAGATGGCAGGTGTCACATAGTTTCCATCGAGTACATTGATATTGAGCTTAGCGTACTCGCCCTGTGATGAGACACCTTCAATCACGACATCATCGCTATTATTGAATAATATCGCTGAAGAAGCATGACGAGTTGACGTGATTGTGACCTCACCTTGAACGGCAATCTTGAGGCCGGGGATGTTGGAGATGATACAACGCTCAGCGGTAATGGTGGCATTGTTCAGGGTCAAGGTATTGGTCTCGGGATTGTAGGTCACCTTACCGTCGCCCAGGATATCGTCGCGGTTCTTGGAGGTCACCTGCACACCGGCAACAGTGAGTGGATAGGTGCTAACTCCAATCTTGACATGCTTGGCAGCTGTGTTGTTTCCGTCCTGAATCATCACACCGCCACTGTACATCGTGGGGTTAAACACAAGGTGCCCGCCTTCGGGCTCAATGATTTCCATGCCCTCGCCAAACTCCATCTCTCCTGCGATTCCGGTACCGTAATTAAAGAAATTCCAGATGGCAAGACGGCTGCCATCAACAGTGACAGTACCTTTAAGCATCTCATATTTGACGTTGTATGTATTAGTTGAATAAATACCATAATTGCCGCCGTTTATTGTAACGTCGGGACCATCGAAGCGGTAGAGCACCCTACTCTTGTTAGTTGTCAAGAATGCTATATTGCCCGATGTCATGGTGAGTGTTCCGTCGCCTGTGAAGATGAAGTCCTGAGTAGTCGTCACATTACCAAGCGATTCTATACAACTGATATTGCTGTTGCTGGCATCGGTCTCAAGCACACAATTACCATTCACCGATATCTCAAGGCTGGTGACTTCGGTATAACCACTATAACCATGAGTACTGATGAATATAATGTGATTCGGACATGAAATCACCGCATCGGTGAGCGTGAGTTTAAAGGTCTGTGGGTCGAAACCCACTGTTCCACTTTGCAAGTAGCCTTGCTCGGTAAGTATCCGAGTGAGGTTCTGAGTCTGAGCAAGGTAGCTGTCAATTTGCATACCACAAATCCCTAGAGTGTAGTACTCCACTTCACTGGCACTGGCACTGGCGCTGAATGCCGCGAGCGCAATCATCAAAAAAGTAAATAGTTTCTTCATAATGTTATTCTATTTAATAGGTTTGTATTCCAATAAAACGTACAAAGATACTCATTTTTCTCTTTTCAGGATAAAAATCACTATTTTTGCAGAAGAAAAAAATAAAACATGAACGAAAAACGTTTATCACAGAGGCTTGAATGGATTAAACAGCATCCTGAAATAACACTGAAGCACAATATGCTTCAGCGCAAAGCTTCGCATGACTATCGAGGCAGGGGCATATACATGATCACCCTGTGCACAGAACAACGAAAAGCGGTTTTGGGAACTCTTCACGGCAGTGACGAGCAACACCAGCAGCCTTGGGTAGAGCCTAGCGAATTGGGGAAGAATGTGATACTGGCTTTGCGCGACATCCAGCATTACTACCCCAAGGTGCAAGTAATCGCTTATCAACTGATGCCCGACCATATCCACGGCATTCTCTACGTCACTGAGGACATTCCCCAGCACTTGGGACAGATTGTGAACGGGTTTAAAATTGGATGCAACCGTGCGGTGAGGCGGTTGTCAGAGAAGGCTGAGGCAGTGCCTCAGCCCACACCTACAACAGCGCCCAACGAGGAACTGTCACTTCCACTATGGGAAAAGAGCTACCACGACCGTATTCTGAAAGGCAAAGGTCAACTGCAAAACATGATTAACTATGTGCATGACAACCCTCGGCGACTATGGATTAAACGCCACTGCCCTGATTATTTCACTTGTCATTCTGAACAGACGATTGCCGGCTATGAAGCCACTACCATTGGCAACCAGTTTTTGCTTAATTACCCGTTAAAAGTGCAGGTGCAATGCTCAAGAAAGCTCACCAAAGAACAGATAGAAGAAAAATGGAAGGAGATATTAGATTTAGCAGAGCAAGGCTATGTGATAGTGACTCCAGGCATTAGCCCAGGAGAGAAAACCATTATGAACCGCGCTATTGATGCTGGCTTCCCCATCATCATTCCCACTAAGCAGAAATATTCTAGCAAAGACAAGCCGCCTGGAAGGCTTTTTGATGCTTGTGCCAATGGCAACCTCTTGCTAGTATCACCACAGCTAAAAGACACCCAAAAAGAATTGACAGGAGCACAATGTCGTGAACTCAACGCCCTCGCCCAAGCAATTTGTGGCACGTAACTTGCTATTTATACAAATAGTTTATAACTTTGTAGCGAGAATCAAAATTAATTAGCAATTCAATTGAAAGTAGCGATAGTTGGCGCTAGTGGCACTGTGGGACAAGAGTTTATGCGAGTGCTCGATGAGCAGAATTTCCCTGTTGACGAGCTGGTATTGTTTGGGTCGGCGCGCAGCGCGGGCCGCATCTTTACCTTCCGTGGCAAGGACCATGTGGTGAAGCTGATGCAACACAACGACGACTTCCGTGACATCGACATCGCCTTTGTGTCGATGGGCCGCGGACCGGCACGCGAGTATGCCGAGACTATAACGAAGTATGGCTGCATCATGATTGACAACAGCAGCGCGTTCCGCATGGACGACGACGTGCCACTGGTGGTGCCCGAGGTGAACGGCGACGACGCCCTCAACGCTCCCCGCCGCATCATCGCCAACCCCAACTGCTCAACCATCATCCTGGTGGTGGCACTGAAGCCGCTTGACAATATCTCGCATATCAAGAACGTGCAGGTTGCCACATATCAGGCTGCCAGCGGTGCTGAGCATGGCGGTCAAGGAACAGCTCTGCCCAGACCATAGTGCGGAACATCTTTGCGATGTCGTCGCTGTCATATCCCACGCTGTAAAGTGCTCCCACGATGCTTCCCATGCTGGTGCCCACCACCATATCGACAGGAATCCCCGCCTCTTCAAGCACTTTGAGCGCACCCACATGAATGGCACCCAAAGCACCGCCGCCACTTAGCACGACTGCCACTTTCTTGCGGCCTGGCACGCTGTCGGTGTTCTGCGCCGCTAGTGGTGATGCAAGCAACAGCAACGCCAACAATGCCAGTACCGTTTTTCTCATCACAAGTCCTATATCAGTTTCCCAAAAGTATATTATAAATCAATGTCACATCGCCGGCGGTGATGCTGCCATCACCATCCTGGTCTCCATTTACCAAGCCGCTATCGTCATTGTTAAGCAAGTAGTTATAAAGTGCTGTAACATCACTAGCAGTGACCACACCGTCGCCGTCAACGTCGCCCACAACGAAGGGTGTGGGTGCTGTACCAGGCTTAATTTCAATCTCTCCCCAGAACATGCCGTTGCTGCCGTTGGCACAAATCTCACCGTAATTACCAACATGTCCTCCCACGGGGTTACTGATGTAGCAATTGTTGAGGGTGAGCGCTGGCGGTGTGCTGATGTAACCGTCGGCTAAATGGATATAAGCGTTCTCTATAGTGAGCGCGCAGTCATTGTCCTCGTTCTGAATCTCACCACCGGGCATTGTGATAGAGCAGTTGCGGATGTAGGTTTGGGCAGGTTCGCCTTTCTTATGGGTAAAGTAACCTATGCCCATTTGATTGACACTCGATTCCATCGACAACACGTCATTCTCCACTCCATTGCCTGCGCCTTCAATTGCCACGCCATCACACTCTGTTAAATCTATACCATAGGTGTTGTGATGAGTGATGAGACGGTTGTAACCAGCAATCCTGATTTTCAGCCACTGGATGTCGCTGACGATGACCTGATACTCGTCCTCAATTGTGGCATTGTTCAAAGTCAAGAAGTTATTTGTCTGAAAGTAAGAGACCTTGCCATCACCCAGGATGTCATTGCAGTTTTGCGTAGTAACTTGCACTCCGCCAACCTTGAGGTCGTAGGTGTTGCCTATCTTCACTGTCTTGGCCTCACCAGCAAAGTGTCTTATCTGCGCATAGCCATTTTTTGGCAACACACAATCCCAGTAGCCATCATAAGGCTCCAAGATTTTAATGCCTGGGGCAAACGACATTGTGCCATACACACCATTATCCATATTGAAAGCGTGGTCGATGGCTCCAAAGTCGCTCCAAATCTTCAACGAGCCGGCATTCATTTTATAAGCTACACGATAAACACTGGTTGACCAAATGCCGCGGGCCGATTTAATGATGACATCGGGACCGTCAAACTTGTATTGCACGCTATATCGGTTGAAAGCAAAGAAAGCAATGTTAGTTGACGTCATTTTCAGCGATCCATTGCCAGTGAAATCAATAGTCATTGGCTTGCTACTAGCGGCTGTGACATTTATACAGCTGAGTCCATTATCCACATTCTCATTACCTTCTTTTTTAGTTTTGAGTGTGCAATTACCTATCACCTCTATCTCAAGTTCCTCAAGCTGATAGGTCTCAATAATAGTTTTATCGCACAATATATCAGCATTGTTGAGTGTCAATTTGTAGTTCACAGGATCATAGGCCACACTACCGCTTTTCAAATATCCAGCATCAGTGAGTTCCTGATTTATAAGTTGATAACTATTCTCATTATAAACTTTTCCACAAATCATAACTCCTGCAGCATTGACACTAAATGCTGCCAATGCAATCATCAAAAAAGTAAAGATTTTCTTCATTCTTTAATTATCTTTTAGGTTATTTCTCAATATTAACGTGCAAATTTACTCATTTTTCTTGAAAAAACAAAATTGCATTAAGGGGTCACCTGAATCAGTTGGCGGTCGCTGAGCGTGAGGCGGCTCTGGTCGTCGCGGTCAAGGAAAAGCTCGGTCCAGTCCATGGTGCGCAACATCATGGCGATGTCGGCACTGTTGTAGCCTTGCGAGTGTGAGCATTCTATCAAAAAACAGTGGCGGAGGGCACTGCTGCTGTCGCAGTTCTTCTCCGCCACTTTTTTGCGTGACTAATTTTTTAAAAAGATGTTACTTCGCCTCGGCCTCGGCGGGCTTGAGCTTGAAGCTGTCGAGCATACCCTTGATGACGGGGTCCTTGATGTCGTAGCCAAACACCTCGATGGTGATATTGCCCTCGGGGGTGAGGGGTGCTGACAGGTGGGTGAGAGGACAATTTGTTGACTTCTCGGCGGGCTTCACGAGCTTGGCAAACTTCATGCCGCCTATTGTTTCCTGACCCTTTACAGGATTATCAACCTTAAACGCGCTCTTGAAGGTGTTTTGAGACTGCTCCACGGTGTTGCTCTTGTAGGGATAAGAGTTGATTTTCACTTCAGTGATGCCAAACACGCCCTGTGGTCTCTCGAGAGGTTGCAGACGCACGTAGGAGCCACTCTTTTGAGAGCTACCCTTGTTCTCGCCAGCAACGTACCACCCTTCGGGCACATCTACTGTCCAAGAGGGGTTGTCGATGGTCACAGGACCCTTGATGGTGTCTTTCTCGGCCTTGGCCTCAGTTTTCTCGGCATCCTTAGCCTCGCCACTGCCGCTCACACTGCCGCTGATGCTGCCACTGCCACTAGTGCTGCCGCTGGTGGTTCCATTGCCTGTGCAGGACGCCATGAGGCCTGCAACGGCAAGCATTAAAAATAACTTTTTCATAAATCGAATCTTCTTGTTAATTACTTAATAGTTATTGCATTGATAATCTCGTTGAGGTTTTTGAGAAGAACTTCCTTGAGTTCGGCCTTTTC
>CALDIG010000303.1 GCA_937904375.1 uncultured Prevotellaceae bacterium
AAAAGTGCCTCGAAGAGGAACTTCCACCACAGGCTTTTCATGTGAGCCTATAATCATTCCACTCCAGCCCTAAGCGATCTATCATCTCTTTGTACTCCTGCTCAAAAGTCTGTTCTTTGTGGTGCTCACGCTGGCGATTGATATAGTTAATAAAAAAACCGCAGATTTGACCACTATATAAAAGCGGTTATAAACCGCTGATTCGTCGGCCGATATCGTGAGATGTCGGCCGTTTTTACGTTTGTCGGGCACTCATGTGGTGCCAAAATTGAGCGGCTTGTGATTTTTTCAAAAAAATCTTGATTTTTTCATTGCTATTTTGGAATTATTTTATACCTTTGCATAGCGTATATGCGCTATATGTTTTATTAACGATATTTCAATATAATTATGGCTATACCTGCAGAGATTTTGGCGGTCGAAAGACCCAAGAACACGAGAGTGAAGAAGTCGGGCGAGAGATACCTTGTCATCAAGCGCACGTGCAAGCGCGTGAACGGGCGCAATGTGCCGGTGGAGCTGGGCACGATTGGCGAGATTGTCAACGGCAAGTATGTTGAAAAGCGCACCGTTCCTCGTTCGAAAGAGGTCGAAATGAAGGACTATGGGGAGGTGGCGCTCAACGATAAGTGCAAGGGCGACCTGCTTCAGGAGCTGGCCAACGTGTGGGACATCGCCGACGCCAAACGTCTGCTGGTGATTGCGTTGCTTCGCTCGTCGTATGGCGACATGCGCAACCGCGACTTGGAGATGCGCTACGAGACATCGTTCCTGAGCGAGATGTATCCCGGCGTGGCTTTGTCGGAGAATGCGGTGACGAGGTTCTTAAGCGGAATCGGAGCCGCCTACTCGCTGATAGTGGAGTTTATGCGCAACCGCATCACGGCCTTCGCGGGCGGCAAGATGGTCATTGACGGCATGCTCAAGGACTACAATTCGGAGACGAGTTCTATGTCGGAGTTCTCGCGCAAGGCATTGAAGAAAGGCAGCCGCGACGTGAACCTGATGTACAGTCCCGTCACGTCCTGATTATCAATGGCATTGTTATTGCTTCCAGAGCGAGAGAAGACGCAGTTGTCGATGGTGAGCAACTTGGTGTCTTCATCGTAGGTGACAGTGCCGCCGCCTGTGGTAAAACTGGTAGTGCCCGTGATTTTGTTACCGTTTACATAAATCACAGTACCATTGGCAATCAACATGGTAATGACAGCCATTATCAATGAAAGTAATGCCTTTTTCATAATTTATAGGTCATTATCATTCTACAATAAATTCTTAAAACGGAATAAGTTAATTCCAAGTTCTGCAATACTGTTTTCACCTCTCCACCTTCCAGTTGTCGATAGTGCGTGTGTCAGGATTCACGGTTACACCCACTTTTACTTTGGGACGAGGGTCATTCCAGTAAGGGATGAGGTAATCTCGCTCGTTGATTTGGGCGAGCGCATCGTCAACAGTGGCGGTAGTCGAGATTTTCAGTTCCAGCACATATATTGTGTTGCGACCATTCATCACCACATCGCAGCGGCCGCGCGCGTTCCTCACCTCGGTCCGCGTCTCGATGCCTATGCAGTCAAACATCACCCGCAGCAACGTCTCAAAGTCTCGCTCGGTTTTGTTGCTCAGGTTATAGGGCAACGCCGCCAGATAGCTCTGAGCGGCTGTCAGGGCGGCGTCTATATCGTCGGCGAGCATCGCCTTGCGCACCGCCATGATCAGTGACTCGTTCTGGCTGATGTCTCTGCCCAGGTAATGCGGCATCAAGGTGCTGTAAAGACCGGCATGCACTTCCTGGTTGGGGATGCCGAGGGTGTAGATGTTTGACTCGAAATCATAGTCTTTGATGGTGAGATATCCGCTCTGATAGAGGATGGGTATCGCACTCTCCATGTTGTCGAACGGCTGGTCAAAAGTGCGGCGGAAGACCTGCGTGTTCTCAATGTCGCTGAGCTTGAAGTTGTACTTGTCAAGAATCTTGATCAGTGCCGCCGGCGTGCCGCTCGTGAACCAATAGTCCTCGAGTTCGCCGGCACTAAAAGCGTTGACAATGCTGTAGGGGTTATAGACATCAACCATCTTGGGTCCGAAGTGATATCCGTCGTAGCGGTCTCGAAGCAGTTGCAGGGCACGCTCGTTGGTGATGTTTCTTTTCTGGGCTAAAAGCTCGATATCTGGATGAAAACTCTCCTCAAGTTCTTGAGATGTGATACCGCACAGCGCTTCCCATTTCTCCTGCATTGAAATGTTGGTCAAGTTATTGATTGTTGAGAAGATTGACATCTGCGAGAATTTGGTGACACCGGTAATGAAAACAAATCGCAGGTGCTCGCCCATATTCTTGACGGGACCATAAAATGAGTTGAAGATGGAACGGATGGCATTCATCTTCTCGGGCTCGCCGATAACGTTGAGAACCGGCGAGTCGTACTCATCGAAGATCAATACGGCGCGGTGACCGGTAAGCTCATGGGCTTTGTTAATTAGCATCTTCAAGCGGTCACCAAAGCCTAAATCGTTTTTAGGAATACCATATTTCTCCTCAAAAATACTAAGCGACAAACTTAAAGACACTCTAACGCCGCCGGGGTCGTCATTCTTACATTGTGACATATCAAAGTGAAAGACAGGATACTCGGTCCAATCTTTCTCAAGCCTGTCAATCGCAAGACCCTCAAAAAGTTCTTTGTGCCCCAAGAAATAGTGCTTGAGCGTGGAGCATAGCAACGACTTCCCAAACCGCCTGGGGCGGCTCAGGAACAGCGCGTCACCGCAATTATTGGCTAGCTCATAAACATACCTTGTCTTGTCAACATAAACAAAACCATCGGTGACAATTTTCTCAAAATCCTGCACTCCGGCAGGGTAACGACGTCGTGACATAGCTTCAGTAGAATATTAGTAGTAGAGTGTAAATAGTTAATTATTGTTGCGGAGCACTCTATATCTTAACTCAACAAAAAGCAACAATAGAATAAAATTTTGAATAAAATGCTCACGCTTGCAAGGCTTTGAACAAGTTCAAGCTTTGACTCGCTTAATCGCATTTTTGTTTTTTTGTCATCTTTTGTTGTCTTTGTTTGATTTCTGACCCTCTATAAAGAGGACAGGTTTTTCGATTACAAAGGTACATATTTTTGAGCAGAACACAAATTTTTTTAGCTTTTTGAGTATTAATTATGCTAGATAATGGGCATTTATCAAGAAAAATGTGTAATTTTGCAAATTATCGATGAAATTATCCACACATAAATATCAATAAAAATGAAAAAACGACACATCACTTTAGCGACTTTATTGTCACTTGCCATCATAGCTATTGCGGCTATCAAGGGCGACGTGAACGGCGACGGAGCGGTGACTGCCAGCGACGTGACAGCACTTTACAACTATTTGCTCAACAACGACACGAGCGGCCTTGTCAACGGCGATGTTGACGGTGACGGCAACATCACCGCCGGCGATGTGACGCAGGTATATAACATCCTGCTCAACGGACAGGAGCCGGAGCCTGAACCAGAGCCCATCGTCACAGAATTTACCGTTAATGGTGTCACCTTCAAGATGGTTACTGTTGATGGCGGCACATTCAGGATGGGTGCAACCGACGAGGAAATCAACATCGGTGACGCCGGTGCCTATGACTATCCAGCCCACGATGTGACTCTCACCACTTATTCCATTGGGCAGACCGAAGTCACTGGACAGTTGTGGGATGCCGTGATGGGTACCAACTATTACAACAACACCGAACCAGTTTATTACGTCACTTTAACCGAAATAGAAGAGTTTATCGCTAAGCTCAACGAGGCCACCGGACTCAAGTTCCGCCTGCCCACCGAGGCGGAATGGGAGTTTGCAGCTCAAGGTGGCAACCTGAGTAAAGGCTACAAATATGCCGGCAGCAACGACATTGACGAAGTGGCGTGGTACAAAAGCAACTCGGGCAATGCGCCCCACCCTGTCGCACAAAAAGCCCCCAACGAGCTAGGACTCTACGACATGAGCGGCAACGTGCAAGAGTGGTGCAGCGACCGCTTCTACGAATATACCGAGGATCCGCAATTCAACCCCGTCAGTCTGTCCACCAGCTCACTGCTTGAGTGCCGCGGTGGTTCTTTCCACTCCACATCACCCACCTGCCGTGTGCGTGGGCGCAACGCTCAATCCCCCACTTCGCCCACCAACTACTATGGCTTCCGCCTCGCACTCGACAACGCCACGCTTTATAATGTGGGAGGTGTGACTTTCAAGATGATTGACGTGGAAGGCGGCATGTTCATGATGGGAGCCATGGATGGCGATGCCAATGCTCTTGACGACGAGTTCCCTGTTCATCAAGTTACGTTATCTAACTACTCTATAGGACAAACCGAGGTGACACAGGAGTTGTGGACTGCCGTAATGGGCAGCAACCCCAGCAATTTCAGCGGCAACTTCTTGCCGGTTGAGAATGTTAGCTGGAACAACTGCCAGGAGTTTGTAGCAAGACTAAATGAAATGGTCACTCTCCCCGATGGATACGAGTTCCGACTGCCCACTGAGGCAGAGTGGGAATTTGCCGCCCGCGGTGGTAACAACAGCCATGGATACCTTTACAGCGGAAGCAACAATATGGACGAGGTGGCGTGGACCAATGACAATTCTGGTCGTATGTCTCATCCTGTAGCATCTAAAAAACCTAACGAGCTGGGACTCTACGACATGAGCGGCAACTTGCAGGAGCTGTGCTATGACTGGTATGCCGAGCAATATCCTGCCGACCCGCAAGTTGACCCCACTGGTCCTGAGACGGGCGAAGCCCGCATAACTCGTGGTGGTTGCTGGGCATGGTATGAGACGTCCTACAACCGTGTCACCTTCCGCGACAACGCATTAGTAAATGAGAAAAAATCATATATTGGCCTGCGCTTGGCACTGGCTCCCAAGACAAGCGAGACGTTTAATATCAACGGAGTGGAGTTCACCATGATTCTCGTGCGTGGCGGCACGTTCACGATGGGTAATGACAATAACCTGAACCCATCGCACGAGCATCCGGCTCACAGTGTGACACTCGATGACTATTACATTGCGCAGACCGAGCTGACATACGGACTATGGCATGCTGTCATGGATGAATCTTTCAGTCCATCCTATTATGACTCGCAAGCCCAGAATGGACTCACTTGGACTGAATGCCAGCAGTTTATCACAAAACTCAACACACTCACCGGCAAGAACTTCCGCTTGCCTACCGAGGCAGAGTGGGAATTTGCAGCCCGTGGAGGCTTGCACTCTAAAGGTTATAAATATTCAGGCGGTGATGACCTGTATTCTATCGCATGGTTCTCGGGCAACGTGGGCAATGACTGGACACCTCGTGTGGTAGCACAAATGACTCCTAACGAGCTAGGGCTCTACGACATGAGCGGCAACGTTGCCGAGTGGTGTCAAGACTGGTACAGCTCCACTTATTACAGCGTGTCGCCTGCTTATAATCCTCAAGGCCCGACTAGCGGCACTAAAAGAGTGCTGCGTGGTGGCAGGCTGTTGCACCACGCACCCTACATGCGAGTTGACTACCGCGACAGCCAAGACCCCGATGCGGTATATGAACAAAGTGCCAATCTCGAAGGTATGCGCCTGGTATTATCATTATCACAAGAATAGCAACTAAATATATCAAATATGAAAAAGAAATTATTACTATCGCTTTTTGGCTTGCTTGCCACTTTTAGTGCATCTGCCCTCAAGGGCGACGTGAATGGCGACGGAGCGGTGACTGCCACCGACGTGACAGCTCTCTACAACTATCTGCTCAACGGCGACACGAGCAGTCTTGTCAATGGCGATGTTGACGGCGACGGCAGCATCACCGCCGGCGATGTGACGCAGGTATATAACATTCTGCTCAACGGACAGGAGCCTGAGATAACCGAGTACACCGTGGGTGGCGTTACATTCAAGATGGTGGAGGTTGAAGGCGGCACGTTCACGATGGGTGGCACCGCCGAGCAGGGCAGCGATGCTTCCAGCGACGAGAGACCCACTCACCAGGTGACACTGAGTTCTTTCTCCATCGGTCAGACCGAGGTGACACAGGAACTGTGGGCCGCCGTTATGGGCAGCAACCCCAGTGGGTTCAGCGGCACTAATATGCCTGTTGAAATGGTGAGTTGGAATGACTGTCAGGAATTTATCACCAAGCTCAACCTGATGACCGGCAAGAACTTCCGCCTGCCCACCGAGGCAGAGTGGGAATATGCAGCACGTGGCGGTAACCAGAGCAAGGGATACAAGTATGCCGGCAGTAACACTGCCGATAATGTAGCCTGGATTCATGAAAATGCCGATTGGACTACACATCCAGTAGCCACAAAAGCCCCCAACGAGCTTGGCATCTACGACATGAGCGGCAATGTTTACGAGTGGTGCGGCGACTGGTATGGCACTTACAGTGCTGATGCGCAGACCAATCCCCTAGGACCCGCGTCGGGCGATGAACGTGTGTGTCGCGGTGGGGCTTGGGATTACGATGAATGGTCTTGCCGTGTGTCACTACGTGGTAGCCTCGACCCTGAAGAAGACCGCTACAATTTTCTCGGCCTGCGCCTAGCCGAAGGACCTATCGCAAAAAAGGTGTTCTCGGCGAATGGCGTAATATTCAACATGGTAAAAGTTGACGGCGGCACGTTCATGATGGGAGCCGCCGATGACGACACCGAGGCTTACGACCTTGAGCGCCCAGCCCATCAAGTCACGCTCTCCGACTACTGGATTGGCGAGACCGAAGTCACCGAAGCCCTATGGAAAGCCGTGATGGAAGTTGATGAGACATCGTTCTCTATGGGCGATAACTATCCTGTGAGAAGGGTGTCGTGGGACGACTGTATTGAATTTGCCGAGAGGCTTAGCCAGCTCACGGGCGTTAATTTCACGCTGCCCACCGAGGCGCAGTGGGAGTTTGCCGCCCGCGGTGGAAATTTAAGCCACGGATATCTCTATGCTGGCAGCAATACGCTTGGTGACGTGGCTTGGTATGCCGACAACAGCGGAAACGTTCTTCATGAGGTGGCTACTAAGGCACCCAATGAATTGGGCATCTATGATATGTGCGGGAACATCGCCGAGTGGTGCCTTGACGACATCTATGACTACACCCCTGAGGCGCAAGTCGATCCAACACACCCAAAGACCACAGTCAACAACATGTTGCGAAGCAGCGCGTGGGATGATGTCGCCAAAGACTGTCGCTTGACAACCCGCTGGAAAACTAATGGCATGAGCATATGGATAGGTTTGCGCCTCGCCATCCAGGACTGAATTATTCAAGTTTAAATAATGCTTAAGGTGGGTTCTATAAATTGCTCGAGTCAGATTATTTTAGATTTTTGAACAGATTATGTCTCAAATGTGCGAAATAGTAGCGAGCTACAGTTCAAGCATTTGAGGCAAAAGATGCCAAAAAGAAAAATAATATGACCGAAACATAAAACTCTCATATTAGGAATTTATAGAACCCACCTTAAGTAATTCTTTGACAACTGAATCGGCAGTCAATTCCTTTTCTTTCAGAATATTGGCTATATGCATACTGATGTTTGGCTTCTAGGTGGCAAAAAGTTCTGCCATCTGCTGCTGGTTGAGCCATATTTTGCCGTCTTTGGCAAAAAGAGCGACAGAAGCATTGCCATCGGCGGTGCGGTAAATTATGATATTTCTTTGGTCTTCGTCCATAATTGAATTGTGGTTAATATAACGAAACCTATTGGTGATTATGCATTGTGCATTATGAATTATGCATTACATGTTGAAATAGCTTGAGCGGTCGAGGTTGCCCTCTAGCCGATGGCTTCCATGATGTGGTGCGGGATGTTAAATACTCTCTTTGTCAAATGTCTAATCATGTTTTTTGGATCATATCAATTGTCATTTTTTCCTGTTTTACAAATCCAAGCTGTCTTCTTTGAGAAGGAAATCGAAAAGACCGATAGTTAGTATTCCCTCTTCGTTTCGGCGAGGCATTATGTGGTCTTTCACAACGATTACTTTCTTGAAAGAATCATTGATGTTTGTCAGCGAACGAGACTCTTGTATCTCTTTCTCCCTATCTGGAATGGATAAGGCAGACTGTACATAATACTTCTTGCTTCCAAGATTAGCAACGAAGTCCACTTCAAGCTGAGTGCGAATCCACTTCCCGTCTTTGTCGGGCTTCCTTATCTCTACCATTCCAACATCTACACTGTAGCCACGAGTTTTCAGTTCATTGTAAATGATGTTTTCCATGATATGTGTTTCCTCTTGCTGGCGCATATCAAGAATGGCATTTCTCAGGCCAATGTCTGTGAAATAATACTTAGAAAGAGTGTTGATATACTTCTTTCCTTTAATGTCGTAACGTATGGCCTTATTTAACAAGAAAGACTCTAGCAAATAAGTGAGGTAATTTGATATGGTTTGACTGCCAATCTTCACATTTTTCACACTCTTGAAAGTGTTTGACAATTTTGTAGGATTACAAGGGGCTCCGATAGATGATGCTAAAATGAGCACTAGCTCACGCATTTCATTCTCATTCTTGATGTTATGTCGCTCAATAATGTCTGCCAAATAAACGGTTTCAAACAATTCCTTTAGGTAGTTTATCTTCTTTTGTTCTGTGTCAAAAGACTGAATGAGAGGCAAACCGCCATAGGTATAATATTCGCGCCATGCGTCTTGCTTGTCTCCGCCTTTAGCAGAATAGAACTCCGAGAATGATAGAGGATAAACATGAATAGTTTCTCCTCGACCACGAAACTCCGTCGGTATGTCGGATGAAAGGAAATGTGAGTTGCTTCCTGTCACATAAGTGTCGGCTTTGTCAATATGCAGGAAACTATTCAAAACATCCACAAACTCATCCATTAACTGCACCTCATCAATAATGATGTAGTATAGTTCTTTGTCCTTGATTCTATCATGTACAAATTTAAGCATCGCATCTGGATCTCTCAAATCCTTGTTCTTGCGGTCTTCAAGATCAACACGGATGATATGGTCATCTGCCACCCCATTCTCTAACAGGTAGTGATAGAACAAGACATTCAGCAGGTACGACTTGCCACATCTGCGGATTCCAGTAATCACCTTTATAAAGCCATTTTGACGGCTTTCTATCAGTTGCTGGAGATACTTATCTCTTTTTATTTCCATTGCCTAGATTAAATTTATGTCAATATTGACAACTTTTTACTATGCAAAAGTAGGGAGATATATCCAATTAAGCAAATGTTACATTAAAAAAATGACAACATTGACAGATTTTTAATGCAACCAGGGTGTTTAAATGCTCAAAGCGTTATTACAAAGCATGGCTGTACGACTAAAAACAACAATCAACCTTTAAGGTACCCTACAAATTAAAGTAGCTGGCGCGGTCGAGGTTGCCCTCTAGCCGATGGCCTCCATGATGTGGGGCTGGCGCACCTGGACGCTGCCGTCGAGGTCGGCGATGGTGCGGGCTACTTTCAGGATAAGGTCAAACAACCTTATCGTTCCATAAACGTTTCAGGAACTGCTCAACGGGCCACACTTCGATGTTGTTAAGTTTGCGAGGTCGTTCTTCCATTGAGAGCAGATAAAGTTTAACATTGGGGGCTTAGCTAGTCGACCCTTAAAAAGTTGGCTTTGAACAAGTCAAGACCTATGGGGGCAGTTGCAAAATCCATGGATTTTGTTGCTGTCCCCAGTTTTTTTGTCCAATATATGGCCATTTCGACAAGGCGCAAAAGAAGCCTCATGGCTCTTTTGAAGTTGTATGCGGCTGCAGCGAGCATCACGTTTATGTTGTCACCGAACACACCTTTGTAGAAGTTGCGTTCCATCCTGAAGTCGTGTTTGACGTGGCTTATTGTCGGCTCTATCCCGGCCCGCTTGCAGAAGAGCTCCCGTTTCTTCCGCTTCTTGTAGTAGGAGTCGTCTGCTTTCGGCGTGTCGGGGATGAGTATCTTCGTGCCGTTGACCTCTTTCTTGCCGCGGTAGCCCCTGTCGCTCGCAAGGTTCCTTATCTTCTGTCCAGTCAGCCTCTCCACTTGCTTGAGGCTGTCTTCTATCGTGTGGCCGTCATATTCGTTGCGGAACGAGAGAGCTCCGAGTATCAGTCCTGTTATGGAGCGCACAATCGACACCTTGTTGCCGAACTCATACTTCTTGTGGTCCTTTCCCTTGCTGATGCACTGCACGTCGGGCTCGTGGATTGAGTAGATCTTGTTCTTGTCGCCCCTCTTCTGGTTGACAACGCGGATGAAGATGTTTATCTGCTCGTCATACTTGTGGTTGTCGCCCAGGTTGCGCTGAAGCTCACGCAGCAGCCTGCCGGCTATCGTGCGCAGCCTCCTGTCGGCCTTGCGCGCCTTCTTCCAGTTCTTCGGGTGGTTGCGGAAACGCTGGTCACGGTAGAGGGCCTTGAGCGTGCGCCTGTAGCTCTGACGCAGAGGGAGCCCCTCGGCCTTTACTATCTTCAGTATCTTGTCTACCACTTTCTTGAGCAGCTTGGCGTCCGTGGGGAACGTGACGTTCTTCTCCTGGACCGTCGAGTCGATGAACGCAGTCTTGTGGGTGTCCCTGTCATCATGGTCGTCATTGACGCGTATGCTCTCCGCCAGTATCAGCTCTATCCCCTTCTCGCCTATGCGGTGGCGGAAATGAACAAGCTCAGACGACGCGCAGGGAGCGGATGTGGTGAACTCGTCCATGCCGCAGAAGTACTGGTAGTAGGGGTTCTCGCTCCACTGCTCCACCACCGACTCGTCGGAGATGTCACGGACATGTTTGAGTATCAACAGGCCGCACATCAGGCGTATTGGCTTGCACGGGCGACCGTTCTCATTACAGTACAGTGGACTGAAGGCTTCCTCAAAACGGCTCCACTCTATCTTGTCGGCCAAGCGGAAGAGGGGGTGGCTGTGGTCGAGCATATCGCCCAACGAGGCGAACAGCGACGGCTTTGTGTATGTCTTCTTTATCATAATAATCTGCAAGATTTTGTATGCAAATTTACAAAACCTTGCAGACATACGCAATAGCCAAGATGTTATAATAAGTTAATAATCAACCTGTTGCGACTTTATAAGGGTCGACTAGCTAAATGCTTTAAGTCCCTTAGTCATAACATGCCGCCAATTTTTAACTCAACCAAATCTTTTCGGAAAGTAATCGGCGAGTTGCAAAAAATAAGCAACTCGCCGAAATCTATTCAGTATTCTTTAGAGAAATTGTGACTAAATCAAGTGAGAAGTATTGAACAAGGAATTATTATTCTTCTGGTTTGAGGGTTAGCACAATGTCATCAGTGACATCACCTTCGTTGAGGTGATATTTCTCTGCTACACGCCTCAATAACCGTATCTTGGTATTTGTGTCTGTATTTAAATAAACATAAACATTATCGGCAACTTTGGTGCTATGATCAACTTCACTTCCCACAATGTATGACTCTACATTGTCGTTGGCCAGCTCAAACAACGGCTGTGGGTCAAGGTCAAACAATTGTTTTAACGCCCATATCATTGCCGTTTTCCATTCCAAAGTCGGTTTCTTAAATTCTACTCCCATAATTGATATGCTACTCAATTGTTTATGGGTGAAATCAAAATCATCTTCATCAAGAGTCACTTGTTGAGACACTGCTGTAGTAGGGGTAAAATCGGTTTCGGGATACTGCCACAACTCCAATGCGTCTTTCACTAATATATTTCTACGCTCTTTAAGCTCCTTCTCAGTCCATTGGTCTTTGTTGCTGACAAATTTATTGAGATGCAATGTACTGTTATTATAGACAAGTTCTTTTTTCTTAGTGAAAGAAGAATTACTCAATTCGGAGTTATAGGCTGTCACTGTAAGATTTGCTATAGTGTGAACCCATTTATCATGAATGGTTGTCGCCTTGCTTAAATCTCCACCAAGCTCGCCTACCCAAGCCTCATTAAGAGTTTGTGGCATAATATGTTCAACAGAGAAACGTTTCTCGTTTTTTTGTACAGTCTGAAGCTTCTCGAATACATTGATTGTTTCTGCGTTATTCTTGCGCTCAAGACGGTCAAGAATATAGGAACGAATGTAAGGACGCAAATTATAGACAGCACTTTCTCCAAAAGCTTGCTTGAACATTTCATCATTCGGGAATGTTGTGCTCATGTTTTTGAGTAAGTATATCATCACCGATGAGTAGCTGATATCATTTGTTCCTATTAGTTTCATGATTCGCTGATGTAAACCAGCAAACATACTTCGCAGAGCATTTGTTTGGTAGCCGCAAATGGTACGGCGAAGCAGATAACTTTCAATTACTGACAACACATTTCGCAATTCTTCTATTGGCCATTGTTTCTCAACATAAAGGTTGTAGAAAGACATCAAGAATGGTGTTGGAGTTGTAATATTGAGTCGATCAATTCTTTCTTTAATAAGGTTTGCTTGAGGGTCATCAAAATCATGAGTGATGAGCTTATTATATATAGTTGCATATTTGAGCAAGCTGGACAAGATACTTTCGTTATTCTTGTCTTTTGCGAAATCTTTGAAAGCCTTGTAAATCTGATTGCTTTTCACTTTACCAGCGTGAATCATCAAGAAATTAAAGATGAAATCTTCCAAATTGTTTTGTGCAAGTCTTTCAATCTTATACCAGTAGTTACGATAGAGGTGTTCCTGTTGGTCTGCAGGAATACCCATCAAGATATAATTTCTGATTTTATCAGATTCCTCAAGTGCTAGACCAGTAGAATTGAGGCTTTCAAAAATAAGTTGTGGGTCGTCACCTTGATCTGGTTTCAATTCAATAGAGATAATCTGTAATTTCTCTATGGCATCACTTAATTCAGTAAGTGTAAGCTCATGGTTGTTGATAATGCGGTCGTAAAAATACCTGTAATTGACAGTGACATTGGACTCTTTCTTATACATGTCTTCAGGGTCAAACACAAGAGAAGATAATGCCTCTTTGTCATCATTATATGGACGAAGACGCAATTTATTCACATCATCATCCTCAGCCACGATAAAATCTTCGTAAATGCGTTTACTCGTTCTGATATCTTTCTCATCTTGAAACTCTCCATGATTGACAGCATTGACCATTGCTATCATAATGAGTGAAACAGTGGTAAGACGTTGCTGACCATCAATAATAGTAAACGTTTTATTGTCATCATTCACAGAAACGATACTCCCGAAGAAATGGGATTTCTTATTGTTCCGATGGACATCAACTAAGTCATCGTATAATTTCTTGCATTGCTCACGTTTCCAGTTATAATTCCTTTGATATACAGGAATAACGAATCTTTTTCTTCTGCCCTCCATAAAATTATAGAGGTATTCTTCATTTCCAGTCATAATATTAATATTTTTCTTAATTGATTTTAGTATAGATAAAAAGGTGAAAATGTAACCTTTTTTATTAAGTTTTTTATTATTAAGAAGTTGGATAAGGAAAAACCACTAATTTATATGGTTGCTATTCCAATCTTCGTTACAAAGTTAACAATTTGTTTCCAATTATGGGCATAACTCTGCAAGAAAAAATGAATTCGTCCATCAGGGTTCTTTAGCCTCTCGTCGTCCATCACAAAGCCCTTGACAAGATATTCCGACAGATGCCTTGTTGCCCATTGACGGAATTGAGTTCCCCGCAGGCCACGAACACGATATTCCACCGCAATTATCATCTCAAGAGAGTAGAAAACGATATTGTAACTCTTGCCATCGGCGGCAGTTGTCAAATATTCTTTGACAACTGAGCTCTCGGTTAATTCATTCTCTTTCAGAATATTGATTATGTGATAGCTGATTGTTTGCTTAGAGGTGGCAAAAAGTTCTGCCATCTGTTGCTGATTAACCCAAATTTTGCCGTCGTGAGCATAGAGTGCTACTGATGCACGTCCATCGGCAGTGCGGTATATGATAATATTTTTCTGGTCTTCGTCCATAGAGTAAAAACATTACATGTTAAAGTAGTTGCTGCGGTCGAGGTTGCGGTAGCCGATGGCTTCCATGATGTGGTGCTGGCGGACGGTGACGCTGCCTTCGAGGTCGGCGATGGTGCAGGTTACTTTCAGGATGCGGTCAAATAACCTTATTGTTCCATAAACGTTTCAGGAACTGCTCAACGGGCCACACTTCGATGTTGTTAAGTTTACGAGGTCGTTCTTCCATTGAGAGCAAATAAAGCTTTGCATCGGGATATTCTTCACCGAAAGCTTTAATCCCTTTGGTGTCACTTGGTGATATGTTTTTTGACGATTTCACTTCAATAGCCACCTTGGCTTGACCGATGACAGCATCCACCTCATATTTGTTGTCTAATGTATGCCAATATGAGAGAGTTTTATCTGGATGCCGATAAGAAAGATAAGCCCTTAATTCTTGAATTACCAAATGCTCCAGGGCGTGCCCATAAATATCTGTTCCCTGCTGCAATGGCACTCGATGTAATAGATGATTGGGTATGGCCACGTCAAAGTAGTAGAACTTGGGTGATTGAATGACACGTCGCTTGATGACTTTTGTGTAAGATGGAAGATAGAATCCGAGCATGGTTTCCTCAAGAATAGAGAAATACTCCTTTACTGTCTTGGAAGAAATGCCACAATCACGAGCGATATTGGTGTAGTTGACAATCTCGCTGCTACTTAAAGCAGCGACCTGCAAAAATCGAGTAAAAGAGTCCAGCCTTCTAACGATAGCCTCTTCCACGATTTCCTGCTGCAAATAGTCACCGATATATGATTGAATTCGCATCGTGGGATTATTCATTAGATAATGATGTGGTAACATTCCATGATTTAAAGCTCTATTTAGGTCGAAGTCTGGTATCTCGGCACTAACAAGAGGGAATAAAGTCTTTCGCAATGCCCTACCACCAAGCAGATTTGCTCCACTACGACGTAATTTGCGAGCACTTGAGCCACTTAGAATAAACTTCAGCCCCTTGTTTTCTATTAGCCAATGTACTTCATCAAGCAGAGCTGGCACCTTCTGAACCTCATCTATAATTACCAGCTCTCCTTCGTCTAAAAGCTCACATTCTTCACGCAGCAAGGCCGGACGCAGTTGAAGCGACATGCGCACATCGCTTTTGAGCAAGTCATAAACTGTTGCTTCAGGAAAAAGCATTTTTAATAGCGTGCTTTTCCCGGTCTGCCTTGAACCCCACAAGAACAGGCTCTCATCTTTGACTTCTTCTAACTTTAATATCCTTTCAAGCATAATCATTTGGCATTTATGTCGTGGCAAAGTTACTACCGATTGTTCGGATATCCAAGAAAAATGCAGAAAAAATGAAGTAGAACTTCAAAAATTCGGTGAAAAATTGAAGTGCCACTCCCAAATTTCATCTTTTAAAAGAGGTGTTACATGTTGAAGTAGTTGCTGCGGTCGAGGCTGCCCTCTAGGCGATGCCTTCCATGATGTGGGGGGGAGCGGACTGTGACGCTGGCGTCGAGGCCAAGGCGATGGTGCGTCAAGAAAAAAAGCACGCCGTTGTGCGCCAGCGAGATTTCCCCTGGCGTGGGATAAGTGCTGCCACCCACCAGGACAACGGCACAACTACACGATTATGTGGTGGGAATAGTTCTTTGTTTGTCACGAGGAAAATAAGGAAGCGTTTTTGCCGATTTTTATCTTATTTTCTCAATTTACACCAAATAAGCACAAAATTTATTGCTTATTTGGCATTTTTTTATTATCTTTGCGCAAAATTATAATACTTAAATATGCTTTATGGAATATACAGAATTACTGGAAAAGCAGATAATAGGAAGGCTTAGAATTGATAACCCTTGGTGGACGGAGGGAGCTGTTCGGCAATTCTATCAAGACATGAAGCCAAGATTGTATCTGGATATTTTTTATTCATTAGTAACTGATGTTGACTTGCAACGTGCTGTAGTTTTGATGGGGCCAAGGCGCGTGGGCAAGACTGTTATGCTGTTTCATACCATTTCACGGTTGCTTGCTGAAGGTGTTCCCCAGCAAAATATCATTTACATCTCGGTAGAAACTCCTATCTATAATAAAATATATCTTGAGCACCTTTTCAATCTCTCAAAGAAGACTTTAGGTAAACCTGAGAATGATAAAGACCAATACTATGTTTTCTTTGATGAGATTCAGTACTTAAAGGATTGGGAAGTAAACCTGAAGTCACTTGTTGACACTTACAAAAACGTTAAATTTGTGGCAAGTGGTTCGGCTGCTGCCGAGTTGAAAAAACGTAGCAATGAAAGTGGAGCAGGGAGGTTTACAGATTTCAGCTTGCCTCCATTGACTTTTTATGAATATATACATTTAAAAGGATATGAACAGCTTATGTATAAACAGAAGATGCAATGGAAGGAAACCGAAATTGATTGTTATGGTAGTGTTGACATTGACAAACTAAATGCGCTTTTTGTGGATTACATCAATTATGGTGGATATCCCGAAGTGGTATTCTCCGATAAAATACAGGAGAACCCAGGCCAATTCATCAGGCATGATATTATTGACAAAGTGCTGTTGAGGGATTTGCCAAGTCTATATGGCATTAATGATGTGCAGGAACTAAACTCACTTTTTACCATGATTGCTTATCATTCAGGTGGTCAGTTTTCTTACGAGTCGATGTCGAAAGAGTCGGGTGTTAGGAAGGATTTGTTGAGACAATATATCGGTTATTTGGAGGCGGCTTTCCTTATTCGTAAGATACATAGAACAGATGACAATGCCAAAAGGTATCAAAGGGAAACAAGCTTCAAAATATACCTTACTAATCCATCACTGCGATGCGCTCTTTTCCAACCCATTAAGGTGAGTGATGAAGAGATTGGCAATTTGGTGGAAACAGCCGTTTTTGCCCAGTGGATACCACGCCAAGGTGTTGATATCTCATTTGCCAACTGGAGGTTAAGCAACAAGCAACAAGGCGAAGTGGATATAGTTGGCATAGATGCTGGCCTACAAAAGCCACAATGGGCTGTTGAAATCAAGTGGAGCGACCGATATGCTCAGAACCCAGGCGAACTTGAATCACTTCTATGGTACATGCCCAAGAACGGATTGACCGATGCCATTGTTACCAGTGAAACAGTGACTCTTACAAAGAAAATGCAACAAGTAACTCTTCACTTTATGCCAGTTGCTTGTTATGCCTACACTGTCGCTTCAAATACTCTAAAAAACACACGCATGATTTACGGGTTATAATGCTGTTGCCAAATAAGCACGAAAATTCATACTTATTTGGCAAACGTCACATATTGCACTGATTTTCAGTGTGATATTTTGGAAATTTAAGATAAGAGTATTAACTGTTTACTACAGGTTGAAGTAGTTGGAGCGGTTGAGGTTGCGGTAGGCGATGGCTTCCATGACGTGGGGGGAGCGGACGGTGACGCTGCCTTCGAGGTCGGCGATGGTGCGAGCGACCTTGAGGATGCGGTCGTAGGCTCTCGCGCTCATGTTCATCTTGGTGATAGCTTCGCGGAGTTTTTCCATTCCTTCGGCATCGGGTTCGGCATATTTGTGCAGTAGCGAGGGGGTCATCTGGGCGTTGCAGTGCACGCCGGGGTGGTTCTTGAATCGCAGGCTCTGGATGGCTCGTGCTTTGATGACTCTTTCCCTGATTGCTGCACTCGGTTCGCCTGGCTGCTTGCTCGACATCTGCTCGAAGTTCACCGGCTGAACCTCCACCTGCAGGTCAATTCTATCCAGCAATGGGCCACTAATTTTGCTCATATATTGATGCCGCTGATGCGGCGTGCAGATGCACTGCTTCGTTGGGTGTCCATAGTATCCGCATGGGCACGGATTCATCGAAGCCACAAGCATGAACGAGGCTGGATAATCGATGCTGTACTTGGCTCGGCTTATGTTAATGTGGCGGTCCTCCAGCGGCTGGCGCATCACCTCTAAAACGCTGCGATTGAACTCTGGGAGCTCGTCAAGAAAGAGGACACCATTGTGGGCAAGACTGATTTCCCCTGGCGTGGGATAAGTGCCGCCACCAACTAGGGCTACGGCACAACTATACGATTATGTGGTGGGATTTGTGATTTTTTTACTTTATTTACATTTTATCCTAATTCTTACTTTAATATCCCAAACAACTTATTGTAAAAATACTGAATTGTTAAAAAAAATCTGTTTAATATATGGGGGGTACTTTGTTTGTTTGAGACAAAAAAACAAGCAAACCCAAATTATATAAATAAAACATATGCAAAACAAGATAATTGTTGTAACTTTGCCATAACAATAAATAGTATATTTTTCTAAACATTAATTGTATAACCTTTTACCATTATTGAAAATATTAATCTCCTATATATAACAAAGAAAGTTTATACAAAATAATTAGATGATATTTAATATTAATGATATAATTCTAACTTTTTGTTGTATGCTGATACGAATTAAGAAAAATAACAAATGGGGGTACTATAATACTGAAAATGGCAATTATATCCCATGTGAATATGCTAGTGCCAGCAAATTTATAAATGATGCTGCCATTGTTTCTAAAGATGATAAATATGGCATCATCGATACATCTGGCAATCAATTAGTACCTATTAGGTTCACAGAAATCACACTAGAAGAAAATGGATTATATAAAGTTTATAAAAATCATTTTTTCTGCTATTACAATTCTCTAGGAGAAATAGTCAACACTATAGGGCATCCTCTAGATTCCTCAATTCAGCAATTCTCTCTTGCTCAAGAAATTGCAAAAGATATATTTCAGGTAATGACTGAAGATGAGAATTATTGTATTGTAAATGGGCAAAAAACAATAATCAAGAAAGATTTTTATGAAGAAGTTTCTTTTTGTTCTGACAAATTAATACAATTAGGAAACACTTTGTATGACCTTAGTGGGAATACTATTATTTCCAGTATTTGGCAAGTTACAATTGTAACACAACAATATTTTATTGTTTCAGCTGGCAATTGGAATGATAAAAGATATGGTATTATTGACAAACAAGGTAGTATTCTACTTCAATTAAATTACTCTAAGATAGAGTATCAGAAAGGGAATATTTTCATTCTTACTTTTAAGACAATCACAGGTGAAAATAAAATTTTATCTTTCGATGCAGGTAAACAAACATTTTTAATTGAAGATAATAATGAAACTATAGAAGTTCCAAACATAGTTGATTGGTGTGATTCATTTAGTAATGGATTTGCCATTGTCTCAAAAAACAATCTATATGGTTATATAAATCGTGACAATATTATATGTATAGACTGTTGTTTTAATCAAGCAAAACGTCACAATGGTAATAATGGTGTTGTAGAGAAAGACTCTAAATGGTTTCTTACAGATAATAAAGGATACATCATTTCAGAAGGTTACGACTCTATTGATGAGGCCAACAATAATTATTATATAGTTAGAAATAGGTCAAATTTTGGACTCGTCAATTCGACTGGAAGTATTGTGATTAATACAAAATATAGTGGTATAAAAGTATTAGCTGATGATTTATTTGAGGTCTCAACATTGGAAAGCGATGCCATAGGTTTGTTAGATTCACAAAATAGATTTATTATTTATTCAAATAATAAAGAAATTCATCTTCCCCCAAAATATGAATGGGTTGACAACTTTTCGGAGGGACTAGCGAGAGTTAAAGACCTCAATGGATACTATGGTTTTATTGACTCTACAGGAAAAGAAATCATAGAATGCAAACACATAGGAGTAGTATCTTCTTTTAAAAACGGTATATTTACGAAGACTCATACTGTGGTAGATCATGATACTAATAGAGCATTTTGGATACCAAGACCCAAAATCAATTTATCATCCTGCATTAACAAAGATGATGAATTTGTTGTAAAAGAATATAATCAGTTTGTCACAATAAAAGGTGATTTTCAATTCGTTTCCGATCTAAACGACGGTTCTGCCTTTTTTTATGATGGCAAGCATTTCGGAATAGTTAATGATTGTGGGGAAATACTAAACGAACCAATATATGATAGTATTCTTTATTTGGATTATGGGTACTATAAAGTTAAGAAGAATAAATTATGGGGCATTGTTAGTTCAAAAGGTGATTGCATATCAGAGTGTAAGTATGTTGATATTAAATTGGAAGGTCAATTTTTTAAAGTAAAATCTCAATATAATGATAATTATTTTAATATAAACACCTGTGGTTTCATTGTTACAAAAGATGATAAATGTGACATTTTTCTACCACAAATTTATGATTACGTTTGTAACTTTAAAGATGGATTTGCGAAAATCCAAATAGAAAAAAACTGGGGAGTAATAAATAGATTAGGAGAATTAGTAGTTCCATGTATTTATTCTTCGATAGGGAGCATTTATAATAATCATTTTTTCTGTACAAAAGACAACAAACAATATCTTGTGTCATCCAAAGGCGAAGAAATTGCTTTGTCTGACTGCACAGAGGCAACTTATTATAACGACGATTGCATCGTAGTTGGTAAAACATTCCCTAATAAAGATCACAACAATTATCATATAATCAACAAAAAGGGGGAGTATATTGCAGCTTGTTACTGCAAAAGTATTGGCCCATTTGTCGATGGTGTTGCCATTACAGAAGATGGTTACAATTATAATTATAAACTTGGCGCCATAAATGAAAGAGGAGAAACCATTATTGAGAACAAATGTATTTCTTTAATTTACAATTCTTATAATAAAACTTTTAATGTTGTTTTTGATGATTCACCCATAATTAATGGAAGAAGAGAACACTTAATCATAAATATAAATAAAGAAATTGTGGTTTTCAATGGTGATAAATCATATATAATTCCATCTGTTTATAAAATAGGAAGAAATTTCCACGATGGTTTAGCTGCTGTTGCAATAGAAAAAGAAAAACATCAGGATAATAATTCATTATTATATAGAAATCCTTATTTTTTCCGCGACAAAAAGAAAAATGAAGTAAAGTATGCTTATGGTTTTATTAATATAAACAGCAAACTAGTGATAGAATGCAAATTTGATTATGCTACTGATTTTAAAGACAAAGTATCCATTGTTTCAATTGAAGGGAAAAAGGGAATAATAGACCTAAATGGTAATTTTATTATTGAACCTATTTATGAAGATATAGAATTTACCTCAACAAATTTATACAGAGTTAAAGAAAACGAAAAATGGGGAATAATTGACATTAATAGTTCATATGTTATTCCAGCAGATTATTTAGCTATGGGTAATATTTCCGAAGGATTAGTTGCTGTAAAAAGGCTCACAACAGACAGCACAAACAATCATAAAAAGAGAAGAAAAGGTGTTTATTTTGATGAAAGGTATAGGGAGAACATTCGTCGGAAAGCTCGCGAATCTCTCTGGGAATACATCGATCTAAATAATAATCAAGTTATACCTCCTAGTTTCATTGATGCTTCTGATTTTCATGAGGGATTAGCTGCTGTTCATGACGATAAAGGATGGAGGTATATCAACTCAAAAGGAGAAACTATTATTGAAGGGCATTTTATTTCAGCGGAGAGTTTTAATAATAACCAAGCTGTTATCACATTAGAATCAGATGACAAGAAGCTAAAATATGCCATATCAAAAACTGGGCACTTTATTATTAATAGCAAAATTTGCCCTTCATTGAAAACTTCTGATATTTATTTTATTGGTGAATATAAAGAAAATGTAGCAAAAATTCATACTAAAAACGGATGGGGGTTTATTTCTAGAGACGGAGATATTCTATTTGATGATTTTGCATTTGAAGTTAGTGACCTAAATAACGGAGAATTCCAATCAGGCCATGGTTCGTTATTTTGCAAACCTTCATATAATCTCAATAAAAATGCTATTATTTACAGTAAAGGTGAGATTATTGTGTTCCCATCTTTATTTAAAACAGCCATGCAATCTGGTGATTCATTTTTCTTAGTCACTAATGGTTTTGGTGGCATAGGAGAATCGGCAATAGTAGATAGGCAATTCAGAATAATAGTTCCCTTTACTTGTGATGAAATCCATCACGAAGTGCTTAATGAGAATAGTAACGAGTATGAAAAACTTGATTATTTTCTTTGTACAGATAGATATGACAGCAAATGCGGAAGGTATTATGATGCAGAGGGTGATTATGTGATACCTGTGAATAACAGACTTATTAAGACAAAACAAAGCTATGTCTTTAAAGGATACTTTTCAGAAGGACTGGGAGCTGTGCTCAAAAACGACCTATGGGGGTTCATAGATGAAACTGGGGATGAAGTGATTCCATGTATATATAATAATGTTGAGGATTTTAAAGATGGTTTATGCCATGTGACTATCAATAAAACAAAAGGTGTAATAAACAAACAAGGAGATTTTGTAGTTTTACCTGGCGACTATTATTCTATTGACTGCTATTCTTATAACAAGAAAGCAATACTTACTCATCGTACTTTCGGAGAATGGAAAACTTATGATAATGGTTATGACATAGAAGACCGTTGGGTAGGAGAAAAACGTGAGATAAACAAAAACAATGAAATACTCATTAAAATGTATAATGAGTTTATTTGTATTCCAAAGGAATATGACTGGTGCGACGACTGTTTTTCGAATGGTTTTATATCTGTTTACAAAGATGGGAAATGGGGAGTTTTAAATAGTAATCTTGAATTAGTCATTGATTGTTTATATGATGAAAGGATTATTTTCGAAGGAGGATTAGCTATAACAAGAAAGGGAAATACTAAGTGTGTAATTAATCCATTGGGTGAAATTGTATTATCTGGTGATTATGAAAAAATCAAATGCTATCCTTCATTTAATATTATCATTTGTTATTATACAAACAAAAATATTGATGTATTCTCTTGTTTTGGAAGATTGATTCTTTCTGCAGACAGTTCTATATTTGATGTTAAGAATTCAAACTCAAATGAAAATATGTCATTGGAACTAGTTCCTATTGATAATAATTTTCTTAAATTTGCTTTGCCTATAAAAGACAGATATAATAGATTGGATTATAAGTGGGGTCTTTGTGATATGAATGGCAAAATAATAATTGATAACAAATATCAAGACATAACATATGGAGGAACAGGACTATTTGCAGTAGCCATATATAAGTATCGTCCAAATCTTTTATGGGGATACATTGACTTTAAAGATAATATAATAATTGATTTTAAATATATAAAAGTTACCCCATTTATTAGTGGTTTAGCAAAAGTCAAAAAAGAAAAATCTAAATGGGGTTTGATTGGTATTAATGGGAAAGAACTTACAAACTTTTCCTATGATAGATTATTGGATACTGAAGATGGAATGATTACAGCGATTGTTCATGATTCCAGTGGAATTCATGAGAATAAGATTAATAAAGATGGGGACATTCAATTTGATTATTCAGAATACGAAGGGATAGGTTCAAATGGCTATTATATAAATTATTCAACTTGTCTAAATAATTATGATTGGGTTAGCGAAATTATCCAAGGACACTGCATTGTTTCAAAAGGAGATTTAAAGGGTATCATAGACAAGTCCGGTATCATCACTTTCCCTCTTACCAAGTTTATAGGGGTGAGATTATGTATTGATTATGATAATAATCATATAGGTAATTTAGTTTTCAAAAAAGGCAATAAAATTAAGGAAATCAATGGTAATGGTCAGATAGAATCATTCATTAATGATAAAAAAGTATATTTACCTGTTGGTGTTTTTTGGTGTGATGAATGGATTGATGGGTGTTTAATAGTTGAAAATAATCACAGATTTGGGCTTCTTGATTCTGAATTAAAATTTGTTCTAGAAATGTCTTTCTTTCATATTCAACATATAGGTGACAACAAAGTTTTCTGTATAAAATTAGAAAACAAAACAAGGACTTATCATATTTATGATGTAAATGAAAAGAAAATGATTGACTTAGATTATCATTCCTGTTCAGATTTTGAAAACGGATATTCTATCGTCTCTATTTTAGAAGAAGACAAATTATTATATGGAGTTATCGATAGTTGTAACATAATTATTGTCCCATGCGTATATGACAATATTTTATTAATAAAAGATGAAATTGTTTTTAAGAAAAACTATAATTTCTACGATGACTACGAATCCTATTCAAGATATGATTCACTTATGGATGCATTAGATGGAGAGCCAGATGCTTATTGGAATATTTTTTAATCATTATAGTAGATTCTTTTAAATGAATAAATAAAAAGTACTTAAAGGAATTGAAATACTTGGTGTCATATATAATCGTTTTTACAAATTAAAGTAGTTGCTGCGGTCGAGGTTGCGGTAGCCGATGGCTTCCATGATGTGGGGCTGGCGCACCTGGACGCAGCCCTCTAGGTCGGCGATGGTGCGGGCGACTTTTAGGATGCGGTCATAGGCTCGGGCGCTCATGTTCATCTTGGTGATGGCCTCGCGGAGTTTTTCCATTCCTTCAGCGTCGGGCTCGGCGTAT
Source organism: uncultured Prevotellaceae bacterium (assembly GCA_937904375.1). Classification (GTDB taxonomy): domain Bacteria; phylum Bacteroidota; class Bacteroidia; order Bacteroidales; family Muribaculaceae; genus Sodaliphilus. The sequence continues at coordinate 24,456 of CALDIG010000303.1, forward strand.
TTGTGGAGCATGGCTGTGGTCATCTGTGCGTTGCAGTGGATGCCGGGATGGTTCTTGTAGCGCAGACTCTGGATGGCGCGGGCCTGAATGACTCGTTTGCGGATTTCCTCGCTGGGTTCGCCCGGCGCTTTGCTCGACATCTGGTCGAAGTTCACTGGCTGCACCTCAACCTGCAGGTCAATTCTATCCAACAAAGGTCCACTTATTTTCCCCATATATTGATGCCGCTGATGCGGTGTGCAGATGCACTGCTTGGTGGGGTGTCCGTAGTAGCCGCACGGACACGGATTCATCGAAGCCACAAGCATGAACGAGGCTGGATAGTCGATGCTATACTTGGCGCGTGAGATCGAGATGTGGCGGTCCTCAAGCGGCTGCCGCATCACCTCTAAAACGCTGCGATTGAACTCTGGGAGCTCATCAAGAAAGAGCACACCATTATGCGCAAGTGATATTTCCCCGGGCGTGGGATAAGTGCCGCCACCCACCAGGGCAACTGGAGAAATAGTGTGGTGTGGTGCGCGGTAGGGACGAACTGAGAGTAGGGTAGTGCCTTGCGAGAGTTTGCCCGCCACACTGTGGATTTTTGTGGTTTCGAGTGCTTCGCCGAGGGTGAGTGGCGGCAGGATAGACGGCAGTCGCTTCGCCATCATCGACTTGCCACTGCCTGGCGAGCCAATGAGCATGATGTTGTGCCCACCAGCGCACGCCACCTCAAAGGCGCGCTTCACCATTTCCTGGCCTCTTACCTCGCTGAAGTCGTAGGGAAATGCGCTTTGTGCGCGAGCAAACTCGGCGCGCGTGTCAACCACCGTGGGTTCGAGAGTTAACTCATTTTTGAAAAACTGAATCACCTCGGTGATGCTATCCACGCCATATACGTTCAGATTGTTGACCACAGCCGCCTCGGTGGCGTTGTAGCGTGGCAAGATGAAACCGTCGAGCTGCATCTCGCGGGCAAGGATTGCCATGGGGAGAGCGCCTTTGATGGGTTTAACCGACCCGTCGAGCGAGAGTTCGCCCATAATCATATATTGCCCCAGTTTTTCAGCGCCAATTTTCTCGTCGCTGGCGAGAATGCCAATTGCAATGGGCAGGTCATAGGCGGAGCCTTCTTTCTTGATGTCGGCGGGTGACATATTGATCACCACCGCCTTATGAGGGAATTTTATCCCCACGTTGGCAATGGCGCATTTCACTCGCTCAAAACTCTCTTTCACCGCCGCGTCGGGGAGTCCCACGAGCACATAGCCCGTACCCCAGTCCACCGAGACTTCAATCTCGACGGCGATGGCGTCAATTCCCTGCAGTGCGGCACCAAGTATTTTGTTTAGCATAGTTTTTAAGTTTACAAGGGGACAAGAGGACAAGAGGACAAGAAGACAAGAGGACAAGAGGACAAGAGGACAAGAGGACAAGAGAACAAGAGGACAATCGAACAATCGAACAGTCGAGTAGCCGAATTATCGAAAAGCTGAACAATCAAGAAAGTTTTGTATATAAACTCTCTACCGTCTGTCGGGCTTTGATGGGGTCGTCGCCGCGGTATTGCTGGTTGCCTAGCGAGTCGGTGACGATGATGGTAGGCGTAGTGTTGACCTGCAGGCTCACAATCTCGCCGTTCATCATCGAGCCTGGCACCCAGTAGTGCTTCCAGGTGGTGGCATCCCGATGAGTAGTGTAGTGCCATCCCGTTGAATCGATATCGAGACTAATGTCCATCACCTGCGCTTGTGAGGGCTCAATCATCTTTAACTCATCGAAAATCTTTTTGCGGTCATTCATGCCCAAATCCCTATCCCAGAAGACTATTATCGATGGCTTATCGCCCTTGATGTTTGCCACTTGGAAATCGCCCGAGCTTTGTTCGAAAATATTGAGCGAGGTAATTTTTGTTGCAGGTTTCTTGGCTCTTGCCTTGAGCAGGTTGTAGCTCTCCATGAGCGGCTCGGGTTTGGCTTTGTCATCGATCATAGCGAGAAGTTTGTCAATTGCCTTGTCATCGCTTGGACTGTAGTCGTTAAGCACAAGCACAGTAGAGACGATGCTCTTGGGATTGTCCTTTACATAGTTCTCGATGGCAGTGTTGAGAGCCTGGTTGTTGGCACTCTTATATTCCATTTTATGCTTGACGATAAATGCGTTGTATTGCTCTGCCATTTCTGAGCCTTTCACATCAAGCTCATATTGTTCAAGCACTTTGCCTTTCACTTCAAGTTTATCTCCACCGGCGACAACAAGTTTGACAATGGGCACATTCATCTGGTTATATACTATGAGCAGCGACGGATTGGAGCACTTATCTTCAATCTCAAAGGCATTATTCTGGCATTTCACCCATGAGTCAACAATTCCTCCGTCGGCACCACTATACACCACTCTCACCTGCTGAGCGCCAAGTCCTTGCAGCTCAACTTTCACCTTAAACGGCTTGTTCTCTTTTTTGCAACCGCACATAACAGCCACAACCACAGCCAAGCAGAGAATTATCAATGCGTAACTCTTATAGCTTCTTGTCATAAAAGAAATAATTTAAATAATTCAAGTTGCGCAAGTTTTTAACTTGCTCAAAGTTTAATGTTTAGATAAAATGCTCTCGCTCGCAAGGCTTTGAGTAAGCTCAAGCTTTATCTCGCTTAATATGTAACTTATCCCACCTGCACGCCAGGTCGCACTTCTCCGTGGGGACCTATTACCACAAGACGGCCGTCGGTGTCCTCGGCACTGAGAATCATGCCTTGCGACTCAATGCCCTTGAGGGTGCGGGGGGCGAAGTTGGCGATGAAGCACACTTCCTTGCCTACGAGGTCCTCGGGGTTGTAGAACTTGGCTATGCCCGAGACGATGGTGCGCCCATTCATGCCATCGTCGATGGTGAGTTTAAGCAGTTTGTCAGCCTTCTTCACCTTCTCGCATGCGAGCACTTTGCCCACGCGAATGTCAAGCTTCTGGAAGTCGTCGAACGACACGGTTGGCGCCACTGCCTTAGGCGTGAAGTTCTTGAGAGTGTTCTCCTGCTTGATGCGCTCAAGGCGGTCGGTCTGAACCTTTATGGTCTCGTCATCGATTTTCTCGAAGAGCAGCACTGGAGTCTCCACACGGTCGCCAGCGTTGAGAATGTCGGTTGAGCCGAGCTTGTTCCAGTCGGCACTGTCGAGGTTTATCATCTTGCGCAGTTTCTCGGCACTGAAGGGCAAGAATGGCTCGAAGGCGATGGCGAGGTTGGCGGTGATTTGCAGCGCTAGGTTCATGATTGTCTCCACGCGTGCCATATCGGTCTTGGCGAGTTTCCAAGGCTCGGTGTCGGCAAGATACTTATTGCCAATGCGGGCAAGCTTCATCGCCTCGGCGAGAGCGGCACGGAAGTGGAAGGTGTCAAGAGCCTTTCCAAGCTCCTCTTTCACGCCCTTAAACTCCTCGATGGTGGCGCGGTCATAGTCAGTGAGCTCATGCGCCTCGGGAATCACACCATCGAAGTACTTGTTGGTAAGCACAATAGCACGGTTCACGAAGTTGCCTAAGATAGCCACCAGCTCGTTGTTGTTGCGGTCTTGGAAGTCCTTCCAAGTGAAGTCGTTGTCTTTTGTCTCGGGAGCGTTGGCGGTGAGCACATAGCGCAGCACATCTTGCTTGCCGGGGAAGTCCTCAAGATACTCATGCAGCCACACTGCCCAGTTGCGACTGGTAGAAATCTTGTCGCCCTCAAGGTTGAGGAACTCATTGGCCGGCACATTGTCGGGCATGATATACTGTCCGTGAGCATGCATCATGGTTGGGAATATGATGCAGTGGAACACAATGTTGTCCTTGCCAATGAAGTGGATGAGGCGGGTATCCTCGTCCTGCCACCACTGCTGCCAAGTGCCCCAGCGCTCGGGATGAGCATCACACAGTTCTTTGGTGTTGCTGATGTAACCAATTGGAGCATCAAACCACACATACAGCACTTTGCCCTCGGCACCCTCCACGGGCACGGGAATGCCCCAGTCAAGGTCGCGTGTCATGGCACGTGGCTCAAGGTCCATGTCGAGCCATGACTTGCATTGCCCATAGACGTTGGTCTTCCACTCTTTGTGACCCTCAAGAATCCATTGCTTGAGCCACTCTTGATACTCATTCAGAGGCAGATACCAGTTGGTGGAGTCACGCAGCACAGGCACGGCGCCGCTTTCCTTGGCGCGCGGGTTAATGAGCTGTGTGGGCTCCAGGCTGCGCTGGCAGCCGTCTTCGCATTGGTTTCCATAGGCGCGAGGATGATGACAGTAGGGACATTCACCCACCACGTCGCGGTCGGTGAGGAAGCGATGCTCGGCTTCGTCGTAGAATTGCTTCGTGGTCTTTTCCACCAGTTTGCCTTCGTCATAGAGTTTGCGGAAGAAGTCGGCGGCAAACTGATGATGAATCTTCGAGGTGGTGCGGCTGTAAATGTCGTAGGAGATACCAAATTTCTGGAATGAGTCCTTGATGAGCTCATGGTAGCGGTCAACAACCTGCTGGGTGGTAATGCCCTCTTTGCGGGCGCGTTGGGTTACTGGCACGCCATGTTCGTCGCTGCCGCCTACCATCATCACTTCCTCGCCCTTGAGGCGCAGGTAGCGCACATAGATGTCGGCAGGCACATACACTCCAGCAAGGTGACCAATGTGTACAGGACCATTAGCGTAGGGCAACGCCGTTGTCACCAGAGTGCGTGAATATTTCTTCTGTTCTTCCATATTTTTATAATTTTTTTATGTAATTTTTTGCAAAGATACTGCAAGCCGAGAGAAAAAACAAACTTGTTTTAGTTTTTCATAGCCTTTTTTCCAAGGCGAAGCCCATCTAAGACTTGAGTCTAAAAAGCTGGGTGCTTCGCAAAAAATTATTCTGAAAACTCAATAGTCGCTGAATGTTTCCTCAAAATTAGCTGATGAAGAAAAAAGAACCTTCCCTTTTTCTTCAAAATCGTGTGAATATTTTAGCGAGTCGCCAAGATGGTCTTGACAACTCGCTATTATCTATGAACTATGAACTGTGAACTATGAACTGTGAACTATGAACTATTTAGAATGGTGGTCTTCCGCCGCCGAAGCCGCCTGGGGGTGGCCCGCTGGGGCGTCCGCCGGGAGGTGGTCCGTCAGGACCTCGGAACTGGTTGTTCTTGTCCTCAGGTTCCTGACCCTTGACAAAAGTTGAGAAGCGGTAGGTGAACGTGAGCATTCCATATCGTCCCAGTGAGTTGTAGATGGCATCCTGGATGTAGCTTGCCGTTTGAGTGCGGCTGATGTTCTTCTGTTGTCCCAGGATGTCGTAAACCGAGAGTTGTACCGATGCCTCCTTGTTCTTGAGGAACTGGTAGGCGACAGAGCCATTCCAAATCCACTGACTAGTGTTGTAGCCCGCGCTGTAACCTGTAGAGGTGCTGAAGTTGAGGTCGGTGCTGATTACCAGTCCGAAGGGTGCCGAGTAGGTGCCGTTGAACATGGCTCCCCAGGTGTGCACGTTGCGGTCGCGGCTGGTCTGCATGGAGTTGTGAGTGAGCTGGTAGCCATATCGTGGGCGCAGCTCAAGGTCGAAGTATGCAGTTCGGTAGGCGAGACCTGGCGAGATGTTCAGGTTCAGACCTGTGCTGGCGTTCAACTCACTATCGGTGTAGCCCTTGTCGTGCGACAGACGAGCGAAGATGTTGCTGGTAAAGTACCACGCCTTGCTTTCGCTGAATGGGAAGCTCACCATGTTCATCGCCATAGCGTCCCACACGCCGTTGATGTTGGTGTAGGTGGTAGTCTGTCCACCTGTGGTGGGGTCGTTGGTGATGGTAGAGATGATGCTGTTTTGCGCCACATTGACATTCATCATCGCCATGATGCTGCGCTGGTTATCCTGATTGAAGTCGCTGAAGCGCAGGTTGATGCGATGGTTGAAGGTGGGCTTCAAGTCGGGGTTACCGATTACGATGTTCAGCGGGTTGCTCTCGTCGGCTACTGGCTGCAGCTGTGCGATGCTTGGCTGGCTGCTGCGCAAGCGGTAGTCAAACGCTAGGTTGCGTGTCTTGGTGAACTTGTAGCGGATGCGAGCGAAGGGGGCGAAGCTCCACGCCCATCGCGCCGGGATGTTGCGCGCGCTGTTGATGAGGTCGGTACTCTTCGACATCGCCGAGTTCACCGAGAATCCCACGTTGAGGTTCATCGCCTTTGTAACCTTTTGGTAGCCAATCTGGAAGCTTTGGTTGAAGAACTGGTTGCGGAAGTTGTTGCTGAGGCTCTCGTTGAAGACACGGCCAAGCTCGTCGCCCAGCTCCACGTCGATAATCTCGCTCAGCAGAGTAGCGTCTTGCAGAGCGTAGGCACCGTAGGCGTCGGTTATCATCTCTCGCATGGCGGGGTTGAGCACAATGCCCATCATCACGTCGTTTTGGGTGACTTGTGGCACTGGCAGCACCTCGTTGCCATAGCGTGTGATGTCATACACGCTCTTGTTGGCCTTTGCCACACTGTAGTTGGCGCTGTAAGATAATGTGAGGAACTGCGCTTTTTTCACGTCGCCGAGCGGTTCGGTCCAGCTCAGTCGTCCGTTCACGCGGTTGGTCTTGCGCAGGTTGTCATACACCTGGTCGATTGTCTCTTCCTCGTCTTTGAGGTAGTAGTTGTTGAGGGTGTAGGTGTTGCCGTCCTCGTCGATATTGCTGTAGTTATAGTTCACAAAGAGGCTGTAACTTCGTCCTGGATGTGACTTGAACTTATGGTTGTAGATGAACCGTCCTCCAAACTCATAGCTCTTGCCGTGGTTGTCGTAGTAGCTGAGGCTGCGGTTGACGGGAGTGCGCATGGCGTCGCCGGCGCGTGTCATCGAGGTGTCGCTGCTCTCGCTGTGCGAGAAGTTGAGTGACAGGTAGGGACGAAAGTCGATGGTGTTGCACGAGTCAAGTTCCCACTTGAGGCGGAAGTTTCCACGGATGTTGTGGGTCTTGTCAAGGGCTATCGACATAGCATCGCGGTAGCTGGTAGAGTCGGTGAAGATGTTCTGGCGGCTCGTCGAGGAGCGTGTGTCGCGGCTGGTGTGAGAATAGGTGAGGTCTCCACCCACGCGGAAGTGCTCATCTTCCTGGGAGCCCACGTTGAAGTTCACGCCCAGCATCTGCGAGGTGGTGATGCCCCGGTCGCCTCCAAAGCGGCGGAAGCGTGAGGCGCCGCCGTCGGTAAATCCCACGTTGTTGGTGTTGTTGGCGTTGCCGGTGAAGGTGAACTGGTTGCCGTTGTTGAAGTAGTTGGCGATAACGTTGCCCAAGTATCGCTTGTCGGTGCCATAGCCAGCGGTGACGGTGCCAAACCAACCGTTGTTCATGCCTTTCTTGACGGTGAGGTTGATTACCGTCTCGTCCTCGCCGTCATCTACGCCCGTGAGTCGTGCCAGGTCGCTCTTGCGGTCGATGACCTGGAGTTTGTTAATCATGTCGGCGGGGATGTTCTTCGACGCCATAGTGGGGTCGTCGCTGAAGAACTCCTTGCCATCAACGAGGATTTTCGTCACCTCTTTGCCGTTGGCGGTGATTTTGCCGTCGGCGCTCACCTCCACGCCGGGCATACGCTTCAAGAGGTCTTCCACCACGGCATTGGCCTGCGTCTTGTAGGTGTCGGCATTATATTCTATGGTGTCTTCCTTGACGGTGATCGCGGTTTTCACGCCCATGACAACCGTCTCCTTGAGCACCACGGTGTTTTGTGTGAGGGCTATCATGCCCATGTTCACGTCGCGTCCGTCGTCGCCTATGCTCACGCGTTTCACCACGTCGTCATAGCCTATGTAGCTGCACTTGAGGTAGTAGTGTCCTGGCTGCACGTTCTCCAGGTTGAACACTCCGTTGAAGTCGGTGACGGTGCTGGTGACGTAGGTGCTGTCTTTAGTAGCCTGCAGCAGCGCCACGTTAGCCTGCATGAGCTCGGTAGTGTCTTTGGAGTCAACCAGGATACCGTTGATGATGGCAGAGCTGGCGGTCCCAAATCCCAAAGCCACCGCAAGCATCATAATAATAAAGATTCTTGATAGTATTTTCATAATGTGATAGTAGTTATCAGTTATCAGTTGTCAGTTATCAGTATAAAAACTCGAAACTCGAAGCTGAAAAACAGATTTTCACGCTACAAAAGTAGTATTTTCTCTAATTACCACCAAAAATAATATACAATTGCACTTTTTTTATAGATGAAACAAGGTTCTCAATTTCTTTAATCATGGGGTCGCCTTACGGCGACTACACGTTTGATTCGTGAGCCCCCAGTGCCGATTTCCTCCGCTCGCTATCGCTCACTGCGTCAATCGGTACTGGGGGTTATCCAACGGTCAGCCTTCGGCTGATTTTTAATTACGGCTGGGCGCTCAATGGGAGGCCTTCGGCTGAAAACCATGCACCGCTGAAGAATATTCAACCCATATACACAAAGAAACGGCCACACCGTGATGATGCAGCCGCTTCGTCGTTATGAAAAGAATCTTACCTAATCAAAACTAGAGGATTACCAACCTGGGTTCTGACCAATCTGTGGGTTGAGAGTAGCCTGGTCGTTGGGGATTGGGAACAGGAGGTACTTGTCGTTGTAGATGCGCTCAGTACCATTGTTCTTGCAGTTGATGTAACCGTCGGCATCGATAGTCACGTCAGTGAGTTTCACACCCTCGGCGTCGAAACCTTGCACGTAGGCACCACGGCTCAGGTTAGGATACCTCTGAGTGTCGAGCTTGTCGAGCTGATTCCAGCGCTGCAGCGAGTAGTAACGGTCGTTCATGCAGTACATCATCTCAACACGACGCTCACGGCGAACCTCCCAGATGATGTTGCTAACGCCCATATTGTTGGCTGGGTCGGCGGCAACAGTTGTGGTGAGGTGTGGCATGCCCACGCGGTCACGCAGCAGGTTGATAGACTTGTTGAGGTCGGCATCGGTGATGGTGCCAAGCTCGGCGCAAGCCTCGGCATAGTTAAGCAGAATCTCGGCATACCAGAAAATTGGAGCGTCGGTGTAGTTGCCGTAGGTAGCCTGACGGGTACCGTTGTCGTTAGCATACTTCACGTTGTCGAACAACATCACGCCGTAGCCAGTAGAAGCAGTTGACTGGGCACCACCAAAGCGTGCGTAACCGCTGCCAGGGAACTGGAGGATAGAGTCAACAGCGGCGGTAAGGCGTGGGTCACGTTTGGCGAGCACATCGACGATGTTGATGTGCTTGGCCACACCATAACCAGAGTTGTCGTCGATGCTTACAACTTTACCCTTGTCGCTCTTGTCCAAAGAGGTTAAAGCCAGAGGCTTGCCGTCACGGAACAGATAGCTGTCGAAAGCATCCTTGGTCATACCGTTAACCTGAGTAGAGCCACAAGTGTAGTCGATAGTGCCGTGACCCATCACACCAAGCACATAGTGCTTGTAGAGAATCATCTCGTTGTTGCCCGAGAGGTCATCGTCATCAAAGTTGCCCTTGTAGCTGCTGTTGAGCGCGAACTTGCCCGAGTTCATAATCTCAAGGCATGCACTCTTGGCTTCGTTGAGATAAGTGGATGCGCGTCCACTGTTCTTGGTCACATACTTGCTGTAGGTGCCCTCGAAGAGGCAAATCTCGGCCTTCATAGCCAGAGCCACCCACTTGTTGAACGCAGTGCGCGAATTATCGTTGTAGCTAATGTTGGCAACAGCAAAGTTGAGATCCTCGAGCACCTTGTCCATCACGTCGTTGCGTGGCTGACGTGGACCGTAGAGGATGTCTTCATCGCCTGAGTCGAGCTCTTTGTCAACATAGTAGCAGTCGCCGTAGGAGCGCACCAACTTGTAGTGCTGCCAAGCACGATATAGACGTGCGATGCCAATCCAGTTGTTCTTGGCAGCATCGCTCATGTCGATACCTGGGATTGCTGAAATCAGAGTGTTGGCACGTCGAATCTCAACATAGGGAGTGTTCCATGATCCCGAAGTGCCAGGCACCGAAGTGAACGACCAATTGGTGATACCTGTAGATGCCTGGTCGTCGTTGAGAGTGTTGAAGTAGTAGTCGCCACTGCCTGATCCATAACCTGTGAAGGTTTCATAGAAATAGTTGGCAAACAACTGCACATTAGTCTCGCTAGTGAAGTAGTTTTGCTTCGTGAATTGATCGTAGGGTTCGGTATCGAGCAGATCGGAGCACGAAGTAAGCAGTAATCCTGCTGCGAAAATTAAAAATATCTTTTTCATATTTTTCTGTCTTTTAAAGTATTTAATATCTACTGTTCCTATTAAATTAATAATGTGAACACCGAATTAAAGATCAATTTGGATACCAAATGAGTAAGTGCGCATAATTGGGTCGATACGTCCCCAAACACCATTTCCATAGCTACCCTCGCCATTGTTCATCTCAGGATCGATACCTGTGCCCTTGTTGTGGTTCACGATATCAAATGCATTGTTGATAGATGCATAGATGCGGATGCGATCAATGCGAATCTTGCGAGTGAGGTTTTGAGGAATGGTGTAACCCACGGTGATGTTCTTCATGCGCAAGTAGGCCATGTTAACCAGGTAACGAGTCTGTGGATAGAAGTTGAACTTACCAGCAGGCAGGATTGTGCTTGCAGCATTACCCTGGCCAGCGCCACCGTCCCACAAGCGTGGGAACTCGGCATCCTGACGGATAGTGCCGGCATTAAACTCAGCCTCGGTGATATAGTCGGTCTGGTTAGCATAGAGAGCATCAGCACCACGCATCATTGGCATTACGAAGGCACTCTGAGTCCACATCTTGCGCTTGCCCACGCCCTGCAGATAGAGGTCGAGGTCAAAGCCCTTCCAGTCGCCGCCCAAGCGCAGTGAGTACTGGAAGCGTGGAGTGCTGTTACCAATCTTGATGAGGTCGCCATGGTCTTTGTCGGTACCGGCACCCCAGTCAATCACGCCGTCGCCGTTCTGGTCCACGAACTTGACGTCACCTGGGCCATAAACGAAGCCGTTGCTTTCGAGCTTAGTTTGCGAAGCCACGCCTTCCTTGTAAATCCACTTGCCAGTGTCAGGATCCTTGCCAGTGAAGTCGTTGAAGTCGAAGTAGCGGTCGGTCTCAAAGCCATAGATAGCGCCATACTCCTTGCCAGTGTAGTTAGTGTTGAGCAGGTTGTTGCTATCCCACTCAGTAACCTTAGTCTTATAGTCGCTCAGGTTGAAGGTAGCATACACGTTGGCATCGCCAAAGCGATGACGCCAGTCGATGGTAACCTCCCAACCACGAGTGCGGAGCGAGCCGGCGTTCTCCCATGCTGCACTTGCGCCAAGCACGTTGGGCATTGCCTTACCAGGAGCGAGCATGTCCTTAGTGTCGCGCTGATACCAGTCAAAGCTGAAGTTGATCTCTCCACGCAGGAAGCTCAGGTCGATACCGATGTTGGTGGTCTTAATCTTCTCCCAAGTGAGTGACTTCGAAACCAGCTTAGGAGCCGAGAAGTAATCGAGTTTTGAGCTGCCAGTTCCTAGCCAGTCCACAGAGTTGGCATTTCTTGCCATAGTCTCAAGGAACATGTTGGCACCAATCTCTTGGTTACCGATTACACCATAAGAAGCGCGAAGCTTGGCGTTGTTGACAGTGTTCTTGATAGGATCCCAGAAGGCTTCCTCGCTGATGCGGTAACCCACAGAGAACGAGGGGAAGAATGCCCACTGGTCTCCGCTTGGGAACTTGCTAGAGCCATCGTAGCGGCCGTTTACCTCAAAGAGGTAGATGCCCTTGTAGTCGTAGTTGATGCGACCAAAGAAGCCAGCCGAACCCTGGTGTGTGTGCGAGGGTGTAGAGGTGTAGTATTCGTTGGTGAGTGCCAGCTCAGGCATGTTAGGATCCTGAATGCCGTGTTTCTCGAAGTAGAGATACTCATAGTCGGCCTTGTCGAGGTTGGCACCAACCATGATGTTCAGGTTGTGGGCATCGTTGAAGAGCTGAGCGTAGTTGAAGTATCCGTTGAATACTTGGTTCTGATATACGCTGTGGTCTGTCTCAATCCAGGTAGATGTAGTACCGCAGTTAGATGGAGCCGTAGGAGCGAGACCCCAAGTGTTGTAGAGGTTGGGCACGAGACCAACGTCTTTGTACTTGGTGTTCTTGCGGATGAAGGTGTAGTCGCCGTTGAAGGTGAGACCATGTGAGAGGTCAATCTTCAAGAAGCCAGTCATGCGCAGGTTGTTCATGTGGCGCATTCTCTCACCACCCTGCTTGCGGTAGCCAATCATGGTGCGGGCGTCATAGGCCTGTCCGTCGTCGGGATTTACAAAGTAGCCATAAGGGCCAAAGAACGAGCCCCAGCGCCACAGGTACTGATAACCTGCGTTGGCATAGTTCTGTCGGTTAGACACGCCGTCATAGGTGCGGTCGGTGTAAGCGATGCGAGTGCCAATGGTCAGCCAGTCGGTAGCTTGAATCGAGAGGTTGGCGGCGGCATTGTAACGTCTAACCTTGTCGGGGTTGAAGTTTTGGAGACCCTGACGCTGGTCGTAGCCAAACGATACGTAGTAGTTGGTGCGTCCCGAGTTGCCAGTCACCGAGATGTTGTGCGACTGAGCGGGAGCGTGCTTGTTGAACATGATGCCAGCCACATCCCAGTTGGCATAGTATCCATACTTGTCATAGTCGTCACCGTATATCATCTCGCGATATCCAGCCTTGGTGTCGCCATGCTTTTCAATCCAGTTGTTGATACCTGCCTGGAACTCTTCACTGTCCATGTACATACCAAAGAGCTCGGCGGCATTACCCTTGCGGTAGTTGTCGTCGATAAGGGCCTGTACCTGAGTGGGCACGTTAGGATAGTCGGGCAATGTGGTTGCCTGGCTCCAAGAGAAGTTGTTCTTGTAAGAAATCTTGATGTTGTCCTTAACATGACCAGTCTTAGTGGTGATCAATACCACACCGAATGCGGCGCGAGTACCATAAATAGAGGTAGAAGCGGCATCCTTCAATACCGAGATGCTCTCGATGTCGTTGGTGTTGAGGTACGACAGGTTGTCGGTGGGAACACCGTCAACAACATACAATGGTGTGGAAGTGCCATCGTTGGAAAGTGTACCGATACCACGAATCACGAGTGAAGCTTCGCTGTCGATGCGACCGTCGTTGTTCAAGATTGTGAGACCAGGAACGGTACCTTGCAAAGCCTTGCTCACGTCGGTCTCGCTCTTCGACTCAAGGGTCTTGGTCACGTCAACGTTGCTGACAGCACCAGTGAGGTTGGCTTTCTTTTGAGTACCATAACCTACTACCACAACTTCGTCGAGAGATGCTTTGTCCTCTTCGAGGCGGATGTTGAGGTTAGTGCCTGGATTAACAGTCACTGACTTGTAGCCGATGTAGTCGATTTGGATTTTTCCCTTTCCTGAGGCGCGAAGGTTGAAACGTCCGTTGATGTCGGTGGCAGTCACGCGAGTTGTACCAACTTCGGTAATTGTCGCGCCAATCACGGGTTCACCATTCTCATCGGTCACAGTGCCCGACACATTGGCTTGCTGTGTCGTCATAGATTGTGGCGCTTGCTCGGCATAAGCGTAGCTTGCACTACCCAATGCCAGCAGCAATGCACCTAACAATGAAAAATACTTTTTCATACGCACATGTTTTTTGTTAATAAATAATTAGAAATATTGTTTGTAAACACTTTATTTTCTTTACGATAAAAGTTAACAAAAGTATAAAATTTACTCGTTTATTATGCGTTCTTTCCAAAAGAAAGTACAAATTTCTAACATATTTTATAATTATGCAAATTTTTTTCAAAAAAATGTCAATAAAAATTAATATTACACCAAAAATGGTTATTATCCTGCGATAGGGGGAAATAATGATGTGCTGATAAACTTTGAGCAAGCTGTAGGGGAAGGTGTTGCAAAAGTCTCATTATGGTACGACAGTTCATGAAAACCAAAAGCAATGTTGATGTTGAAGTTCCTTTTCGAGGCACAGTCGTAAGCTACTGTATATCACTAAGCTGCGAACCTTGCTGGTGTTCTTGCATGGTGTTAATAATGAAGTCGGACCTTCGACCCTTTTGACCTCTTCGAGGTAGGCAGCCAGTGTTTTGCAACATCCTGACCGCCGTCTCGCCGCAACACGGAGAGGCTGTTGCAAAACTCCCACTCACAATATAAACAACTGAATTACCTAGGGATATTCAGTTAAAGCCGCTTTCCTTGGTCGGTTAACTTCTCGAGAGTGGCGTTTTAGCGTTCAACGTCCAGAATTTGTTTCAAATTTGCGTTTCTCAAAGGCTTTCGTGTCTTTTTTTGTTGTGCAGGTGCGTAACAGCCCTCCTCTGGTGTGTCCGGAGGTCTCGTTTTTGACCGATGGCTAATTTTTTTGGCGCTGCCGCTTATGCCCGTCGTCGCCTCTTTTCCCGCTGCTTCAACTCTTGTGCGAGTTTTCTTGCGGCAAGAGTGGCGGCGTTTGCCATGTGTATGCCGAAGAAGATCATCAGGGTCTCGCTCCACTGGTTTCTCGCCGCCACACGCGCCAGTGTGAAGTGCTGTTTCTGGTTTCCGAAACTGACTTCCATCACAGTGGCACTCAGTTTGCCGATAATGCGTCGCGTTGAGCTCACCTGCGTGTCCTCGTCCTTTTGCTTGGGGCCCTTGCGCACAAAATTGGTGATGATTCTGTTCTCGGTGCAGTAGGCGCGGTTGGGGTTGTTGGCATAGATTGTGTCGGCTCCCACACGCTCAAACCTGGTGCCTGTCTGCCTGTCAGGCTCTGCTTGGATGCGGCCAAGCTCACTCAATTTGAAACTCTCACGATATTTTTCGAGAAAATCGTACTCTGTGAAGCCCAATGTTGGGCGTATGTCAGAAATTTTTCGTAACTTCACAGCAGTTTTTTTTAAAGATTTACCCCCGAAACGGCCCGAGATGGGTAGTTCGAGGGTTCTTTTGCAAAGTTACAAAATATTCATCTGACTGACAAACAATTTGTTATAATTTAACTGATATCCCTACCTAAACATTCTGATTTTACACATCATTGATTTTAAATGCATTAAATTGTCCTTGTTTCAGATTTTTCAGAAAAATGCGATTAAGCGAGACAAAACTTGAGCTTGCTCAAAACCTTGCGAGCATGAATATTTTATCTAATAATCAGTTGTTTTTTATTTGAAATTATATGATTATTATGTCCACTACCAAAGTGCCACTTTTTAAAGGTGCTAAATACATATCTCACCCTCCTGATTTGGACTAATGCCACATAACGCCAAAAGCGTGGCACGCCATCTACAGCGCGCCACGCTTTTGCTTTGCAAAAAAAGAAGTTTTTTGTCACTTTTTTTGTACAGTTGAGAATAATATGTACCTTTGTGCTGAATTTTAACTGCGAAAAAATCAGAGAATTTTGATTTTTTGTCACTTAACAATCAATTATAGCTATGAAACGCAAAATTATGCAAGCCCTCTTGAGCTGGAAGAACAAGCTTAATCGTCAGCCATTAATTCTCAATGGTGCTCGACAAGTGGGAAAGACCTATATCTTGAAGATGTTTGGCCAAGAGCAATTTGGAAATGTGGCTTATTTCAACCTTGAGCACAACTTAATGGCGCGTGAACTTTTTGATGGCACTTTGGAGGCTAAGGTAATTATCCAGAACTTTGAAGTGCTGTTGCATGAATCTATTGATGCCTGTTCCACGCTAATTATTCTCGACGAGATACAGTCTTGCCCCCGAGCCCTCACTGCTTTGAAAGAATTTAGTGAAAATGCGCCTCAATATCATGTGGTTGCTGCTGGCAGCTTGTTGGGGGTGGCAATCAATCGTGAGCATTATTCGTTTCCCGTTGGCAAAGTGGATGAACTCACTCTCTATCCAATGGACTTTGAGGAATTTCTCTGGGCAATGAACGAAGAGCGGTTGAGTGGTCTAATACGAGAGCATTATACGAGCGATGAACCTATGATAAAAACATTGCACGAGAGAGCCTTAGAGCTTTATAGACAGTATCTGATTGTAGGTGGCATGCCAGCTGCCGTCGCACAATTCACGTCCACTGGTAGTTATCTCGCTGTTGCCGACGTTCAACAGCGTGTACTTGATGACTATACCGCCGATATGGCAAAATATGCCGACGCATCAAGTGCAGTGAGGATTCGCGCTTGCTATCATTCAATACCTGCTCAACTTGCTAAAGAGAACCACAAATTCCAATATAAAGTAGTGCAGCGTGGAGGCTCTGCCACAATTTTTGGAGAAGCTATCGAGTGGTTGAAGTATGCCGGAGTGGTTTTAAAATGCAATAAGATAACAGAGGGGAATATTCCTGTTGCGGCGTATGTTGATTTGTCGGACTTCAAACTTTACATGAGCGATGTGGGACTGTTGACATTGAGAAGCGGAATGCCCAACTCAATGATTTTGTCACCGCTTCACGAGAACAACACATTTCTTGGTGCTATTGCCGAGAATTACGTGGCTCAGGCTTTAGTGGCCAAAGGATTTCATTTGTACTATTGGAAAAGCAACAACTCTGCCGAGGTGGATTTCATCGTTCAACAAGATTCGCAAGTGGTGCCTTTAGAGGTGAAGAGTGGCAAAAACACTCGCTCACGCAGTCTAAATGTATATTGTGCACGCTATAAATCGCAGCTAGCATATCGTTTCTCTCAAAAGAACTTCGGCTTTGAGAACGGTATCAAATCGGTTCCGTTATATGCAGTGTTCTGCATTGGCGATAGATGAAAATAAACCTTCGGAGTCTGATGTTTTTTAACTTTAAGTGGGGAAAAATCAGAGAATTTTGATTTTTTGTCACTTAACAATCAATTATTGGTGCTTCAGCTTCATTTACTAATCTCATTTGAGATTTTCATGTAAGAATAATCTCACAACACATAACGCGAAAAGCGTGGCACGCCCTCAACAGCGCTGCCACGCTTTTGCTTGGTGAATGGATTTGGGATAAATAGTCCTAAAAACAACCTGTCGTCGCCTAATGACCGATTGGGGGTAAAATCTCTGATGTCGTTTATGGTCGTTTGACAAAAGGAAAGCAATGCGGTGCGACACCATTGTCTTGTCAGTTCGTCAACTTGTTGGCATCCCACTCGGGGATGGTGTTGAGCAGGTCGCTGTGGAACTGGAAGGAGCCGTCGGCGGGACGCACCACGCAGCGGGCGCGCTCGAGCTGTGGCGTGCTGCCGGCGGTGCTCATCATGAGCAGCTGGAAGCCATAGTCGATGACGGCGGGGTCGCTGGCGCCGCCACGTGTCCACTCGTTGAGCTGGAGCATCGCCTCGTGGCTGCAGGGGTCTAGGAACTCGGTGACGCTGCGCTGCCACTCGGCGAGTTTCCACTCTATTGGTCTTACGCACTGCTCGGGAGGCGTGGCGACGACGATGCTGTCGCGCGTGGTGAGCGACACTTGCGCTGCCAGGTCCTCGATGGGCAGCAGGTGGGCTGGCGCGTTGTTCAACTGGTGGGCATACCACTGCTTGATGTGTGTGAGCAGCATAGCGTCGAGGTCTATGCCGTCATCCCACTCCACTGTGCAGTCGCGATGTGGCGTTTCGAGGAGCATCACCTGCTTCCACAGGTCGAGCATCTCGTTCTCGGTAAGGTTGTAGAATTGATTGCGGTTTTCCATGGTTTCGTTTAATTTAGATAATCTAGAAACTCTAGAATTTCTAGAAGAACTCAAAAACTTTCTTGTAGAGTTTTTTGTGGCAAAATTACCGAGTGCATTAATAACAAAACAACATTAAAAGGTCACGATATATTGCCAATCAAAGATTTTTACACATTTTGCGTTACGCATTTTGCGTAATTTGAAAAATTTGCTTATCTTTGTCGCAAAAATCACACACAATTATGGACAATCCCTTCATTATAAAGCCTTACAAGAGCAAAGACTTGTTTTGTGACCGCGAGCAGGAACTGGAACTAATGCTCCGAAATTGCCTTAATTCCACCGATATGACCCTAATATCTCAACGTCGCTTGGGAAAAACGGGGCTTATTTTGCGCTTGTTTGATGAGATTAAGGAAAACCACGCCGATATTTCTACTATTTATATTGATATTTTGTCATCAAGAAAAATTGACGATTTCATCAAACTGCTTGCTGAGGGTGCTCTGCGCTCGTTCAAGCCAAAGACATCAATAGGCGACAAATTTATGGCGTTTATAAAATCTTTGCGACCGCAATTGTCGTTTGACAATATAACTGGCGAGCCACAGTTGCAACTCACCTACAATACGGCGCAAGAAAAGGAATATACGTTGCGGGGATTACTGGAGTTTCTTGACCAGCAGGGCACGCACATCGTGATAGCGATTGATGAGTTTCAGCAAATCAGGGAGTACCCCGAGGAGAATATGGAGGCTCTGCTTCGCACTTACATCCAGCACACTCACAATCTCACATTCATTTTCAGCGGCAGCAAAAAACACTTGATGACTGACATTTTTATAAATGAGAAAAAGCCGTTTTATTCAAGCACTACTTTTGTTTTGCTTGATAAAATATCATCATCAAGTTACTCTGAATTTATTAAACGACTGTTCACTCAATCAGGGAAAGAAATAAGCGATGAAGCTGTAGATTTTATCCTTGAATGGACTCGTCGTCACACTTATTATACTCAGCAGCTGTGCCATACTGTCTATGCCAACGGAGATTCAGATATTAACGTTGCCCAGGTGAAAACAGCTTGTAACCAGTTGCTGGAGCAGGGCGAATACACCTACCTTCAATATCGGCAGATGCTTACTCCCAAGCAGTGGAATTTTATCATTGCGGTAGCAAAAGAGGGCATAGTACACAAAGCGACATCTGCCGAAATACTCTCAAAATATAAACTTGGCACTCCATCCTCTGTCACACGTCTCATAGCTTCACTGAGAGAGAAAGGGCTGTTAAATGACGATGTCAGCCTTGAAGGCACTAGCTACTCGTTAAACGATGTCTTTTTATCTCATTGGTTAGAACGTC
Source organism: uncultured Prevotellaceae bacterium (assembly GCA_937904375.1). GTDB lineage: Bacteria > Bacteroidota > Bacteroidia > Bacteroidales > Muribaculaceae > Sodaliphilus. The sequence continues at coordinate 43,406 of CALDIG010000303.1, forward strand.
TTTAGGTTGTGTTTTGCGCACTTGAAACGAGTGGTAAATTAATGAAAATTGTTTGTAATGATAACTAATTATTTGAAAATTAGCAGTATGGATAAGAAAATACATTTTGTGAAGATGCATGGTTTGGGCAACGACTACATCTATGTTGACACCGAGTTTAACACCATCCCCGACCCGAGTAAGGCATCGATAGCATGGAGCAAGCCACACACGGGCATCGGCAGCGACGGGCTTATACTGATAGGTCGCTCGCCCGAGGCGGACTTCACCATGCGCATCATCAACGCCGATGGCCTTGAGGGGCAGATGTGCGGCAATGCCAGCCGGTGCCTCGGCAAGTATGTCTATGAGCGCGGTCTCACCCGCAAGACAACCATTAGCATGCTCACACGCGCCGGCATCAAGATGCTGTATCTCGACGTTGACGATAATGACAAGGTGCGGAGCGTGGCTGTTGACTTGATGGAGCCTGTGCTGGAAGATTCGTCGCAATTCTTACAAGATGGCGAACCGCTGCCCGAGGGGGTATTCGTGTCGATAGGAAATCCTAATTATGTGATTTTTGTTGATGACGTTGAGGCGATTGACCTCGCGAAGGTGGGTCCTGAACTGGAGTTCCACTCGCGCTTCCCGCAGCGGTGCAACATCGAGTTTGCGCAGGTGATTAGTCCCAATGAGATCAGGATGAGAGTGTGGGAACGCGGCAGCGGCATCACTATGGCGTGCGGCACAGGAGCTTGTGCTACGCTCGTTGCGGCGGCACTAACTGGACGCACCAAGCGCAAGGCAACAATCAATATGGATGGCGGCTCACTTGAGATTGAGTGGCGAGAGAGCGACAATCACATCTACATGCGCGGTCCCGCCACCGAAGTCTTTGAAGGCGACATCGAGTTACCTTGTTAGTTTATAGTTTACAGTTCATAGTTGATAGCTCATATTTCACGTCGCCTCAGAGTTGTGGCGACGTTAATTGTGCATTCTGCATTAGTTAAGCGTTAGCTGGAAATCGTCTATCATCTTGTTGAATTCGGGGTTGCGCTGGCGCATGTCGGCGACAATCTCGCGGTCGGTCTTGGCCATCGCTGACACGCCCTTTGGCGAAATCTTGGTTTCAAGGGCTACCATATCGTTGCCCACTTCGTTGCGCAGGAATTGGAGCAGCTTGGTCATATTGCTGTTGATGGCTTCGACCTGTGCAGTGTTCTCTACTTCAATAAGATAGGTGGTGTCGTTGACCTTTTGAGGCAATGAGTTGCGCATGGCGCTGAGCAAGATTATCTCGCCTGGATTTTGCTCCATGTAATGTTTCCAAGCCTCAACAAGTTGCTCGGCAGTGAACTGGGTGGTGTGACTGGGCGCGGCGGCTTTAAGGGCATCGCTGGCGGCAGTGGCTTGAGGTTGCTTATTGATAAGTATGCGCGGAGCGGTGGCTACGGGCTTAGGGGTTGCAGCAGGTTGGGAGGGGGTTGAAAATTGCGGTTTTGGCTGTGTGGGAGCTGATGCCTGAGCTTGTGCCGCTGGTTGAGCGGGGGCTTGCTGTGCCACAGGCTGTGGTGTGGCGGGAGCTGGAGCAGCTTGTGTTTGTGCAGCGGTGGGCGCAGCAGTTATCTTCTGCACTCGTGGTTGCGGTGGCTGCTGCACTGGCGTGCCGCCAATGAGCTGGCACAGCTTGATGAGCGTGAGCTCTACCACAAACTGCTTGTTGCTGGTCTCGCGGTATTGCAAGTCGCAGCTGTTGCACAGGTCCATCGCCATATAGAAGAAGCGGTTGTTGAACTTTGATGCCTGTTTCACATGGCGCTGGGCGATGTCGTTGTTCATCTCCAGCAGACCCACCGTCTGTGGCGTGCTGGCTACCATCAGGTCACGCAAGTGTTGGGCAAGGCCGTTGATAAAGAACAGCGAGTCAAAGCCTTTGTCCCTGATTTCCTTATAGATGAGCAGCGATTGCGGCACGTCGCCAGTGAGGAATGCCTCGTCAAGGCGGAAGTAGTAGTCGTAGTCGAGAACATTGAGGTTTTCGATGGCGGCCTGATAGGTGATGTTGCCCTCGCTTGAGGCAAGCACCTGGTCAAAAATCGACAGGGCGTCGCGCATCGCGCCATCGGCCTTCTGCGCTATCACGTTCAACGCCGACGACTCGGCGGTCACTCCCTTGTCCTGGCAGATATATTGCAGCTGCTCCACGATGTCGGGCACCGTGATGCGAGCGAAGTCGTAGATCTGGCATCGCGACAGGATGGTGGGGATAATCTTCTGCTTCTCGGTGGTGGCGAGAATGAAAATGGCGTAGTGAGGCGGTTCCTCTAGGGTCTTCAGGAACGCGTTGAACGCAGCCTGCGACAGCATGTGAACCTCGTCGATGATAAACACGCGGTAGCGGCCTATCTGGGGTGGCACAAGCACCTGTTCAGTGAGGTTGCGGATGTCTTCCACCGAGTTGTTGCTCGCCGCGTCAAGCTCCAGGATGTTGTAGGAGCGCTGCTCGTTGAACGCTTGGCACGACTCGCACTCGTTGCATGGCTCGCCGTCGGCTCCCAGATGCTCGCAGTTGATAGCCTTCGCAAAGATGCGCGCGCAGGTGGTCTTGCCCACGCCGCGAGGTCCGCAAAACAGGTAGGCGTGCGCCAGCTGCTCATTCTTGATGGCGGTTTTAAGGGTGTGAGTAAGAGCCTTCTGCCCCACTACAGTAGAAAAACTCGCTGGACGATATTTCCGCGCCGATACTATATAATTCTCGCTCATGATGTGCAGTTTTTTTATTCGCTCACAAAGATACAACTTTTGCCGCAATTTAAAGCCGTCTTGCTACTTTTTTTCAAAAAATGAGTTCATGCGAATGTTCATTCTTTTTGGATTGGCAGGCTTTGGATATTGCAAGAACCTCTAAATTGGTAAGAGACAAGGTTATTGGGTTTGAACTTTATACCTTTGAGTTCGTTCGTCGTTAATTAATCCGTTCCAGTTCAAACCGTGAGCGAAGTCGTAGATGTTTCCGTCACTGTCAACGTGCGGAATCATGTCGCGTGGAGCGTCCTCGGCTTGTGACTCAACCGTTAGCATGTCGGCAGGTATCTGGAATGGGAGCAGTCCTTGTGGCTCAAACCGTCCGGCGATGATGTCGAGTTTCGCCTTATTCTGAATACCGAAGCAGAAAAGAATCGCATCGGCCATCGGCTCAAATTCCGCCACAACGGCAGGTCGGGTGATGTTGAGCGTAACAATCACAGGTTTTGTTCCCATTTTCTTTTTGGTTTCCAATACGAGTTCCAAATCGCTTTCATTGTGGGTATGTACAGTTTTCCCCCGGTAACTGCGGTCGTTTGTTTTCTCTTTGGGGTCACCACCGGCAAGGCTTGGCTGGCGTGCATTGTTTGCGGTGTAGGGGCGATATTGCAGACTGATGGGCATATAACCATTACCTCCCGATTCCAAATCATTGCGTGAATAGCCGAATCCGCCCAATGGCTCGTCAATGTCAACCAGGGCAAAGTCGGCTTCATCGGGATTGTCGGTTACACGGAAATATTGTTCTACTAACTCACGGCGTAGGGGATAGTCATAGTGGGCTTTATATTTTTCGCCCCAAAAGCCTGTCATTTCAGGATAATGGCGTTTGGGCAGATACACAGTGACTTGCTCTTTCATGGGGAGGCAGTGATTGTGGTTCTTTCCCATTACAACAGAGCGTAATTGCGCGGTGTAACCCTCTTGCATAAATTCGGGATTGCCCACCACACGCGTTGCCTCATCAGGGTCAACGTAGGGGTTCTCAAACAGACCGAGACGAAAGATATTCAACAGCAGCCGTCGCGCACTGTTCTCAAACCGTTCTCGTGCACTTTGCTCACCGTGGTTCGCCGCCCAAATGCGGTAAGCGGCAAGCACGGGTTCTTTGTCTTGATTGCCGCCGAACTGGTCAACACCAGCAAGCAAGGCGCGATAATGTCGTTCCGCAATACTCAGATTCTCTACGCCCCAAGGTTTTCCCCAATGCTTATCTACTGCGGCATAGTCGCCAGTCACAACCCAGTCGGTACACACTACGCCATCGTAACCTTGTTGCTTGCGCAGCAACTCGGTGATGATGTATCGGCTGTAGTTCATAGCCACGTTGTCGCCACTGGGGTCGATGTTCCACGGAATAGTGTAAAAAGGCATTACTGCACTGGCTCTGCCAGTGGGGCCGTCAAGACTGAAAGCACCTTCGGTAAATGGAAGTAATCGCATGGCAAACTTCCCTGCCGGGTAAATCGCATATTTCCCGAAGCAATAATGCGAGTCACGTCCACCCTCCTCCGAGCCACCACCTGGCCAGTGCTTTACCATAGTGTTCACGCTGTGGTAGCCCCATCCGTCGGCTATGTGCGCCTCGCCCGAGCTTGTTTGGAAACCGTCGCAATAGGCTTTTGCGTAATCGGTCACTAACAGCGGGTCTTCGCTGAAGCAGCCGAGGTTTCGCCTCCAGCGTGGCTCGGTGGCAAGATCAACTTGCGGTGACAAGGCTGTGGTGATGCCCAAGGCGCGGTATTCTCGTGACGCTATTTCTCCAAAACGCCTGATTAGTGTTGGATCCATAATAGCGCCAAGACCTATCGGGCGTGGCCATAGCGAGATTTGTCCTCCTCCACCGGCAAGGAACTCGTCGGCAGTAGCGGTCTCATTGCGAGGGTCGCTACTGTTATTGCAAGGCACGCCATGCCCAAGCCCCTCAACGAGTGCCTGCGCTTGGTTGTTCCAACGTGCTGCTGTAGCCGGGCTTTCGACCTTTGTCACGAGTACGGCACGCACGTTGTCGTTGATTAGGAATGCTTTTTGTACATCGGTCAGTTCCCACGGTTTTGCTCCGCTCTGTTCAAAGGTTTTTCCACCATAAACATCACCAGTAGTCTGTGGAATGGGCTGGTGTCCACTGTAGAGCATTAACCCTGCAATCTCTTCCACTGTGAGACGTTTGGCAAGGTCGGCGGCTCGCTGCGAGGCAGGCAACCTCCAGTCCTCGTATGGCTCAAGCCTTCCGTTGCCACTTAGGTCCTTAAAGGCGAGACCGTCAACAGTGATAATTTTCAAGCCACTTGCGGGGCTGTAACCTAGCGTGGGACCGTTCTGCTGATGAACAAGGCAGTAGCCCTCTTTATGTTCCACATTGAGTGGTTCACTTGGCAATTCGGGATTGTTGGATATGGAGTTGGCTATAGTCACGATTGATAAGATGACGGAAAGAAACATAAATTGTTATCTGGAAACTGATTAATGCTTTTTGTATCATTATGGCGCACTGCCATAATAATGCTGAAATAATAGGTTTACAAAGGTAAGCATTTTTCCTCAACCTAAGGTCTTTTGATATGCAAAAACTCAAAGATGTACTGGTGTGACATTGGTGAGGCGAACCCCATTGACTCCATAGGGTCGCTCAGGTGCTGGGCAAGCCCGTTGATAAAGAACATCGAGTCAAAGCCTTTGTCCCTGACGTCCTTGTATGTAATTCTCGCTTATAATGTGCCGGTTTTTATAATTGCTCACAAAGAAACAACTCTTGCCGCAATTTTCACCACCTCACCAATTTTTTTGAAGGAATGGGAAAAGGTGTGGTTCTCTTTGTCGTAAAAAGCTACGATAATCAGCCAAAAGTGTACTTCTTTTACTACTTTTTGTTGGAAACTTTACCTCACAAATCAGCCAAAAGTGTACTTTTTGACTACTTTTGGCTGGAAACTATGCCTTACAAATCAGCCAAAAGTACACTTTTTTACCCACTTTTGGCTGAAAAACTCGGTTTTTTTCTTGTTTGATTAAAATATTAATATTATTTTTGTTGCCTAAAAATAAATAACTTTACTACTATGGAGAAGCTGATAGGAAGAAATAGAGAAATAGCAGAACTTGAGAGATGTTTCTACTCTGAGCGATCGGAGTTCATTGTTGTGTCTGGTCGAAGAAGAATTGGTAAAACTTTTCTCGTGAATAACGTCTTGAAAAATAGGATAACGTTGTCTTATGTGGGGTCGCACAAATCGCCCAAGGAACGCCAGCTAAAAAAGTTTGCTCAATCAATGCATCAAGCTGGTATTTGCAATGTGTTGCCTCAACTACAGTCTTGGTATGACGCTTTTGATGCACTTGAAGCCACATTGCCAACAATAAAAGCAAAAAAGAAAGTTATATTTTTTGATGAAATGCCTTGGATTGACACGCAGGGCAGCGAATTTGTTGCGGCTTTGGAAGATTTTTGGAACGGATGGGCATCGCTTCGTGATGATATAATGCTTGTTGCATGTGGCTCGGCAACATCTTGGCTTGTTGACCATCTTTTGGAAAATCAAGGTGGATTGCACAATAGGGTTACATCGCGCATTTCGCTACAACCGTTCAACCTCAACGAGTGCAAACAATACATTGATAATAAAAAAGGAACGTGGGACAACTATCAAATAGCACAGATGTATATGTACATCGGTGGTGTGCCTTTCTACTGGAGTCTGATAGATTTTTCAAAAGGTATTACCGAGAATGTCGATAATCTCTTTTTCATGCCTGGAGCGAAACTACAGGGAGAATTTGACGAACTATATCAAGTGCTTTTTAAGAATTCTGACGATTATGTTGCAATAATGAGATTGCTGTCTGATCACCGCGAAGGACTTTCACGGCAGCAGATTGCAAATGAACTTGGTGCAACAGGGGGAACACTAAGCAAGCGATTGGTGAACCTAGAACGGTGCAACTTCATCATGACCCAAACCCCAACAGGGAAAAAACGCAATGGCACAATCTATCGTGCTTGCGACTTCTATACTCTTTTCTATTTTCGTTTTATTGAACATGAGCATCAGTTTGTGAAACATTACTGGAACTCAAAAATGACATCACAAAGTGTAGCGATTTGGCAAGGACTGACGTTTGAACTAATTGGAATGACACACATAGACCAAATAAGAATGGCGTTAGGAATATATGGAATAAACATTAATTGCTCGGCATGGCGTTCGAGCGATGTGACCGAGACAGGAAAAAAAGCACAAATAGATTTGGTGGTAGAGCGTGCCGACCATGTTACACATTTGTATGAATTCAAATTCTCTTCAGGAGAGTATGTAATAACTTCAGATTATGCTCAAAAACTTAGAGAAAGGTTGGGCATATATCGTAGTCAAACTAAGACCCGCGACACACTGCTCACTACATTTGTAACACCATTTGGAGTCAACAAGGGTAAAAACTATTCTATAGTTCAAAGCGAAATTACACTTGATCAACTTTTTTGGAAGACTCCATAAAGAAAGAACTCAAATCACTCTTTTTCCTGTTTTCCGCACATTCTGATTTTAAGAAAAAAGAGACTTGATTTTCAACAATATAACTCTAAGATTTTGAGGATTTGGGTGTCTCACGGTAAAAATCACATGCGTCTTTAACATCTTGAGGAAAAACATACGGCGAATGTGCTTGATTTGAGAATTATTGATTATTAGCGTTTTATAAAATGTCTCAACACTAACACAGTTTTTTGCGGATGACACCTTCTGACTTCGGCACTTTTTTCTGCCATCTAATAGCGGGCATTGAGAATCAGCCATTTAGCTCAAAAACAAGGGTGACGCATAGCCGAAGTCAGGAAATTCGTAGAACTAACGTTGAATAACAGTATTTAAGCATCTAATGAGATTGTACATTCTCTAACCTCTAAACTTGAATAACAGTATTATTAACTATAGGGTATTTGTCGTGTATTTGAGGCTGAAGTAATTATAAATCATTTCAGCACGAGCATTGACTAATGAAATCTCGGCTGCCAGCAGAAGATTGGAAGCATCTATCATGTCGGTGAGTAGTGCTAACCCATTTTGATATCTGTTATTTACTACATTGTAGTTTTGTTTTGCCAGTTCGAGTTGTTTCTCTTGGGTGGTAACTTCAGTCATCGATGTAATGATTTTTGAATAGCATGAGTTCACATCGATGTCTAAGTGTTCACGAACAAGGGACTCTTGCTGTCGTGACATATCAGCTTCGATGCGTGCATGTGTAACATGATTCTTGTTTTTCCACAAACTTGACAAGTTATATTTCATACCAATGCCCACAAACCATGTGTTTACGTTGGCGTTAACAGGAATGAGGTCGTTGGTGAACGGGCCGAAGAAATTATCCTCAACCACAACAGCGATTTTAGGTAATGACTCCGCCTTGGTTGCTATAATCTTTTGCTCTGCAATCTCAGTGGCAACCGATGCTTGTTTGAGTGCAATGTGGTTGTTTTGGGCGATGTCCAGCCAATGACTTTGTGGCGCCACAGCTCTTATTGCTTGATATTCATTTTCTAGAGCAAGAGAGTCGGGTTCAAAGACAACATCCGAAGGCTGATGCAGCATGGTGGTCAGTTGGTGATTGATGATGCTCTTTGCCTCCGAGAGTTTGACCTTCGATAATTCCATGTCCTGCAATTGCACCTGATAACGCGTCACGTCGTTGCGCAAAGCGGTTCCTTGCTCATAACGCGACTGCATATTGTCGATTAACTTATTTGTGAGCGCAATGTTTTTGTCAATGACGGTAATCTGGTTATTGAGTTTATACAAGTCCAAGTACAGGCCAGCGATAAGAAACCTCACTTCCTGCCTGTTTTTCTCCACATCAAGCTTCGCCATTTGCTCATTCAGTTCGGCCATTTTAATGCCTGCCGTGATAGCTCCACCGGCATAAACAACTTGTGATGCCTTTATTGAAAACATATTGCCCCAATGAGGAGTGCTCTGTTGTCCAAGCTCTACCTTTTGTGGACCTAAGCCAGGAATCACCACATCGGTAAATCCCATAGTAGAAAAGCCGCGACTCATAAGAGTGGCATCACCAATATAGCTCTCGCTCAGGCTCACTTCCACACTTGGAAGGCGAGCGCTACGAGCCTCGTCCACAGCAGTGCTGGCTGCCATTAATCCCATTTGGCTGACGAGGATTTTAGTGGTCTGCCGGTCGGCAAGGTCATATAGTTGCTGCAATGTGATAGTTTGCTGACCAAATCCAGTAACAGCCAGTAGATATAATGAGAAAAAGAAAACAAATCGATACATATTTTTTCTTATTATTGATTATTAATAGGTTGTGTAATTTTTGGTTCGCGCTCCATGAGTCTGCGACGATTCACCACGCGATAAATGTTCTTGAGTCGAGGAATGGGGTTGCGCAAGGCGTCAAAATGGCCCAGCATAACTATCAGCACCAAAGAGAGTCCAACAACAGCTCCCCAACCGTATAATTCACGCAACGTGTCAAGCAGAGGCTGACTGCTGCCATGAGCAAGCACGACTGCCATTTGCCCTGTCAATAGCCTCTCCCAGACGGCAATGCCGATGACATCTCCAATGCCCATGCGCATAAACCCAAGCAGGCACAGCACTTGAAAATAGTACTTGAAGTTGCAATAGGCTTGGGCATAAACTGTGAGCGCTATGAACAGACCCACATGTCCAAAACCTATCACAAACGATGGTAGCCACAGCTGAGTAATGCTGAGGTCCTGCCACATCAGTTGTGACATCAAGAGCGGGTAAATCGCCATTGCTGTCATTGAGCACAGGGTCAGTGTTTTCAGGCTCCATTTCAGTCGCACTCGCGCCTGCCAGCAGAACAATGCCGCCACACCGGCACCAAAGAACTCCGGCCATTTGAGCTGCGATGCTGTAATTTGATCATACCTCAACACCTCGCTTGTAAACACATTTTGAAGAACATTCTGTGTTCCAAGCAAGATGTCAAGTCCCAGAAACAAAACAACAAGGTTGAACAGGTTAGGCTGCCTAAACGCTCCAAATTCAATGAAAGCGTGCCTGATGTGTATGTTGCGCAATAAGCATATCGCCAAGGATAGCATTGATATGCCTATGGCGATGCGTATGCGCCGATCATTTAGCCAGTCAAACTCCTCACCATAGCAAACGGCAAAAATAGCCGAAAGAATAAAGATGCTCCATAGAATCATCCCCAGCGGATCTACACCTTTGAGCGACATCTTGGGCTGCGACCGGAATGGACGCATGAAGACTCGCACCAGAACAATGACCATTGCGCACAATCCAACAGCCAGCAAGTGGATATGCTGCCAGTTGTAATAGTAGATAATGCGAATCGCAACCCAATCAAACACCCCCACACAGCCTATTACCACAAAGAACACAAACGACAGGAATGTCGCGTAGTTATAAGTGGGTGTAACCTTTGGCAGGAGATTTGAGAAACACTCAAATGTGCCATAAAGCCTGAAGAAACCACCTAAGTAGCACAATGCCAGCATTCCGGCATAGTTGTGGACAAATGGAAAGGTGAGATTGATGACAAGCTGGCAACTGGCTGCAATGGTAAGTGAGGTCATATTGGTGAAATAGAACTTTAACCGGAATGCCAGCGGGAAGTAAAAACAAAGTCCTGTGAGCACCGTCTGCCCAAACATGTGTGTGTCGCTCATGGTGAGATTGCGCTCTCCCACAAGTTGTGCCATAGTTGTGAAGTAGAAACCATTTGAAAACTGAAATGCCACAAGGAAGCAAAAATACAATCCCAACCTCAGTTGGTCGGGCACCCAATCCTTGAAGTTCATCAGCCGCACTGGTCCTTGATTATCCCAGTCTGCCATGTGTCATTTCTTCTTTTTTATAGTACACTCCACATTCATTCCTGCCGATAGCTTTTTCAGCGTCTCGGGGTTATTGTTGGCTGTGAAATCAATCCTTACCGGTATTCGCTGCTCCACTTTCACGAAGTTGCCCGTGGAGTTGTCGGGAGCCATAGGCGAGTATTGTGCTCCTGTAGCGGTTGAGATGCGACTGATTTTGCCCTCAAATGTCACATCGGGGAAAGCGTCAATCTTCATCTCCACAAGGTCGCCTACAGCAAAACCCTTGCGCTGGGTCTCACGAAAGTTTGCTGTAACCCACCGATTTTCATTTTTTACTATCGAAAACAGCAACATGCCAGCCTGAGCAAGTTCGCCTTCTTGCACCAGTTTGCGTGATGTATAACCACTGCAAGGAGCCACTACTGTGCAATAGCTTAGATTTAGCTTTGCGAGCTTCACTGCTGCCTGGGCGGCTTCGATATTTGCTTGTTGCTGCTCAACATGCACTTTAGTTTCATCGCGCGCGATATTGGTTCCAGTCTTCTCACGACGCATTGTCTCAACTTTGGCTTTCAATGCCTCATATTGAGTTTGCGCTACTTCAAATTGCTGCTTTGTTACCGATTCCTGCTCATAAAGTGTTTTGTAGCGTTGGTAATCTGCTTCAGCGTTGCTCAGCAGCACTTCCACCTCAGCAATGCCGGCATCCGACACTGTTATCTGGTTTTGGGCGTTTTCTACACCTTTGCTTGTTGCCGACTTTTGGGCACGGGCAGTGGCGAGAGCCGACTCTGCCTGTGCTAAATGCAAGCGAAATTCACTGTCCTCAATAGAGAGTAACGTGTCTCCCTTGTTTACATATTGGAATTCCCCCACATACACTTTATTAATAAAACCTTGTACACGTGAATTCACGTTCACTTTGTCTTGTTCAACCTGCGCATTGTTGGTGTATTCTCCTTCAAAGTGCCAAAATGTACTTGCTATCCATGCCACTCCACCCACTATGAGTAATATAATTATTGAGTTTGCTATTATTTTTTTAATCTTTTGGGTCATTTTTATTGACTATTTTAAACCTGTTGATGTTTATATATGCATTTAAAGGCAGAATCCAAAAGAGGACACGCCCGTTGTGTGTAAATGATAGTGGTGGAATGGGCTAAATGATTTGATTAAAAGGATGTTCGTCTCCCCATAAGAATGTTTTTGGAGCCGTTTCAAATGATATTTTATGATTATTTCTCATATCCTTTTAATCGTTATTTTTCATTGCAAAAGTACAAAAAAATCAATTATTGGAAAAATTTGTTTGTCTTATTTTTGTTTGTTATGAACCCCTGCATGAACAATTAATCTTTTTGGGGTGGCAGGCTTTGGAAATGGCGTGTCGCCCACACCTGCAACAAGAACACAACGCTTAATATGCAGCCCACTTTGTAAGGTCCAGTGATATCGTCACCAAACAAGCCTTTCGACATTGGCATCACAATCAGTGGCGACACAAATTGTCCTAAGTATAGCGCAGCCGAGAGCAACGGCATGACGGTAGAGACCGAGTCACGACCACCCTTGATGCTGGCAATGGTGTTGAGATAGGGAACACCCACGCCAGTGGCGATGCCCACCAGCATTGAGCCAATCAAGATCATCGGCAATGAGCCATGTGTATAAGAGGCATAGCCAACGATGAAAGACAATGGTGCGATATATTTTATGACCATGCGAAACTTACGCATAAGACCACCAAAGGCGAGCCCGACAAAGAACGCCACAACATCGAGTCCCACCATAATCATCGTGATGGCATTAGACGAAAGTGACGTCTGCTTGCTGGCGATTATAGCAAAATTGGTAGGAAAGATGAAGAAAAGTATCATCAGCAGCAACATACCAATTACCGAAGGGTGGAACTTAAGAAGTTGACGTGGGCGGAAAGGCGTGCCATGCTCGTTAGAGTTACCTAACTGTGCATCAGGCAGCCATAGCCAGACCATCACAACGGCAATCAAGCCGATAAGATATACCAGGAAAGCATAATTCCACTGCACAGTAGCCAATATCCCGGCAAGGAGCGTGGCGACAACGCCGCCCATCTGGTTCATAGCCGCCGAGAGCCCCATAAGGCGCGCTTGTTCTTCAGGAGGGAAATAGTAGGCAAGCAGACCGGTTGACAACGGCATGATTAATCCCACACTGATTCCCAAAACAGCACGCATCAACAGCAGGATGTAGATGTTATCAACAAAAAAACACCCTGCACCCGCAGCCACATAGAGCAGCAGTCCGGTTGTTGCGATGGTGCGTGTACTAACACGTCGGCTAAATTGCAAAAACAAGATGTTGGTAATGATGATAAATAGGGCAGGCATGCTGACTATGAGCTGTACCAGCATTTCGGATGCCGACGAGAAATGATTCTTGATGATGCCCAGTGCAGGTGCTATAGCCGCTCCTGCCATCACGGTGAGCAGCGACATGGAAAGGATGGTAGCTGTCACCCGTTTAGATACTTTATTCTGTTTCATTTAAAAATCGGGAGTTTCAGCTCTACCAAGCTTTTGGTTCATTAAAAATCGGATGCAAAAGTACAAAAAAAATACCAATAGCAATAGGTTGTACAACCAGTTAAAAAAACAAAAAAACTCGATTATACAAAGCTCTCATAGAAACTTTTTTTGACTATTTTTGCAGTAAATCACTTAATTATTATATAATTAAACACAACAAGATTATGTCAAAAACAGTTGAAATTCAGATTGAAAAAAGCAGCAATTTGGTCGATGGATTGCGCAAGCACTTAAATGCAAATGGCAAAGGTGTGACAAGCGCCGAGATTGCCGGCATGGAACAGAATGTGAAAGAACTGGCAGCCGCTAACGAGGAGGTAGAACGCCTGCGTGCCGAACTCGTTCCTAAAGTGAAACGCATGAATGAAATCATGGCAAATGTGAAAGCCGCCTATGCCGAGAAGAAAAAGATGCTTAAAGCATGTTATTCGCAAGAGCAATGGGCTAATTACGGCATACCAGACAAGCGATAAAGACTATTGCTGTCTCTATTCTCGTTTGTCACTTCAACGTGCTTGCGGCGAACGTCGCGGCGCCATCCAAGTACAATCTCAACCTCCAACCTCGTCATCGGTGACCTTCACGATGGCGAGGTTTTGAGACAAATGGGGTCTGACCCCATTTGTCTCAAAATTAAGTTCAATTAAGTAAGTAAGTGGAATAAGAGGAAAGCGCTTTTTTGCCTTTTTTACAAAAAAGTTGCCTCTTGTTGTAACATTTTCTATTACCTTTACGTCTTGATTTTTGAAAGGACTATTATTCACACAACAAATATCTTTTATAATCATGAAGAAATTATTGGTTTTAGCATTGGTGGCGATGATTGGCGCCACAGCATTCAGCAAGACAATCGATGAGGTGTTTAGCGCTTTCCCAAAGGCCGACAATGTGCAGGACATGACTCTTGACGAGAGTATGCTCGGCATGGCGATGAGCATGGGAGCTGACCAGTCGGGGGCTCTTAAAGACATCAAGTCAATGAGGATTATTGCCATTGAGGACCCCACAAGCGAGCAAGTGGCAATCGCCAAGGGGATTTGTGAGGAAGGTGTCGATGGCTTTGACGTGATGGTCGATGCCAGCGAGAAAGGCGAGACAGCGTTAATCCTCACACAAGGCGATGACAAGGTGATAAACAAAATGCTCATTATCGCAGTGGAGGAGGATAACGTGGCTATTGTCTTAATGGAAGGCAACATCAATCCCGATTACGCTGATAAATATGTGAATTTCGGCAAATAGTTGCACCGAGTTGATGAACGCCGACGAGTTTAAACAGCGGTTCCTGCCTCTGAACGCCAAGCTCTACAAGGTGGCTTACCTTATGCTCGGCAACGAGGACGACGCCAAGGATGCCGTGCAGGACGCCTACATGAAGATGTGGAGCCACCGCGACTCGTTAGCCCACATCGACAACCCGCAAGCCTACTGCGTGACGCTCGTCCGCAACCTGTGCCTAGACCGCCACCGGGCGGCAAGCATCGACATAGTCGATAAACCTCCCGAGGAACTGCCCATTGCCAGTGGCTACGACACATCGCAGCACATCGAGCGGCAGCAGACGGCGCAACTGCTCAATCAATGCCTGGCGCGGCTGCCGGCACAGCAGCAGCAAGTGGTGCGATTGCGCGACCTGAGCGGCTGCTCAATGCAGGAGATAGAGAAGGCCACAGGTCTCACAGCGGTCAATGCTAGAGTGCTCCTGAGCCGAGCGAGAAAAACATTAAGAGCTCAATTCCAAAACATCCTATCATCATGAACAAGAAAGATTTAGGCCAATTGCTAAGCAAGTTCTACAACGGCGGGACCACTCTCGACGAGGAAGAACTGCTGCGCAAAGCTCTTGCCGGTGATGATGCCGATGCCGTGCTTATGCAGGCACTGGACCAAATGGGGTACGAGGTGGAAGTGCCAGCCGACTTGGAGGCATCGCTCAGCGACAAGATTGACGAATGGGAGACGACGGAGCAGAGCGAGCAGAAGGGACATCGCAAGGCAAAGGTCGCTCCGTTGTTCTGGAAACGCACCGCCTGGGCGGCAGCGGCAAGTGTGGCTGTGATAGCGGCAGTAGGGTGGTGGCTCACACACAACAACTCACAGAAGTTGCCAGGGGGGAATCCTCCCGTGATTATAGCTGAAGTTACTGAGGACCCCGCTCAAGCCCCCTCATCTCAAATCGTGGAACCTGAAAACGATAATGTTTTGCCAGCGCAGCCCTCGCAGCCGCAACCAAAGCCAAAATCGTTGCCCAACGCCAAGACCGCAAGTACCTATAAAAATAATGTGGAGCATCTGGTGCAGGCAAGCGAAATGAAGAACGACGAGCAGCTCAGTGCCAGCGACGAGGAGATAGCTCTCGCGGCTCTCGAGAAGTTCTCGACAGTCCTCAACAAGGGCATGGGCCAGCTCGACAACGCAAACGAGAAAATCAACGATATCAACAATACAATTCAGCAACATTTAATATAATCATGAAAAGGACAATTTTTATACTCATTCTCATGCTCGCAGTGGGCATGACGGCAAGCGCGCAAGAGTCGCTCGTAAAGCAATTCAAGGGTAAGGAAGGTTTTACCTGTGTCACAATAGGCAAGGCGGCGATGAAGATGATGCCGGCTCAGAGCAAAAACAATCTCAAAATAGGCTCCATCGCCGACAAGGTTGACCGCCTTGAAATCGTCTCGGCAAGCACGCCGCAGGCTACCGAGAAACTCTCGAAAGAATGTAAAAAATGGATTGAGAAAGCCAATTTCGAGAGTGTGGTCGATGTGGATGAGCAGCGCAATCAAGCCTCCATCTTTTTTAAGAACGACGGCGGCAAAAATGTGTTCCTGCTACTGGCGCACGAAAAAGAGACTACCTCGGTAATCATCATCTACGGCACCATGACACTCGACGACATGAGTGGTGTGATGGGAGGTCAATGACAATCGCCTTCACCACTTGAAAAGCAACATCCCTCACGAGCTATAAGCCCGTGAGGGATGTGTTGTTGCGTTGATATAGGATTCTAAACCATAGCAAGTCGAAGCCGCAGTTGCCCTTAATAACAAATCATATTATTAGCGAAGCCAAACTATGAACTCTGAACTAAACCTAGTAGCTTTCGGCTTCGTTGGGGAAGAGTCCGTTTTTCACGTCTTCCACGTAGTGGTTCACCGAGTCGATGATTTGTTCGCCCAGGTTGTTGTAGTGGCGCAGGAACTTGGGTTTGAAGCCCATGTTCATTCCAAGCATATCTTGGATTACCAAAACTTGACCGTCGCAGTCCACGCCGGCACCTATGCCAATGGTGGGAATGCCCACGCTCTCGGTAACACGCTTGGCGAGGGCCGCCGGAATCTTTTCAAGCACAAGGGCGTAGCACCCTATCTCCTCCAGCATCTTGGCATCGTCGATAAGCTTCTGTGCCTCGGCATCTTCCTGAGCTCGCAAGGCATAAGTGCCAAACTGATAGATTGACTGAGGTGTCAATCCTAGATGTCCGCAGATGGGAATGCCAGTGCGGATTATCATCTCCAGAGCCTCGCGAATCTCGCTACCACCCTCACACTTCACCGAGTCGATGCCGGTGCTCTGGATCAGGCGCACGGCATTCTCCTGAGCCTTGTAAGGGTCGCCCTGATAGGTGCCAAATGGCATGTCGATGCAAGTGATGGCGCGCTTGCAGGCACGGGCCACAGTGCGGCCATACACTATCATGTCGTCGAGGGTGATGGGCACCGTGGTGGCGTTGCCCTGCATTACGTTGCTGGCGCTGTCGCCCACGTGAATCATGTCGATGCCACCCTGCTCCACCAGCGACGCGATGGTGTAGTCGTAGGATGTCAATACTGCTATCTTCTCGCCTGTGCGCTTCATCTCACGGATGCGCTTGGTGGTGATTTTCTTGTTGTCGGTGACTAAATATCCCATTTCTTAATTCTTTAAATAAAAGCGCCGCAAAGGTAACGCTTTATTTTAAGAATGCAAAGACCGTGCCAATAAATTCCCTTCAGTGGTCACTTGTTTCTCTTGACTCTTGCTCTCAAGAGTCAGAATGGCAACTCGTCGCTCCCACTTGGCGCGATGTCGCCATAGCGAAGCCGGTATTCCTGGTCAAGTTGCTCGTCGGTAGGCGGCCAAGTGCCAGGGACAATGTCCACTCCCAGGTCAATCATTTCCCTTACATATTGCTCACGGCAACGTTTCAGGTCTCTCCAGTTCTCTTCGGTGGGTCCGGTGAATGGGTCTTCAACATTGATGAGCCAGCGGAACATCATCTCGTAGATTTCTTCTTGGTGGTCAACAAAAGTCATCTTGCCGTTTTTATTGTAGGCCCACCAGAAATTCGCCTGGTCGTCCCACGAGGTCATGCGAAACGGCATGGCAGGAAATGCTTTCGCCAGTTCAGCCACCGTTTCCTTGTGCCACACTTCACCTATATGACTTCTAAGACCGAAACTGATAGTCAAGTCATCAACATAGCAATGCGGCGCAACGTCACGCTCTTTGAGCAAAGGCGTGATAAATTGGCATGCGAGCTGGAGGTCGTCATTGTTCTCAAATTTCAATCTCAAGCTGTAATCCATCTAAAGTGGGATCAAAATGTGAAGTTCTCAGGTGATTTTTATTCATCGTCGGCAAGCTGTTGCTTCAATACCTCGATTTGTTCGCTACTGAGGTCAAGATCTTCAATGTTTCCATCCGATGACACCATGCGACAATGCCCCCAGTCATCAATAAATATAGCTTTGTCGCTAAACCAGTCATCCCACAAATAAGCGAAAGAGTGTTTATTGCCTCCATCACATATCTCGTTCAGAGCGCAACCAATCACGCCACCCAGTTCCTCAACATCGACACCATATCCATTCACTTCAGCTGCGAGATAGATACCATCCAAGCCCCCTTCATCAAGCTCATTTTCGTCAGAAAACTCTATAATAGCATTTGCTACTTCGCCTATAGTTTGGTCAACAATAACAACACAGTTGTCACCATAATTGTAATACATCATGCCTATTGCAGGATATGAGGCAAAATTATCCTCGTCAATATCTCTTAGTTCTTTTTTCCAAGTTCTTCCGTAAAAATCACGATATTTTATTTCGATAATTGGAATTCCCCTATATTGCTCAAGCTGCTTGGTGGCAGTGCTGTTGTTGGGGGTTGATGTGTTAGCTCCTTCACGCCGATAAGCCACAAGTGGTGCCATGTCGGCCTTGCGTGCTTGGCGCTTGATTTTCGCCACGCTCTCGAGGGTGACACCGCTAAGCACCTGTACCCAGTCGTCGATAGTAAAAACCTTGACTCTCACGTTGAGTTCTTCTCTGAACGCTTCTTCAAATTTCCCCACAGTGCGACTGGTGCGGCAAGGCAGCTCTCCGCTTTTAGCACCGAGTGATACCAGGGTTACTTCATCTGTGGCTTGACTGCGTCCGTCATAAACACGCAGTGTGCCGCCAATTTGGTCGGCAAACTGTTTCTTCAGTTCGCCAACTGTCGTTGTCTTTGTGATTATAAAATTTGCCATAATAGATTGTTTATATTGTTAAATTACTCAATGAAAACCCATTTGGTGGGATTAATAAATGTGGGTTCAATGAAATGAAGTCAAAAATTGTTATTTGCCAGTCTTCTCTTTTTCTTTATAAATGAGCATCGCCGACGGTTTCCAGGCATAAAGGCCTGGGCTGGTTTGCGCCATTGCTGTAGAATACTTGATGTCAATAACTTCTTCTATATCGTTCTCGACAAGGAATTTGTTGATGGCTGCATCCAGTCGTTCGTGATGAAGAGGATTGTCTGTATTCTTGATTACAAAAGTTTTTACTTTAATCATATCTTTCTGGTTGCTAAATGGTAGATGTCATTCTTTTGTGATTACTCTCTTTCTTTGTCCTGAGGCATTCCAGTTGCAAGTTGAACATAGTTTCGACAATCTATCATGATGTAGGTGAAGCTTTGCAGGAATGCTGGCACTTCGTCGCAACGCATGATAAGGCATCCTTCAACTTGCGCAAAATCTATGGTACTGGCTATTCTTGAGAAATTTCGTGCATTCTGAAACACGTCATAATCCTCGCGTTTTGCCATATATCTCAACAGATTCTCAAAATCGTCTTTGCACTCAATGTCAGTTGTTTTGTCAATGTTGTCTATAAGTAGATAGTTAATATGGGCATCGACAAATGGCAACACATATTGTTTCACAAAGTCCACATAACCGCCTTTCGTGCATTGCGACACGTCATAAAGTGCTTTGTTGTCGGGAAATATATTTCTCAACTGGTTCATGTCAACAACATTGTCAGGATCAAAAAGCAATATGACTTGATGCCACTTCGATTCTCTAGCAATGTAATATAAAAATGCAGCACGATAGGTGGCATCTTCGTTAATGTCAAAATCCTTGTCTAAAATACTCATAGTAGGTTGATGTTGATGGTTACATTAAAACCACTTACATGCATTCTCGGCCATAGTCACGAGCATGGTATCTGCTTGTTGGGTTACTATCTTAATTTGTAATTGTTTGCAAATTTACATGGTTTATCACCATTCTTGCAATTCCATTCCATTCCTTGTGCAATTCCATTCCATTCCTTGTGCAATTCCATTTTACTCCATTTTACCCCATTTTAAGAGTGGTTTTGTTCCATTCTTTTCCATAGCTTATTCCTTTCAATTCCATTTTTTGTTCCATTCCTTTCCATAGACAATTCCATTTAATTCCTTTTCTTGTTTTTAAATGAAAAGCCTAATCAAATAGAAAAAAAGCAGTAATTTTGTGGAATAATAAAAACAAACATCTTGTTTATTATGTGAGACACTGATCTTGATGGCATATTCTAACGACAACGATTCAGGGCCTTTTGCCAATGGAAATTTCAATGGCATTGATAGCGCGTTTACCAACGTGCAGGAGATAGCTGCGCATGAGCACAACGTGTTATACAAAGCAATGCGTTACGGTCGCTGGTATCTTCTCAAAGGCATTGCTCCTCGCTATAATGCCGATGAGGCGCATCGCCAGATGCTCATCAAAGAATTTGATACGATGATTAAGCTCCTGCATCCTGGCATAGTACAAGCGGTTTCTCTTGACGATGTGCCTAATGTGGGGATGTGCATCGTCATGGAGTATATCGAGGGAAAAACACTTGAGCAGTGGCTTGAGCAAACCGATGACGGCAAGAAATGTCGTGCCATGTTTATGCAGATTCTCGATGCTGTGGAATATATACATCAGCAGGGCGTTGTGCATCGCGATCTCAAGCCATCTAACATAATGATTAGCCGCGTGGGCAATCAAGTGAAAATCATCGACTTTGGCTTTGCCGATGCCGATAGCAATTCCATCTTCAAGCATGCCGCTGGCACACAGGGGTATATCTCGCCTGAGCAAGCCGCTGGTGGTGAGCCCGATGTGCGCAACGACATCTACAGCCTCGGTGCTATTCTTGAGAAGATGATGCCGCCCATGAGTCGCCGCTATCGCAAAGTAATGAACTGCTGCAAGGGCTCTATCGACAAGCGTTATAACAGCGTAGCACAGCTGCGCGATGCCATGTCTCATATAAATGCCATCAGGAACTGGAAGCTTTTTGCTGCAGTAATGATAGTGCTTGCCACGGTAAGTGTTGTGTTATTTTTATTAATAGGGAACCACAAAACTGCCCAATCCTCACAAGCGCCCAAGCAGTCGCTACCAGCCGATACAGCATTCCATATAAGTAACCAAAGCGACACGTTGCCTCCCACTGCTACTGCTCAAGAAATCCAAGAGCAGAAAGAGACCGAAACGATTGAGCCTCCATTGGCTACTGCAACACCAACACCTTCGGACAGTAGGCAGCAAGCTATTAATCAGGCAATTGAGGAGGGTGAGCGTAAGCTGAAGGCGTTTTTCCCCAGCAAAGAGCTTAAGCAGATGCTCGACACGCTCTCCGACCCTAAATATTTAGACTTGGAACTCGTTTATGGTGGTTTGGATTTCATAAATTCTTATACAGAAAGCCTCAAACCCCGTTTCAGTGACAAAGAGATAAGCGTTATATACCAAAGTTTAGTATTAATTAATGGCAGAATTATTCAAGACATTAATAAACGTATTGATAGAATCAAATAATTTAGGATTTGGAGTGACAAAAATTGCATTATCTGCCAGTTTAATATAAAGATTAATTTATGGAAACCGATAAGAACACATTAATTCAAGGACTCATCAAGCAGGTGGAGGAAGCGCTGCACCGCAAGCCCACTACACCTAAAGACTTTGAGCTGGCAAGCGACACAATCTCCCGGCAGACTAATGTGAGGCTGAGCAAGACCACATTGATGAGGATGTGGGGATATGTCAAGGAAGATGTGGAGCCACGTGAGTTCACGCTCACGACCTTGGCACGATTCTGCGGATATGCCTCCTGGCAGAACTTCACCGAGCAATATACCATCCACGGCGACCAGCAGAGCAACCCCATCATGCAAGACAAAATCGACGTGCTCGATGACCTGCAGCCTGGCGACCAGGTGCGATTCACATGGCAGACGTGCCGGGTGATGATGGCGCTATACCACGGCGCCGGAAACTTCGAGGTGACCTATAGTGAGCGCACACGCCTGCGCAAGGGCACCACTTTCTCTTGCTTCCTCGCCATCACCCAGGAGCCGCTGTTCCTGAGCAAAGTGAATATCGACGGTTCCGAGGTTGGAGCCTATGTGTGCGGCAAGGTCAACGGCGTGCAATTCGAGATATTCAAGAAAAAACGGTAAACAATGCGTCAGCAACATTTTCGCAATTTATCAGCGTGACGCGAGGCGAAGCTTGATGCAAGCGAGCTGCATCAGCGGTTAAGTCCCTCTCTATATAATAGTCCCTCTCTATATAATAATGTGTGGGCATCGAGGGCAGGTGAGTGCCGTTGCCGTCCGGGGGCGGGTGAGTGCCGTTGGCGTCGGGGGGCGGGTGAGTGCCGTTGCC
>CALDIG010000304.1 GCA_937904375.1 uncultured Prevotellaceae bacterium
CGAGACAAGTGTCATGCTGCTAAACTACCATTGCCTTGTTCGCTTGTTCCTTGTCAGCTTGTCAGCTCTCCACTTACACAAATATTTTTTTGACAAAATTCCCCACTTTCACGATATATACCCTGTTGCGAGGTAGGTCGATGACCTGAGCGTCGCTCGAGATGCGCTGGTAATAGAGGCGACCGCTCATGTCCCAAACGCTGGTCCACTTCAAGTGAGTGTCGCCATAAATATATATAGTGCCAAAGTGAGCTACAATGACAGGCTCAGGCTCGGCGGGAAACGCGTCATCAATGAACTGCTCGATGCCTGTGGTCTTATCTACAGTCACAGTGAACGGGTCGCTGTCGAACATCAGCGTGGTGGGTACTATAGTATAATCAGCGTCGTGGTCCAATGCAGGGAGATAGAAATGGCTTGCCGAGGTGACAGCTACCAGTTCGTCGTTCTCGTCATAGATTTTGTAGGCGAGGTTGTTGCCGAGGGTGATGCGTTGCCAGTCTTGATTGAACGGCTCGCCGTCAAACTCCATAGTGGGGTAGAAGTCCTCGTTGGGGAACAGGGTGAATGTGGTGTCGTTGCCCCATGCGGTGTCGTCGCTGTAGGAGTCGATGGTCTCGTCGTCGGCTACAACGAGATCCACGTTCTGCAGCCCTTCGAAAGTGTTGTCGCCCAAGGTTATTGGCGCTTCGGTGGCGGCGCAGTAGATTTCGTAGAGGTTATGACAGCCGTCAAAGGCGTAGTCGTCGATAAACTTCAGTGATGACGGTAGCATCACGGTGTGGAGCATCACGCAGTCTTGGAACGCTCCTTCTCCCACTTCTTTCACGCCCTCGGGAAGAACAATATTTATTATGCTAGTGCCGGCAAAGCAGTGGTCGGGAATCACTGTCAGGTCTAGAGGCAGTGTAACATCAGTTAAGTCACCGGCGAACGCAAAAGCATTATCTCCAATATGGGTTACAGTGTTGGGGATTACAATTTCAGTAACATTAGAGTGTGCAAAAGCACTCTCGGCGATAGCGGTAACAGAATAGTTCACGCCTTCAAAATTCACCGTGCTTGGAATGATATAAATGCCTTCGTAAGCATTCATGCCACCAATAATATTTTGATCTACAGCCACTTCACGGTAGTTACCGCTGAAGCTATATATAATGCCTCCGCTAACAAAATCACCAGCCCATAGGTTTATACTTAGCACAGCTGATAATAATAATGTAAAAAGGTGTTTCATCTCGATTGAAGTTGCATTTTTCATTTTAACTTACAAAATTGAGAAAAATTATCGAATTATGCAAATTAAACTTGAAAAATCCACGGCAACCGCATCAAAATCTCAAGTTTTGAGTTAAAGTTGTTAGGATTGACAAGATTTGCCTACCGATATCAGCCACATTTTGAGTGCTGGCAGATTTTTAATAACACGCTGATAATCAATCGATTAAATTAGTGTGGTTTAACTGAAAAATGGTTAATAATCTGATAATCAGTAGTTTTACATGTATTTTTTAACTTAAAGACAAAGATTATGATTTATCCGATTTTCGACTCGATTCCTGACCATCGTGTGACAGGCAGGTGCATTTACAGACTTAGTGATTTACTCGTCATCTCATTGCTGACGATGATGTGCGATGGCGAGGACTATGTTGACATGAGCGAGTTCGCAGCGTTGAGGGTCAGAAACTTCAGTCTGCTTTCCGACAGCGGCTACCAGCCAAGACTACTTGAAAGAACTCATTAACAATTTATAATTTTGATGCGGTTGCCGTGTTTGTGGTATGATTTTTGTGTGTAATTGATAAATTTTTCTTACCTTTGTGGTTAAAATAAAAACATAGAGATTATGACAAAGAAAACATTTACCGTTACCGGTATGAAATGCGTGAACTGCAAGGCTAATGTGGAGCGTGCCATTAAGGCGTTGCCTGGTGTGATAGAGGCTGTTGTCAGCCTTGAGGACGCTTGTGTTGCTGTTGATTATGATGAAGCACAGGTTACTCCTCAGGACATGAAAGATGCTGTCGATGATTTAGGACGCTTCGAATTTAATGCATAATGTATAATGCACAATGCACAATTCACAATCAGTCTCTCCTCTTGTCCTCTTGTCCTCTTGTTCACTTGTTTTCTTGTTAGCTAGTTCCTTGTAAGCTCTTCTTCTAAAGAATGAAAAAGACACTTCCTGTCATAGGCATGGCGTGCTCGGCGTGTTCGGCTAATGTGGAGAACAAGTTGCGGTCGATAGCGGGTATCAACGAGGCTTCGGTAAACCTCGTTGGTCGCACCGCTACGATAGATTTTGACCCCATGCAGGTGTCGCTGGAGGAGATAAAGCAACAAATCAGTGACATAGGCTATGACATGGTGATTGACGATGATCGCAGTGTGCAGGAGATAGAGGCGCGCGAGTGGAAACTCCTCAAGCGCAAGAACATCATGGCGTGGGTATTCTCGGCTATGGTGATGTGCCTGTCGATGGGATGGGTGAATGCCGGCGGCAAGGATGCCGCAAACCAACTGTCGCTCGTTATCGCTCTTGCCTGTATCATCTTGTGTGGCAAGGAATTTTATGTGGCGGCGTTCAAGCAGCTCAGGCATGGCATCACCAGCATGGACACGTTGGTGACCTTGTCAACCGCTATAACATTTTTGTTCAGCGCTTTCAACACCTTTTATGGTGAAACCGCATGGGGCGCGCGAGGCATAGAGTGGCACACCTATTTCGATGCCGTCACTATGATTATCGCCTTTGTCCTCATGGGACGACTGCTGGAGGAGAAGGCGAAGGACAGCACCGCTACGAGTCTGCGCCAACTCATGGGCATGTCGCCCAAGACTGCGAGGGTTGTCACCAAGAAACAGCCTGCCGAGGGCGATGAGGCAGGTGAGATGGTGCCGATTTCCACCATCGAGAAGGGCGACCTCCTTGAGGTGCGTGCCGGCGAGAAGATTCCCGTTGATGGCGAGGTGACATGGGCATCGAGCTTTATGACCGACGATGCCGCCTACATCGACGAGAGCATGATAACCGGTGAACCCACGCCTGCCGTGAAGCGTGTGGGCGACAAGGTGCTGGCAGGTACCATCCCCAGTCAGGGACGCTTGCGGCTGAGGGCACGGCAGGTGGGCGAGGAGACTGCCTTGGCACAGATTATCTCTATTGTCCAGCAGGCGCAAGGCTCAAAGGCTCCTGTACAACGGCTTGTCGATAGGGCGGCGAGCGTGTTTGTGCCTGTGGTGGCGATTGCGGCGTTGCTCACCTTTGTGCTGTGGCTGCTCATCGCTGGCTTTGACTCGCTCCCCCAAGCTATTATCTCGGCGGTGGCTGTGCTTGTGGTGGCGTGTCCGTGCGCTATGGGTCTCGCCACTCCCACGGCGTTGATGGTGGGCATGGGCAAGGCTGCCGAGCAGCAGATTCTTATCAAAGATGCCACGGCACTAGAGCAGTTGCGCAAAGTCGATGCCCTTGTCACCGACAAAACCGGGACATTGACCATCCCCAACAAGAATGTGGTGGATTTTACCCGTGCCGACGACTTGGCACTCGACGAGCGCGAGACTCTGAAACCCAATGCAAGGGAGGCTGTTGAGACGCTGAA
The DNA here is from genome assembly GCA_937904375.1 of uncultured Prevotellaceae bacterium. Classification (GTDB taxonomy): domain Bacteria; phylum Bacteroidota; class Bacteroidia; order Bacteroidales; family Muribaculaceae; genus Sodaliphilus. Next base: position 3,606 of record CALDIG010000304.1, read on the forward strand.
GAAGATGGGCGTTGAGGTGTATTTGCTTAGTGGTGACAAGGAGGAAGCTGTGGCATATTGGGCGCAGAAAGCTGGCATAGAGCATTATCGGAGCGGGGTGATGCCTGCCGATAAAGAGGAACTTGTCAAGCAGCTGCAGGCTCAAGGTAAGACCGTGGCGATGATGGGCGACGGCATCAACGACACTCAGGCGCTGGCGCTCGCCGACGTGAGCATAGCAATAGGCACTGGCACCGATGTGGCGATGGATGTGGCGCAGGTCACCCTGATGGGCGATGACCTGCAAACCGTGCCTGCCGCCATTGATTTGAGCCGAAGAACCGTCAAGATGATATGGCAGAACCTGTTCTGGGCTTTCATCTACAACATTGTGTGCTTGCCCCTTGCGGCAGGAGTGCTGCATCTCTTTGGAGTCAACTTCCAGATAACCCCCATGTGGGCGGCGGCGCTCATGGCGCTCTCAAGCCTCTCGGTGGTGCTGAACAGCTTGAGATTAAAATTAATGCATAATTCATAATGCACAATTCACAATCTTTTTATGCACAGTGACATTACAGTGTTTTAATTGAGGAGCTAGCTGCTATTGCCTTGTTAGCTTGTTCCTTGTTTACTTGTCAGCTAAATTATATGAAACCATTGATTTTTGTAAGTAATGACGACGGATATAGCTATCCGGGTTTGAAGGCTTTAATAGAAGTGGCGCGGGAGTTTGGCGATGTGATAGTCGCAGCTCCGCTCAGCCATCAGAGTGGCAAGGCATCGTCTATCACGATGGCAGAGCCTTTGCGCGTTTTCAAGAAAAAGGAAGAACCCGGACTCACCGTCTATGCTGTGAATGGCACGCCCACCGACTGCGCCAAACTGGGACTTGGGGTGCTTGTGGGGGACAGGAAAGTTGATTTGGTGCTCTCGGGCGTGAACCACGGCTTCAATCACGGCAACAGCGTGCTATATAGCGGCACGCTGGGCGTGGTGATGGAGTCGGCGATGGCGGGTCTGCCCAGCGTGGCGTTCAGTTACGGCGACTATGCTTTTAATGCCGATTTTTCGTCGTGCCTACCCATTATGCGCCATGTCATCGGTAAAGTGCTGGCTAACGGTTTGCCAAAATATGTGTGCCTGAGTGTAAATATTCCTATGGTGGAAGACGGTCTTAAAGGCATGAAGATGGCGGTCTCGGCGCC
>CALDIG010000305.1 GCA_937904375.1 uncultured Prevotellaceae bacterium
AGAAACCATCCCAATAGTAGCCACCCCACGAAGCTCCCTCGCCGTCGATGAGGTGTGAGAGTCCAAACTCGCCGTTCTCGTCGCCAAACTCCAACCAGGTGTAGTCCACATCGTTGTAGCATCCAGTCCAGATGCCGTTCTCGTTGTACTCCAGCGAAGTGGGGTTCAAGGGCTTGTTGAGGTCAAGCGTGATAACTGTCGCCATCGCTGCCGAAGCAGTAAGAGCAACTGCTGCAAAAAGTGTAAAAATTTTCTTCATAAAAAATGTTTTTAAAAATTATAATAATGATAAAAATTCTAGAGGTTCTAGATTGTTTAGAACTTCTAGTGAGAAAAAGTTTTTTAATTGCCTAAAAGGATGCTATATACTGCTGTGACATCACCGCTGGTGATGAAGCCGTCGCTGTCCTGGTCGCCATTGACGAGGGCACTGTCATCATCATTGAGCAGGAAGCTGTAGAGTGCGGTGACATCGGCACTGGTCACTTCGCCATCGCCGTTCACGTCGCCAGCCACCTCGTCGGGCCCGGCAACAGCATCGGGATGCAGGTCGAGACCACCCCTTACTTCGGTTGAGGTTTCGCCCAGCCAGCCGCAATCTTGCAGCACGGCATTATATACCTTGATGAAGTCTATCTTCTTCAAATCCACATGATTGCCGTCTTCGTCAACCGCCCAATCGATTTTGAAGCCCATGTTCATATTTTCGTTGTAGGCAGTAGGTTTATAGCCATAGTGCCAGTCGGGACGGTTGTCAACATATCCCCAGCTGAAAAAGTGCTGCACCCAGTAGGAGCCGTTGCCACTCTCGTCAACAGCATTGCATGGCAGCTTGGTAGCCTCAAATGTCATTGTCTCGCCTTCCTCCCACAGGGGCCAGTAGCTTTGATTGTGAAAACTGTTCTTACGCACATATCCCTCCTGCAAGCTATCAACGCTGTTGCAAGTCCAACGGATGTACTCGGCGTCGGTGATGAAAGGTGGTTCCGGCACTTTAGGCTTGTCCTCATCGGGCTTGTAATAGGTGATAGTGAAATGCTTCTGGACTCGAGGATTGTTATACTCGCTGCCAGCAAGCTCATACCACGGGTCATCGGGCACTCCGTTACCGTTCACGTCGCGACTCACCAGCACGATGCCTGGCTCGCTGCTGCCTCCTGCCGATGTCGTTTCATTGCCCTGAACCGCATTGCCGAATATTTGGAAGTCATATTCTCCCTTAACATTGACAACTGGATGGTCAAAGCCAAAAATCACATATCCGCCAAAGGAACCCAGGCTCACCATGCCATAATCGATTTCTATCTCATCATCATAGGGGTTGTAGCTGCTAAGCTCCTCTGCCACCAGGTTCAGCAGTGAGTCTTTTGTGATACCGGCAAAGGCTTTAGGGCTGGAATTCACAAACTGCCCTGGTGCGGGCCTGAAGTCATAAACCTTGCGGATGAAGGGCGAGTTTTGAGCGATTGCCATGCATGACAACGCTAATACAAGCGATAAAAGTAATAATTTCTTCATTGTTTTATAGTTTTGATTATTGTTCGTTGATATTATCACCCAAGAATACAAAGTGAGCAGGAATGTCGCCAGTTCTGACGCTCCACTTGCGCACTCCCTCGGGACTATAGCAATGCAGGAAGCCAGGGTGAACATAGTCGCCGGCATCGGTGAGATAAATCTCCTTAGTGAAGGGATGCACGGCAATGCCGTATGGAATCTCAATCGTCGTTTCGGTGCCATCGCTGATAAACATCTCATTGACCACCTCGAGCGTCTTGGTGTTGATGATTTTAAAGGTGCGCTCGCCATAATCATTGTTCATGAAGCTCCATTGCGCACTTATCACATAAAGCGAGTCACCATCCATGCACATGGTGCCAACCGGGATGTCGAACGTCTTTTCCATGCGATGCTTGAGGGTGTTGTAGGCGAAGAGTTTACTGCTATTGCCGTAATAGTCGCCGCGCGATGTTACCCACAAGATGCCACGCTCGTCGCAACGGCAACACATCAGGTTCATGGCAATGGGTATGCGTTCAATTTCCTCAAACGTAGCGATGTCAATCACCGACACCGTGTTTTCATAGCCCTCCTTGGCACCTTGGGAATAGCCGCCGGAGTTGGCGACATATATCTTGCCGTCGGCAATGTCAAGCTCGTCGGGTTGACGACCCACGACGCATGTGTCCACCACCTGCATCGTCACGGTATCCACCTTGAACACCGCTCCAAGCTGGAACACGTCGTCGTCGCTCCCCATACCGTTGAGGACCACCGGCCCCACATAGCTCGACACGTAGGCAAATCCCTTGTAGAACTTGATGTAGCGGCAGTTGGGAATATCGATTTTGTTTATCATCTTGGCGGTGTACTTGTCGAGCACACTGATATAATTGGAGCAGTTTATCACGGCATACATCTTTGAGCCGTAGATGGCTATATCGTTGCCCACATCACCTATCTCTTTAGGCACTGTGGGATTGGCGGCTCCGAAGATGTTGCGCGTATATACTCCCGTTTTGTAGTCATAATAGTCGAGAGTGGATTTGTTGTCGCCCATGTTTCCCTCGTTGAGCAGGTAAAAGCCGTCGATTGATGTATATTCGGGCTGTGACACCGGTGTCTTGTCGGGGATGTAGATCTCCTCGTCCTCACGGCATGCCGTGAAAAGGATTAGCGATACCACTATAGCATATAATATATAATGGAAACGTCTCATGGGCTATATGTCAAATTTCAAGATTAATTTGTAATTTCTTCCAGGCATGGGATAGTTGGCAATAACATCGTAATATTGGTTGAAGATGTTATTAACCTCGCCGGCAATCTTCAGCTTGGTGTTGCCCAAGGTAAAGGTGTAGCTCACACTCAGGTCATGAGTGTACCACGGCTGCTCATGGTTGGCGCGAATGTTGGCGCTATTGTGGTAACGCTCGCCCACATAGATGAAGCTGTAGTTCACGTCGAGATCGCGCCAAGTGGCACGTCCCACTACGCTGCCGCTATGCCAGGGGATGTAGGCGATTTGACCCTTATATGAGCCGCCATAGCCCACATCGCCGGGAGTGGTGTAGTCCTGTGCCTTCTGGTAGGTGTAACTCAGGTTCACATCCACATTGAAATCTCTTGCAAGATGCATGGTGGCTCGTGCTGTGACATCAACACCTATAATTCTCACCTTGCCAACATTCATCATCATCCAGCGGTATATGCCGCGGCCATGCGGCACGGCGATGATTTTGTCGGTGACGGTGTTGTAATAGGCGTCGGCGGTGAATTTGAGCCCGGTGAAAAAGCCCTCCTCACGCAGACGCTGATACCAGAAGCCAACGTCAAACTGGTTGGCATACTCAGGCCGCAGGTTGGCGTTGCCCATATCGGTGTAGTACAGGTCGTTGAAGGTGGGCATCCTGAAGATGCGCTTATAGAACGCTCGCAGGTAGAAATCGTAGCGAGCGATGGGCTGGTAGTTCATGAACACCGCCGGCGTGAACTTGTGCATCCACTTGGAGTGATGGGCAAGGGTCTCGCCTTGATAGATGGTCTTGTAGCGGTCGTTTATCATGGTGTAGAGCACGCTCGCCTGGCACTTGAAGCGGTGCCAAGTGCGCGCTGTGGCGAGTGCCACGAGCGTGGTGTGTCGCTGGGGATAAGAAAAATTGATAAGGCTGGAATTCAAGTAGTTCCACTTGTAATCCACGCTCAGGTTCACGTCCCAGTCGGGAATGATGGTGTATTTGTTGGCGCTTGAGAAGTAAATCTCGTCTTGCCAGAACTTATTGTCGATGAGCATCAGCGTGGTGTCGGGGTTGTTGTAGTGCATGAAGTCGCGGGCATACTTGGCGTTGAGCATCATCTCAAAGCGGTCGCTCAGGCTCTTCTGCCAGCCACCCTGGGCGAAGAAATTGCGGTCCCACTGCCGCTGCGAGTTTAGCCACACATTATTAACAATAGCTCCAGGGATGCCGCGCTCGCTGTCGTAGTAGTAGAACTTGGCATTCCACTTGCCGTCGTCAATAGTGCCGAAGATGGCTCCCTCGGCACGGAAGGCTTGCACGTCGCCGTTCTTGCGCACCGCCGTGGTGTCCCACGCTATGGTGCCGTCGCTGAACTTCTTGCGGTATCGGAAGTGGTATTGGCCAGTGGCGTAGGTGTATTCGGCGCTGAGCGACATGGTGAGCTTGCGGTTGAAGCGGTGCTCCCAGCGCACGCTGGGGTTGGCGAGTCCGAATGAGCCAGTGCGCATCGTCACGTTGAAGTTGTCGTTCTTTTCCCCACTAAATTTCGGGCGACGGGTTTTGATATATACCGAGCCTGCCGAGCCAAAGTCGCGCGCAGGCTGGAAAATCTCGCTCTTCTGACCGTTGTAGAGCGAAATCTCCTCAATGTTGTCGAGCGAGAACTTGCCCAGGTCGATTTGACCGTTCTGGGCGTTGCCAAGCTGTATGCCGTCGTAGAACACTCCCAGGTGGTTGGTGCCCATCGAACGGATGTCGATGGTCTTGATGCCACCCACGCCGCCATAGTCTTTCACCTGCACACCTGAGAAGTAGCGGATGGCGTCGGCTATCGAGTGGCTGTTCAAGCCTTCGAGCTTCTTGCCTGCGAGAGTCTGGGCGGGAATGACCTCGGCGTAGGGCTTGCGACCATAGACCACCACATTCTCAAGATATTGTAATGTGTCGAGTCCTAACGGCGCATCATTAGCCTCCTGAGCCAGTGAACCCAAGCAACAGAATGACGCGACAAGCCATGTCAGCGCAATTCTAAACTTTATAAACCCTCTAAACACTAAACTTTAACTTCTAAACTGCGCAAAGCGCATTCTTACCCCCGTTAGTCAGTTAAATCTCTTTGGAACGTGAATGGTGGGACGAAATACGTGGAACGAAATACATGGAGCGAGAAACGAATTTCCACCTTCCTCCTTTCACTTTTCACCTTTCACCTTTCCAGCATCGTGGCAGGTTTTCTGACTTATCCCGTTGCGGCACCGCCTTCCCGTCTTCATTGACAGTGACGATAGAGAATGTGTGCCGCAACTTGGCTGGGAAACACAGCAGCGTGGTCTGCTCGGGATTCTCACCCGATTCCCTTTTAACCGCGGGGCGCATCAGCCCGCGCGGCACCAAAATGCGCTGCAAAGATAGTGCAAACCGAGAGAAATACAAAATGAAAAGCGAAGATTTTCATTTTTATTACCGAAGTGCCGCCTAATTTATCAAAAATTAGTGCAAACCGAATACAATACAAAATGAAAAGCGAAGATTTTTATTTTTATTGTGTACGACGGGCATGTTATACATCTGTGGTGAAAGTCCACTCGGGGCGTAGT
>CALDIG010000306.1 GCA_937904375.1 uncultured Prevotellaceae bacterium
GCTTGTATTTGAGATGGTTGCAAATCACAAAATAAAAAGTGACGAAAACAGGAAATGCGATTAAGCGAGCCAATCAAGCTGACGAGTAAACGAGCTGACGAGACAAGTGTCATGCTACTATACTACCATTGCCTTGTTTGCTTGTTCCTTGTCTGCTTGTTAGCTAAATTACCTTGCGAGCGTGAGCATTTTATATAATATTCAGTTGTTTTTTATTTTTGCAACACCCTCCGATAAACTCTCACCTATTTTCAGTTCTGCTTTTTGTAGGTCAAAGCCGCTCCTATGTTCATCACTATGGCGAAAATGATGAGGGCGAGGAAATTGTAGCGCATGTCGTAGAACGTTGCGCCTTTCAGGAACACTGAACGCATGATAGTCACGAAGTAGCGAGGCGGCAGCAGGTAAGTGATATGTTGCGCCCATTGCGGCATCGACTCAATGGGGGTGAGCAGTCCGCTCATGAGCATAAACACCATCACAAAGAAGAACATGAAAAAGATTGCCTGTTGCATCGTTGAGGAGATGTTGGAGGCTATGATCCCGAACCCCGAGATGGCTAGGATGAACAGGAAAGCTCCCGCATATATTACCGCCAGGTTTCCCACCGCCGAGAGCCCATAAACCAGCCATGCCACAATCAACGCTATCGTGATTACCACCAGACCTGCCGCCCAGTAAATGATGAGCTTGGCGAGTGTGAACGAGAATCGGCTCACTGGCGTCACATTGATTTGCTCAATGGTGCCTATCTCTTTCTCACTCACTAGATTAAGAGCCGGCAAGAATCCCGTGATGATAATCATGAGGATAATGAGCAGCGCAGGAATCATGAAATTGCGGTACTCAAGTGTGGGGTTGTAGCGGTTTTGAATGGTGAAAAGTTCGCCGCTATTACTGGGAGAGGTCATGGCTCGCTGTTCTGCCACCGCTTGGCTGATGGTTTGTGCAAGATATTGCGCACCAATGCTTCCCTTGTTGGAATTTACGCTGTTGGCACTGATGCTCAGTCGCTTGGGATTCTCCGTGAGCATCGTTTTCTCGTAGTCTTGAGGAATCTCCAGAATGACATCGACATTTCCTTTGTCGAGTTCACTCATCGACACGTCAAATGCGCTCGTCACACTATGCAGGGTGAAATATTCGCTGGCATTGATTTTCTCGATGATGCGATTAGAGATTTGCGAATGGTCGCCATCGACCACACTCACGTTCACGTGGCGCACGTCCATTGTGGTCACCCACGGCATCAACAGCATAACTATGAGAGGAAACATGACAACAAGTTTAGGGAGGAAAGAGTTGCGTCTAAACTGTAATATCTCTTTTTTAATGAGGACTTTTAGCATGACAGTGGTTTTATTCTAATTTGTCTTTGAAATTTTTTAACGCTATGCCAATGATGACGACAGTCATAATGCAAAGGATTATGAAATCCTTGAGCACGCCGATGAACCCTATGCCTTGAATCATGAGTTTGCGCATCGCATCGATGTACCAGCGAGCGGGAATGATTGATGACAAGGGTTGCAAAACTGATGGCATATTCTCCACAGGAAAGATAATACCCGAGAGAAACACGATGGGCATCAGCATGATGGCTGCAGAGATAAGCAAAGCCACCACCTGCTTTTTGGCTATGGTTGATACCAGCAGTCCCAATGCAAGCGCCAATGCGATATACACAAGCGACACCACGATTATTGCTCCCAGGTTGCCACTCATGGGCACCTCAAGCACGTAGCGTGCCAGCAGCAGAACGCTTGTGAGGTTGATGCACGACAAGATAAAGTAGGGCACCATCTTGGCAAGAATGATGCGCAAGGGTCTGACTGGCGACACCAGCAGCACGTCCATTGTTTCGGTTTCCTTCTCCCGCACTATCGACACAGAGGTCAGGATGCCGCAAATCAATATAAATACCATTCCCATGATGCCTGGCACAAAGTTGAAAGCACTCTTCATCTGGGGGTTGAAGAGCATGTGGGTCTCGGGTATCATGGCACTCGACATCTGGTTGGCAGCGAGGATGTTGGTGAGATAGCCAGCTCCCACTTGTGCGATATTAGTGTTGGAGGCGTCCATCACAAACTGCATGGCAGTCTCGCCGTTGCCGTTCAGCTTCCACTCGTTCAGCACTTTGTCGTAGTCATGGGCGAAAACCACCACGGCATCGGTCTTTCCAGAACGCAGATGCTGGTCTATCTCGCCCGCCTCTATCGCCCCTTGATAGGTGATATATGGGTTTGACGACAGTTTTTCTACGCTTTGCCTCACGCTCTCGCTCCAGTGCGGCACCACAACAGCCACATTGATGTTATTGACTTCGGTGGAAATTGCGAAGCCAAAGAGCAGAATCTGCACCACTGGCATAAGCAGTGCTATGAGCATAGTGCGCGGGTCACGCAAGATGTGCAAAGTCTCTTTCTTGACAAATGATAAAAAACCAGTCATGTCATTTATTCTTTATAAATACCATAAATACCGCTGTATGCATTGTGCATTATGCATTGTGCATTTTTTAATCTCCTCGTTTGGCTCCTCGTGCCAAAGTGCGGAACACTTCGTCCATCGAGGTGGCGTTATATTGTTGTTTCAGTTTTGTAGGCGTGTCGAGAGCTTTGATTTGTCCGTCAACCATCATCGACACACGGTGGCAGTATTCGGCCTCGTCCATGTAGTGTGTGGTGACAAAGATGGTGGTGCCCTCGCTCGAAGCCTGATAAATCATTTCCCAGAACTGGCGTCGGGTGATGGGGTCAACACCGCCCGTGGGTTCGTCGAGGAACACTATCTCTGGGCGATGAAGGGTGGCGACAGCAAATGCCAACTTCTGCTTCCAACCCAGTGGTAGCGAGCCGACTAAGGTGTCTCGCTCACTGGAAAATTCCAGTTTTTGCAGCATCTCGGTGGCACGACTGTAAACCTCCTTCTTACCGACACGATAGATGCCGCCAAAAAGCTGCATGTTCTCCATTACCGTGAGGTCGTCATAGAGCGAGAATCGCTGGCTCATGTAACCTATGTGGCTCTTGATTTTCTCGCCCTGCCGCATCACGTCAAAACCTGCTACTGTGCCGCTGCCACTGGTCGGAAAACTCAGTCCGCACAGCATGCGCATGGCTGTTGTCTTGCCTGCGCCGTTGGCACCGAGGAAGCCGAAAATCTCACCGCGTCTCACGTCAAAAGTGATGTGATCTACTGCGGTAAATGTCCCAAACTGCTTGGTGAGGTCCTTAACCTGTATTATGTAGCTGTTGTGTGTAGATTCAATGTTGCTCATTGCTCAGTAGTTTTATGAAAACATCTTCAATATCGGGAGTTATTGACTTAATCTCAATATCTTTGTGCCCTTTGTTCAGGAGCACTTGTTTCAGGACATCGGCGTTGAAGCCGTTGCCCGCAAGCAGGTGATGGTATTCGCCGGCGGTGTAGCTGTTGATTATGGTTTTGTTGCCGCGCAGGTCTTTCAAGAGGTTGTACATCTCATGTGATTTTATGCCATATAGTGCCCCGTCAAATTTCTCAACCATATTGCTTGGAGAGTCGATGTCGAGAATCTTGCCGGTGTTGCACAGGGCGATGCGGTCGCAGCGGCTCGCCTCGTCCATGTAGGGCGTTGAGACGAGTATCGACAACCCTTGCTTCTTGAGGTTGTGGAGCATGTCCCAGAACTCGCTTCTTGAGACCGCATCCACACCGGTGGTGGGTTCATCGAGGAAGAGTACCGACGGTTTGTGGATGAGTGCGCAGCTGAGTGCGAGTTTTTGCTTCATGCCTCCCGAGAGTTTGCCGGCGCGTCGTTTCTTGAACGGCTCAATTTGGCTGTAGATGGGAGCGACAAGGTCATAGTTCTGCTCTACAGTCACACCAAACAGGTTGGCAAAAAACTCCATGTTTTCTTCTATGGTTAAGTCGGGATATAATGAGAACTTACCAGGCATATATCCCACGACATTCCTGATTTTGCGGTAGTCCCGACCTATGTCTAGACCATCGACGCTGGCAGTCCCCTCGTCGGCATTAAGTAGCGTGACCAGAATCTTGAACAATGTGGTTTTCCCGGCTCCATCAGGACCTATAAGTCCAAAAATCTCACCTCGTTGCACATCAAAAGTCACTTGGTCAAGTGCTTTTGCCTTACCATAGCTTTTGCTCAAACTGTTGATTTCTATTGCTTTATCTGTTGTCATGTTGTCATTTGATTTTCACTTTTCCCGAAAGTCCCAGTTTTATGTAACCATCGTTGGCGACAGCAATCTTCGCGGCATACACGAGGTTGGCCCGGCTGTCTTTGGTCTGTATAGTCTTTGGGGTGAACTCGCTCTCGCTCGAAATCCAGGCGATTCTTCCGTTATACTCTCGCGTCTTGCCTCCGCCAAAGTCGGCAATCACTGTCACCTGCTGACCTAATTTTATGCTTTCGAGTTGGTCGCTGGTGAAGTAGGCTCGCAGATACACGTCATTCAGGTTGGCAACCTTGAACAGAGGTTTGCCAGGCACGGCATACTCGCCTTGCTGGGCATATTTTGAGAGTATCGTGCCTTTTACAGGTGAGGTGATGATAGAGTTTGACATTTGATGCTCAATGATGGATTTCTGTGCGTCGATGCCTCGTTTTTGAGCGTCAAGCCCTCTCTTCTGTGCGTCCACGCCCCTCATTTGCGCGTCGATGCCCTCTTTTTGAGCTGTGTAGCCGTCACTCTGGTTGTTGAGGCTTTGGTTGCTTGAGTTTATCTGGTCTTGCGTGGCAGTGAGTTGCTTTTGCAAGACAAGAATTTGATACTCAATGTCATCAACTTGTTTTTGCGATGCCGCATTGTCCTTTAGCATTGCAGTGAATCGCGCTTTCTCCTTTTGGAGATTTGCAATTTGCTGCTTGATGCTTGCCACTTGATTCTCGAGGTTTAGGATGTGGCTTGAGGTGGCGTTCTGCGTGGAGCTGATTTGTTTCTTGTTCTCGCTCATCTGCTGCTTGCTGGCGTCAAGTTGGGCTTGTGTCGCCGTGAGATTGTCTTTGTTGGCGTCGAATTGCGCATTTTGGAACTCCATTTGTGTCATGTCGAGGTAGCCAAGTTGCGTGTCGGCATCCACTTCCATGCCTTCCTCCACGTTCAGCGACATTATCTCGCCTGTGCCTCTTGCTGCAACTACCACTTCGGTGGCCTCAAAGGTGCCTGTTGCATCCCATTCGTCATCGTGACTGCATGCTGTAAGCAATAATGTGCCAACAGCAAAAAGATATAACTTTTTCATTGGTTTACAGTATATTTTAAGTCGTAAATTGTTTTCAATAGCTCTATGTTGTGAATGATTTGAGTTTGTGCCGCGCTGTTCTCGTCGGTGATGCGCTCCACAAGTTTGTGAATGTCGATAACGCCGTTTCGGAGTTTCGACTCCTCGGCTTGCCTAACATCCTTCCTGAGCGACACTATTGTCGCATCGCTCTTGATGAGCTCTCGCAGGCGGGAAATATCGTCATTCTCACGGCTCGCCTCCATCTGGTTGTTGAGCAGGAACACTTCGCGCTGCAGCTCGGCTTGCTGGCGTGAGGTTGCTAACTGGTTCAAGTTGGTCTTGCGGTCGTAGAGGCTGCTCAGGCTCCATGAAGCACGAATTCCCACTATGGCGTTGAATGACCATTTGCGGTTGAGCATATTTTCAAAGGTGTTGTATCCTGGATATCCATAGAACGCCTGTCCAAAAGCGCTTATCACTGGCATCACCGAGGCGTTGATGGCTTTCTTGCGGGCATCGAGGGTGGCAATCTTGGCATCAATGAGCTGCAGCTCGGGGCGATTGCTTGCCAGTGAAGAAGGTTCTACTTGGCTGGGCTTTACGAGTTCCCTGTCGCCTATTGTTTCGCCAATGAGAATCCCGAGCATGTTTTTATAGCTGTCACGAGTCCATTGCATCGTGGTCTTGCCCTGCTCCACAGTCATTATCTCAGCTCTTAGCATACTTTCGTCGGCACTCGTGGCAACGCCGTTTCTCACGTGCGACATCAGTTTGTCAAGATTTCCATTTAGCATCTCGAGCGTCATGTCGGTCTGCTTGATGCGGTCGTCCATGAGCAGCACACCAAAGAACAGCTCGTTGATTCTCTTGTTCAGGCTGTAGAGGTCAATATCGGTCTGTGCTTTCTGTTCAATCTCCTGGGCTCTAGTGATGGCTTTTTGGCTGCTTACCTTCCCTCCGTCGAAGATTACCTGATTCACTTCGATCTGCACGCGGTATTGGTCTTTGGCGATGCCTTGCATGTCGAGACCGCCAGTCGAGAGCATTTCTCTCATCTGCTCGGGGAATGATGGTGTCTCATTTTGGTTTGACGCTTGTGCGCCTAGGGTCACTTGTGGCAACCAAGTGTGAATGAGTTTGTCGAGGGTGTAACTGCTGCTTTGCTCAATGAGGCCATACTGCTTGGCAAGAGGGTAGTTCTTCTGAGCAAGTTTATGGCACTGCTCAATGGTGAGTTGGGCATGCACCATGGTAAAACAGGCGAGGATTAATGATAAAGTGTAAATGCGTTTCATTGCTTATTGGGTGTTAATCGTCGTGTGATTAATTCTATGTTCTCTTGTTTGCGTTGTTCAAGGAAGCTGTTGATTTCGCCAACTTCTTCTCCCACTACAGCTTGGTAGGCAGGATGAACAAGGAATGGGAACACGTTGAGCGACAGCATGTCGATTAATAAAGTAGGGGCATCAATGTTTGGTGTTATCTCTCCATTAGCTATCGCTATGTCGATGCTCTGTTGAAGCATTATGGTGAGTTCCCTCACATTGTTTACTAAAATAGGTTTAATGATGTCAATGCGGTCGGGGCGTGACACTATCTCTCTGATGACAAACAGGGGTAAATGTGGGTTTGCCATTACATAATTGAAATGAAGAGTGATGCCTTCTCTCACTCGCTCCAAAAGGGGCTTGTCGCTGTCGCTGAACAAGAGTCCTAAATTTGTTGCAACGTCACTGATGAAGTCGGTAAAGATGCGGCCAAACAACTCCTCCTTGCACTTGAAATAGTAGTGGAGCATAGCGTGTGTCACGCCGGCTCGCTTTGCTATCGAGGTGGTGCGGGCTCCGTCATAGCCTTTGTCGAGAAATTCCTCCCTGGCGGCGTTGAGAATTGAGTTTTCTTTGTTATTCTGATGTTTCGTCATAATAAAATGATTTAAATTGTTGATTTGCAATTAATAATATGTTTATTAACAAGATTGTTAATAAAGTTTTCGGTGCAAAGATAATATACATTTTTTTAATGTGCAAGAAAATTCTAACAATTTTGTTAATGAAATTCGAAAAAAATATTTTTACGAATATTACGATTCTAATTTAGAATCATCTTTGAATATTTGGGAATTTTTTTTGTGATTCTGGCAAATTACACTATATTTGCGCTGAATAAATAAATCTTTTAAAATAAATGGTTATGAAGAAATTATTTCCACTTATCATTTTTTCCTTGTTATCTTTTTCAGTAAACGCTAAATATGGCGATGTGAATAATGACGGTTTTGTTACATCTTACGATATAACGGCCTTGTATAATTATTTGTTGAATGGTGATGAAACATTTCTTTCAACGAGTGATATAAACGGAGACGGTTATATTACTGCCTACGATATAACTTGTATCTACAACGTGCTGCTCAATGATAGTGATAACAGTTGCGATGGTTTGTTCCGTCGTTGTTATGCTACCATGGCAACTGAAGGTGCTAATGGTGCTAATGGGGGTGTGGATATTCAATTATTTGATGGAGGTTATCAATCCTTTTACAAGCAGTTGTGGAACAGTAATGAACTTACAACCGATGAAGCTATTAATGGTTGGGGAGATGATGGTATTCGTCCACTTGACCTCAACTATTACACCGAGAAAAATCCAATGCTTTATGGTTATTTCTTGCGACTGTATTACAGTATATTCTTGTGTAACACCTATCTTGACAAATATCAAAATTATAATATCTCACAAACTGCTGAAGTTCGTTTCCTGCGTGCATTATATTACTATTTTGCCATGGATGCTTTTGGCAACATCCCTTATTATACTGAATCGGCAAATGAGAGTAATTCACATTATGTGACAGCAGGTGATGGCAGTTATTCTTACCCAGTTTGGTCATGGTATCCATCTGGACCTAAATTTGGTAATCAAAAGAGTAGATCCGAAATGTTTGCTTTTATTGAGAATGAACTGCTAGAAGCCGAAAAGAACATGGCAGCTCCTACACCCAAGAACAGTTCACATGAGATGTACTGGCGTGCCGACAAGGCTGCCGCATGGCTATTGCTCTCAAGGCTCTATCTTAATGCAGAGGTTTATACAGGCACTGCGAAATGGGCAAAGGCTCGTGAATATGCAAAGAAGGTGATGGATTCTGATTACCAGTTGTTCAGTGAAGGTTATGATGGTAATGGCGTTGATGGAGTTCATCGCCAGTTCAGCGCTTACCAGATGCTCTTCATGGGAGATAATGGGGAGACTGATGCTTCAAAAGAAGCAATATTGATAATTCCACACAATGGTAATGACGCTTATTATTCTTCTTGGAATACTTCCACATACTTGATTTGTTCTACCTATGATTACGATATGCATCCTAATCCATACGCTCCCAATGAGACTAATGGTCTCAGCAACAATGCTTGGATGGGTAACCGCATGCGACCAAATCTAGTGAATAAGTTTTTCGTTAATGATGCTCCTGCCTGGAGTTATGCCTACGACGTTGTTACTGCAGCAGGAGATGATCGTGCAATTTTTGAGACTTATTATCATAATCTTAACGTAGATGATGTGTCTGTCTTTTGGTCGGGTCATGCTACTGCAAAATTCAACAATTTCAAGTGCAATGGCTCTAATGGTAGTGACATGACTTTCCCCGATATGGATATTTTCTTGTTCAGGAAAGCCGAAGCCTACCTAACATACGCCGAGGCATTGACTCGTCTTGCCGGTGGCGTGGCGCCCACAGAGGCTGTGAATGCCATAAATGCAATTCGCGGCCGCGCTCATGCCACGCAAAAAACATCTTATTCTCTCGACGATATCCTTGACGAATGGAGCCGCGAGTTCTATTTTGAGGGCCGTCGTCGTGTAGATTTAATTCGTTTCGGCAAATTTGGTGGCACTACCGATTACCAGTGGCAGTGGAAGGGCAATACTTATGAAGGAAGAGATTTCAGTAGTTTCCGCAATGTATTTGCCATTCCTGGTACGGTGCTTGCCGAGAACCCAGAACTCACACAGAATGAGGGTTACAATCCTTATGACCATGATGTTGTGATTGATAATGCGATGAATATATCGGTATCTACCGATGTTCAAAACCTTTACACTTTCTTCACATGTAATGACCTTAGCGGTGTGTTGGCTAGCATTCCCGATGCAACGGCAAGAGTTGTAATCTCAACTGACGCTAATTTCTCTTATGGTATGAGTTTTGACTGTGCCATTAATGCCGCCACTAATTCTCTGTCGGTCCAGGTGAAAAACTCTTTGGTAAATGAATGGATTGTGAATAATAATTTGTCTGATGGCAGTGAGAGTACAACACTTTATGCCAAGGTGGTGTGCAGTGGTGATAAATGTGGAGAGAATTATTACAAAACTGCTAATAGTAACACAGTACAGTGGAGTTTAAAAGTCAACAGTAAAATTGTCCCAGAATTATGGTACATGGTTGGTAACTGCGTTGGCAGCAATGATTGGGACAATGGTTCAGGTTCTATTGGCACTGGTCTTATTCCTTTGTTGCCTATACCTGATTCGGAATATGATGTTAATGGTAGAGGCACTCTAGTATATGCCGGCTACTTCCCTGCAGGCGGTCAATTCAAGTTTATCAAGAATCCTGGCAGTTGGGATGAGCAGATGAATTACACCAATCTCCGTGGTGAGTCAATCGTAACCGACGAGGATGGCGACAACCACAACATCGGTATTCCAGAGGATGGTTACTACAAAATTGAGATGAACACAGTCAACAGAACTTTCACTATGGTGAAGCTTGATGGGACTTATCCCGAATATACTACTATCACCATGCCAGGTGACTATCAAGGATGGGAGCCCTCAGTTAATGCAATGACGGCAATGGGCAAGCGTGACAACACCGAGAATCACGAATGGTACCTCGATGCAACCTATGAAGCCAATGCCGAGCTCAAGTTCACAAACGGCACTTACACTTGGGACGTGAACTGGGGTGCAGCAACCTTCCCGTTTGGATATGGTTCACAAGGCGGTCCAAACATTCCAGTGAGAGCAGGCGAGTATCGTGTTTATTTTAATGATATCTTGGGACTTTATGCATTCATGGAATCGCAAAACGGCGGAATAGTTGATGACCCTAATAATGATTATTTGAGCACTCAAGCCGTTGACGAAATAGTTGATTTAACAGAATCTTTTAGCAATAATGATAAGCTGAAGGTCTGCTCGTTAACCACCAATTTGGGTGAGTATAATAATCCTCAGCTATTTATGGCTTTTGAGGATGGAACAAGAATCCCAATAGGCTATAATGGAGAGGTTAATGCCAATCAGCTTAAGAATTATATATCCTCCATTATGGATATTTCAAAGTTGGGATTTAAGACAATGAGTTTTGTGGTTTTGGCTCAAATTTCAGATTCACAGCACATTTGCTCTAATTCAGTGGAGGTTAATTTGCTGTTAGATAAATTCTATATACAGAAGACCAATGGTGAGCGCACTCCGATGAAGTTTGTTGAACCAGGGAAATATTCGGTTTCTGTCACTGCTCAGGAGATGTCGTTTTACTTCCTGCCTTTTAGCAAAGTGAATAACTTTGATGAATACAAACTCGGCAGCAACGTGCCAACCGAAGGTCTTTTATTTGGAGGACATTTGGCAAAAGGCAACAAGGCATGGGAGATTAATCTCAATGAAGATCCCGACTATAATAATTACGTCATTTCAATCAATTTGAACGACATGACCTATAACGTTGAGGGCGTGACTTACGCTGATATGATATGGCAGGCTGGTAATGCCAACGGATGGGGCAGCACAAGTCCAGCTTCTGGCCTTAAAAACAAGGGTTGGAAATATGCCCGCAACAACGATGGCGACTACTTTGGATTCATGTACCTCAATGGTGACTTCATGTTCCGAAGCAATCAATATGCCTGGGATGCTCCCCGCTGGGGCGCAGGAAACAGTGAGGGTACTCTTAGTCCTGACGGTGGCACCCTTAACGCTGCCGAGGGATTCTACATGGTAGAGGCTAATATCGCCGACCTTACTTATAACCTTACTCCTATCACCACAGTTGGTGTGATAGGCGGTTTCAATGGTTGGGCAAGTGACTATGCCACGCTCACCTACAACACCTCAACTGGCGCTTGGGAAGGTTATTGTGATATTCCGGCTGGCACAGACTTCAAGTTCCGCGCTAACAACAGTTGGGACATCAACTGGGGCGGCAGCATTAACAACCTCAATTACGACGGTGCAAACATCAGGCTTGACAGTGATGGCAACTACTTCATCCAGCTCTATCTCACCTACGAGGGCGATTTCCATGTTACCTTCACTAAACAGTAAGTTTTATAACCCATGTCGAGCTTATCTAAAAACGGCGATTTTTGTGAATTCAACAAATGGCTGCGAACCCAGTTCGTCAAAAAGCCTGCTCACGCAGGAATTATAAACCAAGGTTGCGCGAAAGTTATTATAAAACCGAGAATTCCGCTACGTCCGTTCTAGGACAACTGTTTTTTTGATAATACTGATTGTTTGTTTGCACATTTTCAAGATGTTTATTACCTTTGCGGTATAGTAATAATTAAAACTACTCAAGTTTCTAAAGTTCTAATACTTTAAAAACTTGAAGGTTAGAGGTTAGTAGTGTTTAGAGAAAAATTTTTTCCAAAATTTTCTATATTTCACACTGATTATCC
>CALDIG010000307.1 GCA_937904375.1 uncultured Prevotellaceae bacterium
CGGCTCCGCCGTGAACGGCACAATGTGTTTCGCACATGGTCAAGTCTTCGACTTGCCTCACCCCCACCTTTTTGCGACTGAACCAAACTAAGCTTCGCATTTTGAACATTTGCGCTATTAGTTTATCTTACAGTGACATAGCATTAATGTATGGATTTTTTATCGAGCGATAACGCATAAAAAAAGTGCGTTATCGCTCAATAAAAAATGATAAAATCACATAAACAGGTCATCCATCACGACTTGTGCAGCCACAATTCCGGCATGAGTATTGTTCTTAATCCCGTATGTGGTGACAAAAGTTGTGAGCAACGCCTTTCTTGTTTTAGTTTCCATTCTGAACACGGTAATCTTTTCCCGCAAGTTTTGCTCATAGTTTTTATCAATGACAAAGACTTCTTGTGAGAATTTCATTTCGCATAAATGTATCTGACGGTCAGAGCGTTCTATAACGAGGTCGATTTGTGCGCGCCGTTTCTTGCCGTTCTCTACTTCCTGCTCCGAACTACTGCGCCATGTGCTTTGCTCAGTCAAGATGCCTGATATGCCCAAACTGCGCTTAATTTGCTCCACATGCATCATCCCAAGAAGTTCAAAAGTCAAGCCTTGCCACACTTTCACTTGCTGCTTGGCAAGCATCTGATTCCAGTAATTCCTGTTGGTTTGAATTCCTGCGTTTTCCACAAAATGCAGATAGAATAATGTGAAGAAATCGGTGAGCCGATAAATGGTGTCGCGCTGCTTGTGGCCATAATGCTTATAAGCCATTATGAAATCGCAACGCATCAAGTTCTGTAGCATCTTGGTCAATCCACCTCCGCTACTTGTCTTCTCAGCTATCTCACTATGAGTCAACCCTTGCCTGTTTTGCGCCAGCAGTCTCACGATATCAATATATTTCTCATGGTTCTTAAACAGCACCGCATACAAGTCATCAAACTCATTCTCAAGCCTTGAGTTTGCACTAAAAAACAATTTGAAGACATTTTCCTCAAGCGATTTGTCAAAATCAAGCAAGCTAAGATAGTAAGGCACCCCTCCCAAATACATATAGTATTGAGTTATGGCATATCTGTCCCAGTGGCATTTGTGATGTCGCAGATAACTCTCGCACTCTTTAAGAGTGAACGGCCTCAAATGAATTTTTGATGTCACCCTGTTATACAGTCCCCCCTGGTTTTTTAACAAGTTATTGACCATCCAAGATGTCGCTGACCCGGTTGCCACAAGCACGATGTTTCCTTGCTGTGCCGCCCAGCCATTCCAGAAATCCTCCAGGGCAGTGACAAAATCGGAGCGGTTTCGATCAATCCACGGCATCTCATCAAAGAAAATCACATGCTTGGTTTTTGTTTTTCTCTTTTTCAACAAAGTCTTCAGGACATCGAAGGCGTGAAACCAGTTATCCACAATTGGCTTAGATTTCAACCTGCCGCACTCTTGTAGAGATTGTGCAAACATCTCAAGCTGTCTCGCTTTGCCAGCCCTGTGCGAGCCGGTAAAACTCAAGAAGAAACTATTGCCAAAGAAACTGTTTACGAGAAATGTCTTACCTATTCGCCTGCGACCATATAGCACGACAAATTCCGAACGCTTGGAGTTCATGCACCGCGACAATTCTCTTATCTCTTCTTCACGACCTATTAAAGTTTCCATAATTTTTCATCTTTTATTTTGTGCAAAATAAAAGATTTTCAACGAAATGACCAAATATTTTCTGATTTTTATCGAGCGATAACGCACTTTTTTTACGCGTTATCGCTCGATAATAATCGCCTGACAAAAATCTGTGAAGCCCTTTCTTGTAGTTTCTAATCGTCTGACAAATATTGGTTTCCTCACATGGAAGATTCTTTAGAGGACAAAAAGCTTTCGCAGTCTAACACAAACTTCCTAATTTCTCAAGCATCCTATTGGCACTATGTAAATGCCGTCTTCACGGCGGTAGGCATAATCGCCCACAGCGGTCAGCACCATCAAGAATGAAGGGGCTCTCATTCGAGTATAGTCAATTTTCGATGCCAAAGTGGTTAGTGTGGCAACTCCCTCAGCGATGAGTCTGTCTCCACCCAACTTTATCTCTATCAGACCATAATTTCCATTTCTCAGATGCAGAACAGCATCACACTCCAGGCCATTCTTGTCGCGGTAGTGATATAGCTGTCCTTGCAGAGAGTCGGCAAAGACTCGAAGGTCACGCACACACAATGTCTCAAAGAATAATCCAAATGAGTTTAAATCGTTTATCAAATCATTTGGTCCAAGACCTAAAGCAGCTGTTGCTATTGATGGGTCGGAGAAATATCTGGTATCGGCAGTACGGATAGCAGTCTTGGAGCGCAGGTTAGGATTCCAAGCCTCAGAATCTTCTATAACAAAAATGTCCTTGAGGGCTTTAATATATGAGGCAATAGTATCTTTATCGAGGTTATAAGCCTCATTAGCGGCAATGTCGCCGCTAATAGTGCCATAGGAGGCCTGACTGCCCTGATGCCGGGCATAGGAGCGCAAGAGTCGATGAACTCTCGCCGGATTGCGCTCCACCCCATCAACTTTGCTCACATCTCTTTTCTCCACCGCTTCGAGATAATCAAATGCCTGATCAAGAGCAATCTCATTATCCATGCCTATAGCCATAGGCCAACCTCCACGGCAAGTTAAAAATGCAATCTTGTTTAAATCCAACTTATTATAGCCTTCAATTTTTAATGGCGAGGCAAACAGCTCTCCCAGCGACACTTCGCCCGATGATTCCCCTGATTCCCAAAGGCTCATTGTGCGCATGCGCAACCGTCCTATTCTTCCTGTGCCTGTGTGAATAATCTTACTCATGTCGGGGGGTACCGATGAGCCTGTAAGAATGAAAAGCCCCAATGACGAATTGTGGTCGACCTCAAATCTTACGCTGTCCCACAGCTCTGGCACCACTTGCCACTCATCAATCAGACGTGGATAATCTCCCGCTAAAAGCATGGCTGGGTTGATATTTGCCAGTGTCTTATTTTGTTCTATTTTCCCTGGCTCCGACATATAAAGAACACTTTTTGCTATCTGTTCGGCAGTAGTAGTCTTTCCGCACCACTTCGCTCCCTCTATTAGAAATGCGCCTTTCCCTGATAACTTTCGGTGTAATATCATTAGTGTCCACTAAAAAATCATAAAAGTTCTTTGAAATATTTGATATTCAG